>NZ_CP012200.1:1307480-1634350 GCF_001484685.1 Thermococcus sp. 2319x1 | reverse complement strand
TTGAAGAGGGTGAAAAAGAACTGGAGGATATAAGGATTAAGGCCACGCAAAACTTTGAGCAGGCAATTGAAGAGGCAATAAAGCTCATTAGA
This sequence comes from Thermococcus sp. 2319x1, assembly GCF_001484685.1. Taxonomy (NCBI): domain Archaea; kingdom Methanobacteriati; phylum Methanobacteriota; class Thermococci; order Thermococcales; family Thermococcaceae; genus Thermococcus; species Thermococcus sp. 2319x1. The sequence continues at coordinate 1,634,258 of NZ_CP012200.1, read as the reverse complement.
GGTAGATGAGAGATGTTCAAACCGGAAGAGATGGTTAAAATAGAGGTGTTGAGCCTAAACAGATATAAAGATTCCATCTTGACTTACCTCCACGAGCAGGGAGTTTTAGAGATTCGAGAAATTGATGTTAATCTTGCCCAGAAAGATGCCCCGAATGAGTTCTATAGAAAGGCCGCATCTTACAGCATCAGTCTTTCTCGTCTTATAGATTTCTTGAAATCTTATAGGGAACAGGAAACGGGTGGCATTAAAGGATTCATTTTTCCGGAATTGAGACCAAAGAAAAAGTACAAATACCGGGGAATTGAGCACCTGATAAAAGAAATCGAAAGCTTTCTTGAAAATGCTGAGCCGGAAATAAAAAGCGTTGAGGGCAAGATATCCTCTTTGAATACCGAAATAGAAAGATTAAAAACTGAAATAGAGATACTGGAACTACTTTCAACATTGGACATTGAAGTGGAATACCTCAAACCTACAAAAGGTGTGGAAATAGTTGTGGGTTTTGTTGAAAGAGACAAGTTTTTGCCCCTGATTGAAGAGGTAAAAAAGGCCCTCAACGATAGATTAGCGTATGTTTCAAGGGATTTGAAGGGGAAAGTTCTTGTTGTAGTTGCCCTTTTGAAAAAAGATTACGATAAAGCCAATCCAATTCTTGCAAAGTATTCCTTTGAAAGGATTGAAGTGCCTGAAGTAAAAGGCAAACCAAGAGATGCTATAAAAGAGCTCCAAAAAGAAATAGCGAGGCTCAATAAGGAACTGGAAGCAGCAGAAAAAGAAGCAAAAACCCTTGCTGAAAAATATCACGATGAGTTGGTTTTCTATCAAGAACTCATGGAGAACGAAAGGGAAAAAGCGAACATGCTGAGCAATTTGGTGAGAACTAACATGACCTTTGCCCTTACCGGCTGGTTGCCAAAAAAAGACGTCCCAAGAATTGTTGAGGGGCTTAACAAGATATCCCAAGGCAAAATCTATGTAAATGTAAGATCACCAACACCGGAGGAACTCGATGAAATACCTGTAAAGCTAAAGAATCCCAAAGTCATTGAACCTTTTGAAATGCTGACTGAAATGTTTGGTGTTCCAAAATATAACGAACTGGATCCCACTCCTATATTGGCCTTCACATACTCGTTTTTCTTTGGTTTCATGTTAACGGACTTTATGTACGGACTGATAATAGCAGTAGTGGCTGCATTGCTTACAATGGGACACAAAAAGCTCAATGACGGTGTTTATAAGTTCTCAAATATCCTGCTCTGGAGTGCATTTTTCACCATTGTAATGGGAATCCTCTTTGGCAGTTACTTTGGCGATGCCCTACAGAGAGCTGGAATCAACGTTCCAATGCTCTTGGACCCAATGAGAGGGGCCTTAGTGGTTTTGGGATTAGCACTGGCAATCGGTCTGTTGCACCTATTCATTGGTTACACATTGGGCTTTATAGTTAAAATGAAGAACAAAGAAACAACCAATGCAATATTGGGACCACTTCCATGGATGCTCATAATTCTGGGAGTGATTTTCCTTGCCCTTTCAATGGCAGGATTCGTGAGCATTGCCTTGGGAGAGGCCTTTTTACTGCCGGGCATTGTCCTCTTTGTAATCTCTGAGATCAGAAGTGACTTGCCAATATTGATGAGGCTATTGATGACAATCTCAGACTTCTTCGGCTTCATCGGCAACTGGCTGAGTTACGCCAGGTTAATGGCATTGGCATTGGCAACGGCTGGAATAGCGATGGTGATAAACATAATCGTGGCAATGATATGGGGTATTAAAATAGGCCCAGTGCCTCTGGGCATAGCGGTTGGTTTGGTGGTATTTATAGGAGGACATATCTTTTCAACGGCAATAAATGCTCTGGGAGCCTTTGTTCACGCTTTACGTTTGCATTATGTTGAATTTTTTGGAACGTTTTACTCAGGTGAAGGTAAGAGATTTGAGCCCTTTAAAGCTAAAAGAGAAGTATCTGAGCTTGAATTAGAGATTTAGGAGGTGTAAGGAAAATGGAGCCAGTAGTTTACGTTGCATTGGGTGCCGCACTTGCGGCAGGTATAGCTGGAGCAGCCTCTTCATTTGGTGTTGGAATTGCTGGAGCTGCAGCGGCTGGAGCAGTTGCGGAGGATGAGAAGAACTTCAGAAATGCCCTGCTTTTACAGGGTCTTCCAATGACCCAGAGCATCTATGGGTTGATAACTCTGTTCCTAATTGCTCTCGTGTCAGGTATACTTGGAGGAGGATTTAAGTTCGCCGAAACTACCACAGAAAACCTCATTAAAGCAGCCATTCTTTTGGGAGCAGGTTTGACCGTTGGACTAACCGGTCTCTCAGCAATCCCACAGGGTATAATAGCTTCAGCTGGGATTGGAGCGGTTTCAAAGAACCCCAAGACATTTACCCAAGCGATTATATTTGCCGCCATGGCCGAGACAATGGCAATATTCGGTCTCGTTGGGGCTTTAATACTCATAATCACGGGAGTTGGCTTCTGAGCCTTCTCCCTATTATTCCAAGGAGGAATCATTAATGGAAGGAGCAAGGCTAATCATCGAAGAGATCAACAGGGAGGCAGAGCTGAAAATAAAGTACATCCTAGAGGAGGCAGAAAAAAAGGCGGAAGAACTTAGAAGAGAGGCTGAAAAAAGAGCAAAAGCCAGAGCTGAGTGGATAATTAGAAAAGCTCAAGCACAGGCGGAACTTGAAAAGCAGAGAATAATCGCCAATGCAAAGCTTGAAGTTAGGAGGAAGAAGCTTGCACTTCAAGAGGAGTTGATTAACGAGGTCTTAAAGGCATTAAAGGAGAGGCTGGCTTCAATACCGGAAGGGGAATACCTTGAAGTCCTCAAAGAGTTAATTATTCCGGGGATAGAAGAACTGGGAGAAGAGAAGGTGATAGTAGCTTCAAATAAAGAGACCCTCGCTCTATTGGAAAAGCACTTGGAGGACATTAAGAAGGAGGCAAAAGAGAGGCTCGGAAAGGAAGTTGAAATAGACATAGGAACACCAATAGAGACCATCGGGGGGGTTGTAATATACAACGCCGATGGAAGCATAAGAATAGATAACACATTTGAGGCAAGAATGGAAAGATTTCAAAGCGATCTCCGCTCCATAATAGCAAAAACCCTGTTTAGGTGAGGAACGTGGAAGTTAGCACCGTAACAGCAATTCTTGACACAAGTCTGGCGGTCATATTTACATGGGTAGCCTACAAAACCGGACAAATCTTGTGGAAGTACACCCCGTATTCATACCCAAATGCTAGAATCAGGGCAATGGAGGCGAGGCTTTTCACAGAGCAGAAGTTTAATGAGTTGGCGGAATCAAAGACCCTGAATAACTTTATCATGAACCTTGAGGACACAGATTACAAGCCGTATCTAACCTCCCTTCCGGCTTTGAACTCCGAAAGCATAGATAGAGCCCTTGACAAAGCTTTGACGGACACATATGGACTTTTCTTTAAAATCCTTCCCAAAAGGACAAGAGAGTTCTTCAAACTTCTCCTCGAAGAATGGGACGTTAGGAACATCTCTTCTGCCGTCAAGGCAAAGCTAAGGGGAGAAGTTGCCAGGGATTACATAAACGAAATTGGCACAATGGTTGAAAAAGTTAAGGCCATTGCCGATGCAAAGAGCTTTGAGGAAATACTCGTTATACTCGAAGGGACGGAATACGAGGAGGCTTATCAAAAGCTCTTACTAAAGGAGATAACACCAGAGGAGTTTGAAACAGAACTTTACAAAAACCACTATCTGAAGCTCTCCAAATATGCAGCCACAAGAAAGGATGAGGAAAAGAAAATTTTGCAGGAGTTTGTGAGCTTAAAAATCGACAAGATAAACCTAAGCACGATACTTAGAGGAAAGGCATATGGCCTGGGGGCAGATAAGCTTAAAAATTCTCTGATACCCGGAGGCAAGATCAAGAGGAAGACCCTTGAGGCTCTTGCAAACATGGAAGACGTCGAGATGGTTCTGGCGGAGTTAGACTCTACAGAGTACTCGGGGATAATAAGGGAGCACAGAGAAGAGATACTGGAAGACATTTCGGCATTTGAGAGGGCATTTGACAGGTACATACTTCAAAGAATGGCGGAGCTGACGAGATTCTATCCATTGAGTATTGCAGTGCCTTTAAGCTATATTCTCCAAAAAGAAAGTGAAATAAGAAAGCTTAAAGCAATAGCAAAGCTGATAGAGGATGGTGTAAAGCCAGAGATCACAAAGAAAGTAGTAGGTGAACTGCCATGAAAATAGTGGTTCTTGGAGATAAGGACACCACACTCGGCTTTAGACTTGCAGGGGTTCACGAAGCGTACTCATTTGGAGAAACTGTGCATGAGTTAGAAAGAGCAAAAAATAAGCTAAAAGAACTCATAGAAAGGGAAGATGTTGGTTTAATTCTAATAACAGAACGGCTGGCTCAAAAGATTGAGATTCCCGATGTGACTTTCCCGATAATCCTTCAAATTCCTGATAAGTATGGATCACTCTATGGTGAGGGACAGTTGAGGGAAATCGTTAGAAAAGCCATAGGTGTGGAGATAAAGAGGTGAAAGACATGGGAAGGATAATTAGAGTTACCGGACCGTTGGTTGTGGCTGATGAGATGAGAGGCTCAAGAATGTATGAGGTTGTTAGAGTTGGAGAGCTTGGACTCATTGGGGAGATAATCAGACTGGAAGGAGACAAAGCTGTTATCCAAGTTTATGAAGAAACTGCAGGAGTTAGGCCCGGTGAACCCGTTGTCGGAACGGGAGCCTCTTTGAGTGTTGAACTTGGTCCAGGGTTGTTAACCTCAATCTACGATGGAATACAGAGACCTCTGGAGATTTTGAGAGAGAAAAGCGGCGACTTCATAGGAAGAGGACTTACCGCTCCAGCTCTTCCAAGGGACAAGAAGTGGCACTTCACGCCAAAGGTGAAAGTTGGTGATAAGGTCATTGGTGGGGACATAATTGGTGTTGTTCCAGAAACGAGCATCATAGAGCACAAAATAATGGTGCCGCCCGGAATTGAAGGCGAGATAGTGGAGATTGCCGAAGAGGGAGATTACACGATAGAAGAAGTCATTGCAAAGGTTAAAACCCCAGACGGGGAGATAAAGGAGCTTAAGATGTACCAAAGATGGCCCGTTAGAGTTAAAAGACCATACAGAAAGAAGCTCCCTCCAGAGGTCCCGCTAATTACTGGTCAGAGAACCATTGATACTTTCTTCCCTCAGGCAAAAGGGGGAACCGCTGCAATTCCAGGACCTTTCGGGAGTGGCAAAACGGTAACGCAGCACCAATTAGCCAAGTGGAGTGATGCTGAAGTTGTAGTGTACATTGGTTGTGGCGAGAGGGGAAACGAGATGACGGATGTTCTTGAAGAGTTCCCCAAGCTCAAAGACCCGAGAACAGGCAAGCCATTGATGGAGAGAACCGTTCTCATAGCAAACACATCAAACATGCCCGTTGCTGCTAGAGAGGCCTCCATTTATACGGGAATTACAATAGCAGAGTACTTCAGAGATATGGGTTATAACGTAGCTTTAATGGCAGATTCGACCTCAAGATGGGCCGAAGCTTTGAGGGAAATCTCTGGAAGACTTGAGGAAATGCCAGGTGAAGAAGGTTATCCAGCATATCTTGCTTCGAAGATAGCCGAATTCTATGAAAGGGCCGGAAGAGTGATAACGTTAGGAAGTGACGGTAGAATTGGAAGTGTCAGTGTTATCGGTGCTGTTTCACCTCCTGGTGGCGACTTAAGCGATCCTGTCGTGCAGAATACTCTAAGAGTCGTTAAGGTATTCTGGGCGTTGGATGCTGATCTGGCAAGGAGAAGGCACTTCCCGGCTATTAACTGGCTTACGAGCTATTCTCTCTATGTGGACTCTATAAAAGACTGGTGGCACAAAAATGTTGACCCAGAATGGAAGGCGATGAGAGACGAGGCAATGGCACTCCTGCAGAAGGAATCTGAGCTCGAGGAGATAGTTAGAATAGTGGGTCCGGATGCACTGCCGGAGAGAGAAAGGGCCATCCTCCTCGTGGCAAGGATGATCAGAGAGGACTACCTCCAGCAAGATGCCTTCCACGAGGTTGACACGTACTGTCCTCCAAAGAAGCAGATAACAATGATGAAGGTCATACTCAACTTCTACCACTACACAATGAGGGCAATAGACATGGGAGTTCCGGTAGAGGAAATTGCAAAGCTCCCTGTTAGAGAGGAGATAGGAAGAATGAAGTACAATCCCAACGTTGAGGAGATAGCTTCACTAATGGAGAAGACAAGAGAACAGTTTGAGGAGCTCTTTAAGAAATACGGGGAGTGATGAAAATGCCCGGAATGGAGTACTCCACAATAAGCAAGATTTACGGTCCTTTGATGATAGTTCAAGGCGTTAAAGGGGTAGCCTACGGGGAAGTTGTGGAGATAGAAGTCGAAGGTGGAGAGAAAAGAAAGGGGCAGGTGCTAGAGGCGAGAGAGGACTTAGCCATCGTTCAGGTTTTTGAGGGAACAAGAGACCTCGACGTCAAAACAACGAGGGTTAGATTCACCGGAGAAACTCTCAAAGTTCCGGTGTCAATGGACATGCTTGGAAGGGTATTCAACGGTATTGGAGAACCAATAGACGGTGGGCCTGAAATAATACCTGAAGACAGGAGAGACGTTCATGGGGCTCCTTTGAACCCTGTGGCAAGAGCGTATCCAAGAGACTTCATTCAAACAGGTATCTCAGCAATAGATGGGATGAACACCCTTGTTAGGGGCCAAAAACTTCCAATATTCAGTGGTAGCGGTTTGCCTCACAATATGCTCGCCGCTCAGATTGCGAGACAGGCTAAGGTTTTGGGAGAAGAAGAACAGTTCGCTGTTGTATTTGCCGCAATGGGTATCACATATGAAGAGGCAAACTTCTTCAAGAAGAGCTTTGAAGAGACCGGAGCAATTGAGAGGACAGTGCTATTCCTTAACCTTGCAGACGATCCAGCAATTGAAAGAATCATTACCCCGAGAATGGCCCTTACCGTTGCTGAATACCTTGCTTTTGACTATGACATGCAGGTTCTGGTCATCTTAACGGATATGACCAACTATGCAGAGGCTTTGCGTGAAATTTCAGCAGCGAGGGAAGAGGTTCCAGGAAGAAGGGGTTACCCAGGTTACATGTACACTGACCTTGCAACTATTTATGAGAGGGCCGGGAGAGTTAGAGGAAGGAAGGGAAGCATAACCCAGATGCCAATACTCACAATGCCCGACGATGACATTACCCACCCAATTCCGGATCTTACGGGATATATCACCGAGGGGCAGATAGTTTTGAGCAGGGACCTCCACAGAAAAGGTATTTACCCGCCAATTGATGTGCTCCCAAGCCTTAGCAGATTGATGAAGGACGGTATAGGGAAAGGAAGAACGAGAGAAGACCACTCCCAGCTAAGCCAGCAGCTCTACGCGGCTTATGCAGAAGGTAGGAGTCTTAGAGACCTTGTGGCGGTTGTAGGTGAAGAGGCTTTAAGTGAGACCGACAGAAAGTACCTCGAATTCGCAGACAGATTCGAGAAAGAGTTTGTTGCGCAGGGATACGATGAAGACAGGGGAATCTTTGAGACCCTAGACCTCGGATGGGATCTCTTGTCAATACTGCCGGAGTCAGAGCTCAAGAGAGTGGAGAGGAAGTACATAGAGAAGTACCATCCAAAATACAGATACTCCTCTTGACTTCTTTTATTTTGAGGTGAGCTAAATGACAAAAATACTGAAAGTCAAGCCAACCAGAATGGAGCTTTTGAGGCTAAAGAGAAGGATAAAACTGGCTGAAAAGGGGCACAAAATTCTCAAGGAAAAGCAAGATGCCCTTATTATGGAGTTCTTCACAATATACGACGAGGCTCTGGCACTGAGGAAGGAACTCAATCAGAAAATAGAGGAAGCCTTTGAACAGCTTAGATTGGCCGAGATAGACACGGGAATTGTCAGGCTCGGCGAGATAGCCCTCAGTGTAAGACCAAATAAGGAGATAGAAATTAAAAAGAGAAACATCATGGGTGTGCCGGTGCCTTTAATTGAGGCTGAAAAATTTAAGAGAGACCCCAGCGAGAGAGGCTATGCTTTTGTTTCAAGTTCTTCCAAGGTGGATATTGCATCAGAAAAATTTGAAGAAGTTCTTGAGCTGGCCATAAGGCTAGCAGAAGTGGAGGAGACACTAAAGAGGCTTGCAAAAGAGATTGAAAAAACAAAAAGAAGGGTTAATGCCTTAGAATATATCATCATTCCAAGAATGAAAGAGACTGTTAAATATATAAGTCAGCATCTGGACGAGATGGAGAGGGAAAACTTCTTCAGATTGAAGAGAGTTAAGGCTCTTCTTGAGGCTAAATCTCAGGCTTAGTTAGCTTTTTATCTTTTTATTGGGATTCCCTTCTGGTGGGACATATGACGCTTAAGTTGTTCTACATCGACCCCTACCTAAGGGAAGCCTCTGCAAAGATAATGAAGGTTGAAGTTAGAGGGAATAGAATTGGGGTATTGCTTGATAGGACAATATTTTATCCCGAAGGGGGCGGACAGCCCAGCGACAGAGGGGTAATAAAGGGCGATGGCTTTAGAATTGAGGTTGAAAAAGTTGAGGGAAAAGATGAAATCTGGCATGAAGGAAAGCTCAAAGGGAGGATTCCAAAGGAAGGGGAAGAAGTGGAGCTTGAGCTTGACTGGGAATGGAGATACGAAAACATGAGGCAACACACTGGCCAGCACATACTTTCTGCTATTTTGAAGAGGATGTACAACAGCGATACCACTGGATTTCAGATATTCCCGGAATACAACAAAATTGAGATCAATTTTGATGAGGAATTAACTTGGGCACACATCCTTGCTGCAGAGCTTGAGGCCAATGAAGTCGTTTGGGCCAACATTCCCGTGGAGGTTGAAGAATATGAGGGGCTTCCCGAAGAGATAAGATCGGCTCTCAGAAAATCCCTGCCTGAGGATATATCGGGAAAAATCCGGGTAGTGAAAATAGGAGACGTTGATTTAATCCCTTGCGGAGGAACTCACGTAAAAAATACCGGAGAAGTTGGCTTCATAAAAGTCCTCAATTTCTACAGAAAAACCAAGAACATCTGGCGTATAGAGTTTGCCTGTGGATATAGGGCCCTCATATACCTAAACAAGCTCCTGGAAGATTACTGGGAAAGTCTAAACGAAATGCCCAACAAAAACAGGCCTTTAATTGAGAGAGTGGAGGAGCTGAAGAAAGAGCTCAAAAACATCGAAAAAGAAAAACTCGAACTGAGAAGGGAGCTTTGGGAATGGAAAGGCAAGGTACTGCTTTCCAATGCCGATGAGATTAACGGGATAAAGTTAATCCCCTACATTGAGTCAATGGACATGAAAGACGCACAGGCATTTATTGTGTATCTTGTAGATAAGAACCCTAACACAGTAGTTTTGGCAGTTGGAAAAAATTACGTGATTTTTGCAAAGAACAAAGACACGGAAGGAATCTCTATGGATGAACTCCTCAGAGAAGTTCTCAAAGAAGTGGGCGGCGGTGGCGGTGGAAGTGAGATTCTAGCAAAGGGAGGGGGCTTTAAGAAAACCCCCGAGGAAGTGCTTGAAGTTGCAAGGAGAATATTAAAAGAAAAGCTAAAGAGCTAAAGCCATCTTGGCTTCAGCCCTGCCCACATTCTCATCTTTTCATGGGCTATTATCCTGGGAATGTTGCCTTTTTCTCCTGGCCCCGGGTTTTTCATGTAGAAGGCGTTAACCTCGTATACAGTCCCGAATTCCTTCCTTTCTACTGCCATTTTGCCCAATCTCACTAAATCAACTAACAGTCCGGCTAAAGCTGGACTATCGTTGATTCTTCCGGTTATCACAAGCTCGTCAACTGCTCCGTTGAAGCTGACGTATTCGATGTGCATGGCAATGAACTTTTTGTCTCCCAACGGCTCAAGGAACCCGGTTGGTTTGATGTAATGAGGAGCCTCATAGCCAAGAAGGTCTTTAACTACACTCGATTTTGTGAATTCTTTGCTTTTATTTCTCTCCTTGTCAGTTAGGGCTAAAAAGTCAGTGTTACCACCTATGTTGAATTGGGCTATGTCTTTAACGTATCTGTTCCTCTGAGCTAAGTGAGCTAAGACATCGGCCGTCAGCGGGGTTGCTCCCGTGGCCCCATCATCGCCAAAGATAACTAAGTTGTTCTCTTTGGCAAGCTCCACAAAAGCGGGGTCGTTTGCTATGAGCGTGGGAATAGCGTTTACGAAAGCTGCTCCTCCCCTTTCCTTTGCGTACAGAGCGGCGGCATAAGCGTAAACTTGAGTTGCAGTTAATCTTTCTCTCTCGTCGTTTTCAATGGCTTTTATAAGCTCTTCCTTGTTTCCAAATGGGACAAAGGCTTCGGTAGTGCAAACGTTAACTATAACGTCTGCATTAAGCCTCTTCCATTCTTCAACAAGTTTTTCAACAGCTTCCCTAAGGCTCATTTCATCCTCAAGGCCCTCCGCCTCTATGGGAAGGTTTCTTAAGCTTCTGAGATGAATTCCCTTTCTTACGATTATGTTCTTGAGGGCTTCTGGGATTTTGCCGTCCCAGTAGTTCTTCACAACCTCATATAGGGACTTGCCAATTTTGTTTTTGTCAACATCATAGCTTCCAACGATTTCTATGTCTTCGACTTTTATTGGGAGCTCGTTCTGAAGTGGAATTCCATAGTAACCAAGCTCCCCTGTTTTTATCCTTTCAACCCCAAGAGCAAAAATGCTCCCTACGTATCCTTGGCCTAGTATCACAACGCGAACCATGCTTTCATCCCCAGTATTGTTATTTTATACATATTAAATATTTTTGGTTGATAATCTTTTATTAGCATATATAACACTTTCGGTGATGCACATTTGAAGGATGCTGTGGCAATAGGGAAGGCACTTGAAAGCAACGGGGTAAGTAAAGTAAAATTCTCCGCGTGGAGTCTGGAAACCCCAACAGCGTGATGAGAGTTTATGGGATTGTAGGAGGTGAGAGAAGAATAAACAAAGTTTGGGAAGAAAATGGGGTTAACGTGAGGATAACAATAACGGATACACACTATGTTGCCTCTTTCCAAGATGCCTATCAAGAATATCTCAGCAAACAGCCCCTAGGACAAGCGGGGGATTTCTTCGTGAACTCTTACGTATTCTTACCGACCCTTGCAGACGGGGGTTACATTCTTGATATAACCGAATATGCAAACGCATACAAAAATGTGAGAGAGGACTTCTATCCCTCACTTATTGAGGCATCAAAATTCAACGGGAAGCTTTACGGCTTGCCACAAGACACGGAAGCTGGGCCCCTATACATAAGAAAAGATGTTGCGGCAAAAATCGCCTCTTGAGCTCAGAAAAGCTCCTAGAGAAGAGATAGAGAAAAAAGTGAGAGAAGTTGCGAAAATGCTTCACATATATCATCTCCTAGACAGATACCCCCGGCAGCTCAGTGGTGGTCACCAGCAGAGAGTTGCGATAGCTAGGCACTTGTTAAAGAGCCCGATGTTCTGTTACTTGATGAGCCTTTGAGTAATTTGGATGCTCTCCTACTTTTGATTGATGTATCCATAAGATTATTATTTTAGCAAAATGTTTTTATACTACTTTTGCTTATAGTATTGTTGAAGACCTTGTTTGGGGGAAAGGGGGCGAATGCAAAGGTGTTTTTGAGTAGTTTTGCTTTTGCTGGGCAGTTTCAAGAAGTTAAGGACTTGCAAGTTCCAGTTAGCTCTGGGGCTTGCAGTTCTTGCCAAGATTTTGATGTTGATAAGGCTTTGAGTGAGATTAACTTAAAAATTGAGAACTTAACAAGAGTGATTAATCAGAAAGAGGAGGAATTACAGGAGTTGTATCAGAAAGCTCGAGTTTTTTCAACTAATGAGACTTGGAACAGAATCTTAATGCTTGAAACTGAATTAGCGTATGAAAGGGCCGACTTGCTCTTCTACCAAGCCTTTGCGGCAACTGATGATCCAAGAGAATACCATTGGAAAACAATATGGCCATGAGGTGAAAGCTATGAGAAAAAAAGTTTTGCTTGCTTTTCTATTCCTTTTTTTCGCTGTTATTGCTTCAAGTCTATTTCTCAACCCCACTTCTGAACTCTCCCCAGTAGACATCGCTCCCGAAGAACTGTTGGTTAAAACTGAGGAGTATTATTTAATAGAAATCAAAGAGACAGCTCCGATAATTGTTGATGACAGGATGATCCCCCGGGTAAGTGTTGTTATCAAAAGCAGATCTTTTAATAAAAGTCTATTGAATTTTACGTTTAAAACCCCTCAAGCAGGGTATAAGTTCTTTAGCGAGGGGATTTTTCTTTATGGTTACTACTCCAAATGGGATGCTGGACTTAGGAGTGAGGCGGTGTTTTTGGACTACAATTTAACCCCTAAGTGGTGGAAGGTTTATGAGTACAATGTTTCATCATATGAACTCCTTTATTTCAATCCAAAAACAGCACAAGAATACAAAAACTATATTCTGATGCTTGGAAGTGTAACAAGAGGCTTCGATAAAATCAAAGGAATAATCTTTTTCAACAAAACCAATGGAGAGTTTGTTAGGATTTTCCCAGCCGAAGGATTTGAGTTGCTGGTGGTAAATGAAAAGGCTTATATGCTCAGTTCAAGGGAGAATGAATACTACCTAACCCTATACGATTTGGAGACAGGGAAGTCTATAAAATCGATTGAGGCAAATATGGAGATAACTCCCCAGCCGATCGATCCGTTTACTGGAATTAGCATAGAGTTCATTGGAGGAGAAAACTATTTTGCCTTGTTTTTTAGTGAGATTTTGGCTGGAAATGGAATTTACCAGAAACTCTGTGTTTACAGTTTGGATCTGAAACTCATTGATTGTGTGGAGTTTAAGAGCCATAATCCTCAGGACAAAAATAGAATAGCAAAGGCTATGTTTGCTGGTGATTACCTGATACTCGAAAGAAACAGTAGAAGAAAAGAAGTTTACAGAGTGTGTAGAGATTAAGCTTTAGCTCTCACCAATACTGTTTTCTGTTATCCATTAGCTTATCCTAAGGGTGTCCTCTCTAATTTTCCAAAATTTTTTAAATACACTCTCCAATTATCTTAAAACATGAAAAGAGGAATAGAAATGAGGGTTGCAGTACTTTTCTCTGGAGGAAAGGATTCAACATATGCCCTTTACTGGGCATTAAAGGAAGGTTTTGAGGTTAAATATCTTGTAAGTATGCATTCTGAGAGTGATGAAAGTTATATGTACCATGTTCCAAACATTCACCTCACAGAGCTCCAAGCAAGGGCCGTTGGAATTCCTCTCATAAAGGGATTTACAAAAGGAGAGAAGGAGAAAGAAGTTGAGGACTTGAAAAGGGTTCTTGAAGGACTGAAAATAGATGGAATCGTTGCAGGGGCACTGGCAAGTCAATACCAAAAAGAAAGGGTTGAAAGAGTGGCTCAGGAGTTAGGAATCAAAGTATTTGCTCCGTTCTGGGGAGTTGATCCAGAAGAATATATGAAAACCCTGATTCAAGAGGGTTTTGATGTCGTTATAGTTGGAGTCTCAGCTTATGGCCTGGATAAAACGTGGTTAGGAAGGAAAATAGATGGAAAGGCCCTTGAGGAATTGAAAACACTTAACGAAAAGTATAAAGTGCACATAGCTGGTGAAGGAGGAGAATTCGAGACTTTTGTCAGGGATGCACCATTCTTTAGTGCAAAAGTTGTTTTTGACGAAGTTGAAAAGATATGGGATGAATACACCAGTTCGGGAGTGTTGATAGTCAAGAAGGCTCACTTAGAACCGAAAGGGTGAAAGATATGAGAATAGTCTCTGCAGATACTGGGGGAGCAGTGTTGGATGAAAACTACAATCCAATTGGTTTGATAGCAACTGCAGCTGTTTTGGTGGAGAAGCCGTATAGAACAGCGACACTGAGCATCGTAAAGTACTCCGATCCTTTTGACTATGACCTTAGTGGAAGGAAAGCGCTGAGGGATGAGGCTTTTCTGGCATTAAAGCTTGCAAGAAAAGTAAAGCCGGATGTTATTCATTTAGACTCCAGCCTTGGGGGAATAGAGGTCAGAAAACTCGACGATCCAACTATAGATTCATTGAGGATTTCTGATAGAGGAAAAGCCATATGGCATGAGCTGAGCAAAGATCTACAGCCGTTGGCTAAGAGATTTTGGGAAGAAACCGGGGTTGAGATCTTGGCTATAGGGAAAGAAAGTGTTGCTGTCAGAATAGCGGAGCTTTATGCCGGGATTTATTCCGTGAAGTGGGGAATTGAGTATGCAATGGGAGAGGGCTTTGTGAGGATTGGGCTTCCGAGATACATGAGTGTCGAGATAAACGGAACTAGAATATTGGGAAAGAGCCTTGATCCGCGAGAAGGAGGCCTCTACGGAGAGATACCTATAGAGAATGGAGATTTCGAATGGCAAGTTTATCCGAACCCTATAGCGAGAACATTTATGGTTTTTGAGGTTGAAATCTAAAGATATTCGATTTTCTCAGTTTTTCTTCGAACTATAAGTTTTATAGGCTTAAAACGAAGAGATTGTGGTGGTGAGCATGGAAATTGCTAAATCAAGCTCCTCAATGATTGTGACGTCACCAAATAAGAAACTCCTTATTGGAAACGAAGCAATCGCATATGGAGCACTTGAAAGCGGCATCTCTTTTGCAACCGGCTATCCTGGAACGCCGTCTACTGAAGTTATTGAAACAATAGCGAGATTAAATCCCGAAATCTTCGCTGAATGGGCACCAAATGAGAAAGTAGCACTTGAAGAAGCCGCGGGAGTTGCTTATACGGGTCTTAGAGCACTTGTAACGATGAAGTGTGTGGGACTTAACGTTGCTGCTGACCCTCTAATGAGTCTCGCTTATTCTGGTGTGGAAGGGGGGCTCGTTATTTTAGTTGCCGATGACCCCGGGCCGCATACCTCTCAAACGGAGCAGGATGATAGATATTATGGAAAACTTGCCTTACTACCCGTTTTGGAGCCTGCAGATGTTCAAGAGGCCCATGATTTGATAAAGTATGCATATGAATTAAGTGAGAAGTACAAGGTGCCGGTTATTTTCAGAACAACTACCAGAGTTAACCACACAACCGCCGATGTAGAGGTAGGAGAGTTCGTTAAGCTCAACAGGGAACCAAAGTTTAAGAAGGATATTCAGAGATACGTAAGAGCCTCTATGAAGGGCAATCTTGAGAGACATAAATGGCTGAACAAAACACTGAAGGAAATTGAGGCTGAATTTGAAGGCTTAAGATTTAACTGGATTGAAGGAGAAGGTGAAATCGGGATTATAGCTGAGGGAGCGCCCTATAATTACGTGAAGGAAGTTGTTTCAAAGCTTGGAGAGAAATTTAAGGTTCTTAAGATTTCAACTCCCCATCCCCTGCCAAGGAAACTTGTTGTTGAGTTCCTAAAAGGGGTCAAAAAGGCAATAGTTGTGGAAGACGGTGCGCCGTTTTTGGAGGAAGAGGTGAAGATAGTAGCCTACGAAGAGGGGATAAGAGTCCCTATATACGGCAAACGTACTGGTCATCTACCTTTAGAGGGCGAGCTAACCCCCAGATTAGTCAGGAATGCACTCTTAAACCTTCTTGGTAAGGAAGGAGAAGAATACATGAAGCCTAAAGAGGTTGAGGAAGCTGAAAACTTGGCTCCATCAAGGCCCCCTACAATGTGTCCTGGTTGTCCACATAGGGGATCCTACAGGGCGTTACTTGATGCTCTCAGGGAATTGAAGTTCAAAAAAGATGAACTTCCAATCCACGGCGATATAGGATGTTATGCTTTATCTTTACTCCCGCCATTGGAGGCCATATGGACAGAATACGTTATGGGTGCCAGCATAAGTCTCGCAAATGGTCAGAGCATAGCTATGGGCAAGAAAATAATAGCCACCATAGGGGATTCTACGTTTTTCCACAATGGACTGCAGCCATTAGTGGATGCGGTTTATAAAAACTTAGATGTTTTGGTTATGATACTCGACAACAGGACAACTGCGATGACAGGACACCAACCGCATCCGGGAACGGGAGGAAGCGAGACGGGAAGGAAGTTCAACGAGATTGACATTGAAGCTCTTGTGAAAGCGTTGGGTGTGAAGTACGTAAAGACAGTTGACCCATACGACTTAAAAGCCACCAAAGAGGCCATAAAAGAGGCAATGCAAGTTAAAGGACCGGCGGTGATAATAGCAAGGAGAGAATGCATAATTCCAGTGCTGAGGAGAGGGGAAATTGGGGATATTCCAATAGTCTTAGAGGATAAATGCACAGGATGTAAAGCGTGTGCGTTATTAACTGGCTGTCCGGCACTCGTATTTGATGGTGAAGCGGGAAAGATGAAAATTGACTCCCTCATCTGCACTGGCTGTGGGCTTTGCGAGCAGCTCTGTCCCTTCGATGCGATAGTTTATCCAAGCAAGAGGTGATTCTATCTTCTTTTATACCATTTATCATCGTAGAAGTATTTTCCATGGGCTTTTGCATATGCCTCGGAGGATCTTCTCCACACTATAAAACCATAAGCCGCTGCCACTATGATAAACATAAGCCCAACTTCGAGTCCATACGTTTTTATCAATCTTGCAATTCCAAGGGCAGGTATTGCAAAGAGCCCAATGATAACTGCTGCCATTATCCCGAGAAGGATTTTGTATCCGTATCTTTCCATAAACAGATCAAAGTCCACATGGACCCCCTAATATTAACTTTTTCAATCAACTTTAAATAATTTGACCTGATTATTATCAACGGTGTGAAGGATGAAGATAAAAGAACTGTTGGAGTTAGTCGATGAGGTAATAGCCAATGTAAAGATAGCTATAGTCAGTAACAAGCAGAGGATTTTTGAGAGTCCTCATACTTCTTGGGAGTTCACTAAGCGATCTCTTGAGCTGGAGGATGAGCTGGATAGATTAAACAAAATAAAGGACTACCTATCGTCATTTGAACCGGAGGAAGATGCTGAGAAGAAGTTTTCAAAGGAAGAACTGAAAGAGCTGTTGGAATACTTAAGGCTTCTGAGAGAGATGAGGACTCATGAATTTTAAAGAAATTGAAGAAAAGGCAATCAAATTTAGGGATGAACGTCTCTGGAAAAAGTATCATACTCCGAAAAATCTTGCAATTTCTCTTGTTGTTGAAGTTGGGGAGCTCTTAGAGTACTTTCAATGGGAAACCGATAAAGAGATCATTGAAAAGGTCAGAGACCCTTCGAAAAAAGAGAAAATTGCTGATGAGATTGCCGATATAATAATATACCTTGCTCTTCTCGCACATGAGCTTAATATTGACCTGGACAAAGCGGTTGAAAGAAAACTGAAGAAGAACGAAGAGAAATACCCTGCAAAAGTAATAAGGGTGGAAGAGATTGTTAAAGAGCTTGGGGGAGAGATTATAAAGCCGAAAGGAGAAGTAAAAACCGTGGAACAGGTTGTCAAGCTCTTGGACGTTAAACCTGAAAACATAATCAAATCTCTCGTTTTCATTGTAAATGAAAGCGAATCCATTCTGGTCATAGTCGATGGAAAATCGAAGGTAAGCTTGGAGAAGCTGAGAAAGATTTTTGGAAACGTCAGAATGGCAAGTCCAAAGGAAGTAGAAAAGATAACTGGCTATAAAATCGGTGAAGTTCCTCCAGTGGGAGTTCCTATAAATACTGTGGTGGATAAGAGAGTTATTGAGAAGGAATTTGTAATCGGCGGAGGAGGGAGGATAGACAGGTTAAGCAGGTTGAATCCAAAGAAAATCGTGGAGTTTCAAAAGGCTGAAGTTTTAGATGTGAGTGAATAACCTCTTTAGGGTGTCTTTTTCTTCAAAAGTGAGCCTGTTTTTGACCCATTTTTCCTTTAGGCTTAAATTTTCATCTTCAACGTCCAAAACTGCCTTTCTTACTCCCCCTCGTGGGAAATTAGTGTCTCCTTTATACCTCGGTATCACATGGACATGAATGTGAGCCACCGTTTGACCAGCCGCTTCTCCAAGGTTTATCCCAACGTTGAAGCCGTCCGGCTTTAGAGCTTCACTTAGCTTTTCAATTGCCAGCTCTACCCCTTTCATTATGGCCTGCTTCTCTTCTTCTTTAAGTTTCCGCCAGTCTTCAATATGCCTTTTTGGAACTATAAGGAGATGTCCCCTATTCGCGGGAAAAGAGTCTATAAGAATCCTTATATTCTCGTTTTCATAGAGCAAAACTTCTTCAGGTGGGTTGCAGAATGGACAGTCCATGTGCTCACCTCAACGTTATAAGGAAAAAAGAATTAAAAATTTGTGGCAGATGATGAGCTTGGCCGCTTCCGAGAGATGAGGACAAATCTCGGTGCTGATGCCTATTTCAGGAACTCGACTGCTTTGTCTATGTCATTCTTATATGCCCTTATGTACCTTCTGCAGGCATTTTCCCATGTGAATTCGGCAGTCCTTTTCTTTCCATTCTGGCGCATTTTTTCAATTATCCGGGGACTCTCTTCTCTGAGCTTAGCCATCATTATAATTGCCTGAGCAAGGGCACTTGGATCTCTTGGAGGAACAAGTAATCCGGTGGCATTTTCTTCGTCTTCATCCAAGCTTATTATAGTGTCCTTTATTCCACCAACAGCTGATCCAATGGGAATTGCTCCCAGACACATGGCCTCCATCTGAACTAAGCCGAAGGGCTCAAAGTAGGAAGGCACTATAACAAAATCAACGCTGCCATAGAGCTCCCTTGTGAACTCTCTTTTCAGCATTTGAGTAAGTACTTTAACGTTTTCTGGATATTTTGCTCCTAATGCATGAGCCCAGCTTTCAAGCTCGGGATCCCCTTTCCCAATGATCAGGAAGCGCATTTTTGAAAACTCAGAGGCATAACTTTGGGCAATAAGTTCAATGGCTCTTAAAAGTGTGTCAACACCTTTCTGTCCTCTGTCGAATCTGCCAATGAACATGAAGGCAATTCCATCGCTCAGTCCTAAGCCCTCAAGAATTTTTCTTCTCCTCTCTTCCCTCGGTAGCTCTTTGTTTTCCAGTAATTCCTCGTTCCAGAAATCGCATGCTATCCCATTGTAAACATAGGTGGCCTTTCCTTCAAAGTTCTTGTAAAAGCCCCACTCCTCCCAGAGATAGCTTCTGCTTACGGTCGTCACTACATCGGCTATATAAGCACCCACGTACTCTGGGTCTATATCGGGATAAGGGGCTAACTCGCCGAGATGGGCTTCGTGGAAGTAATGAGCCGGAACTTTGGATTTGTTGAGCCTGTGAATTGTGAAGACTGCTGGAATCTGGAAGTACTTTTTAATTAAAGCCCCGGCAAAGACGGTATGCCAGTCGTGGAAATGCAACACATCTGGTTTTCCTTCATTCTCTATCAAATAGTTCAGCAGACCAACACTTGCCTTTCCAAACTGCATGGCTTTGCCCAGCATTCCCTCCCATCCTGGACCGTAGACGTCTTTGTTGTCAAGCAAGTTGCTGCTTAGGGCGAATATTCTAACGCCGTTTTGAACCCTTTCGTATATGGTTACCTTTTCTTTGCCCCCGTAGACATTGATATCAAACTCGAGAAGTTTTTTTCCATCGATATGGCCGTGAGAAGGCGTAAAGACCCAGACTTCGTTGTTGAGCTTTGCTAAAGTTTCTGCGATGCTTGTGATAGCCTCCGCAAGTCCGCCAACTTTCACCGGCAAGTACTCGAATCCAAGCATTAGTATTTTCACATCGATTCCCTCCGTGTTATTCCAACACAATGAACTTTTCTCCCTCAACGTCTTCAAAGTAGCTTCCCAGTCCTCCAACTTTCCACTCTTTTTCTGCTTCGTCTTTGATGGTTATGTTGGCCGTGAGGGATGTGTACTCATATTCAATAACCTCACCTTTTATCGTTGCTTCCTCTCTTGTATCAACGAAGTGCCCTATGACCTCTATCTTTCTTGGTAGCCCTGCTTGTTTAAGGATCGTTATGAGTGTTCTTATATTGGCAATTTCAAAGGGCTTCTTGAGTTTTTCATATTCAACGGGCTTTATGACTTCACTGTTGTCAAAGTACATCGTGTAGAACCAGTGCATATAATTCTGGATTAACTTTGGAGATTTGCCCCAGAAGGAATAGAATTTTTCTCTTCTCCTGTCCTTTGGAAGTGCTCCAAAAAAGAGCGCGTAGTCCACATCTCCTATAATCCAGGTTGCCATCAGCCACGGAGCTCCTCCGCTTTTGGCTAAAATCACGTTCTCCTTGTTAAGCCACTCGGGAATTTCTTCAAAGTTGCTTACAATTACAAATATAACATCCTTTCTCTTTTTAATTTCGTCTTTGAGCAATCGTAAAAACTCAAAAGGGGTGTTTATCAATACTTCCTGTCTTGCGCTTCTTATTATGTATTCCGCCCTTTCCAAAGTGTTTTCGAACCCATGAATTGTCCATATCTCTGGTATGTCCTCTCCATGTATGGATTTGTAGAGTTCAAGGAGGGCATTTTTTACGGCTTCTATATCACTTAGAAGCTCTTCTTTAAGTTTCTCAAAAACTATTTCCGGATTCACGGGCTTGTACATCCTCGGGGTTCCGTGCATAATGTCCACAAATCCCTTTCTGTGAAGAGAGCTCAACACGTCGTATATCCTCGTGTGGGGGATTCCACTTTCCTTTGTAAGGTCTGTAGCTTTGCTGATTCCCAGTTTTAGAAGGGTTATATATGCCAAGCTTTCGTATTTTGTTAGACCGAGCTTTTGAAGCATTTTAATTATCTCTTCTTCCCTCATTTTTTCTCCTCCTAAAGATTTTTAATATTCACTTTTGACAATTTAAACATCAAAGGTGATACATAATCATGAGAGGTGTTTAACATGTATAAAATTTTCGGATTTAGAGACGATGATTACCTCGGAAAAGTTGGAATTGTAGAGTTCTCCATACCCAAACGCGGATCCTATGCCTATCTTTTGGGAAATTTTAATGCATTCAACGAGGGAAGCTTTAGAATGAAAGAAAAGGGAGATAGATGGTACATAAAAGTCGAGCTTCCCGAGGGAATCTGGTACTATGCATTTTCGATCGATGGAAATTTAACATTGGATTTTGAAAATAACGAAAAAACTGTGTACAGAAGGCTTTCGTATAAATTTGAAAAAACTGTTAATGTTGCCAAGATCTTCTCGGGAGAGAAATTTTACCATTATCCCTCCTTGGTATATGCTTATTCTTTGGGGGACTCAACGTACATTCGCTTTAGAGCCATGAAGGGAGTGGCTGAAGGAGTGTTTTTAATTTCAGACCAAAAATATGAAATGAGAAAAAAAGCACAGGATGAACTCTTTGAATATTTTGAAGCAGTTCTGCCCAGAAAAGAAGAACTTGAGTATTACTTTGAGATTCATGAAGCAGATGAAATTATCGATTATGGAGACTTTAAGGTGGATTTTAACGAGCAGAGGGAAAGATTTAAACCACCCGCGTGGATCTTTGAGAGAGTCTTTTATCAAATAATGCCCGACCGCTTTGCCAATGGGAATCCAGAGAATGACCCGCACAATTGTATAGAATTTAAAACTGTCACTCACCACGGCGGTGATCTTGAGGGCATTATAGAGAAACTTGACTACATTGAGGAACTCGGTGTTAATGCACTTTACCTAACCCCGATCTTCGAGTCAATGACATATCACGGTTATGACATCGTTGACTATTTCCATGTTGCTCGGAAATTCGGGGGAGATAAAGCTTTTGAAAAATTGGTGCAAAAGCTGAAGAAACGGGATATAAAGCTTATTTTAGATGGAGTCTTTCATCATACGAGCTTTTTCCATCCCTACTTTCAGGATGTAGTGAAGAACGGAGAAAACAGTAAATACAGGGATTTTTATCGTATAACAGGTTTCCCAGTTGTTCCAGAGGAGTTCCTCGATATTCTGAATTCAAAACTCCCATGGGATGAAAAATATAGTCAACTTAAGGCCCTCAAATGGAACTATGAAAGCTTTTATTCCGTATGGCTGATGCCTCGTTTAAACCATGAGAAAAAAGAAGCAAGGGACTTCATCAGGGATGTAATGGAGTACTGGGTTAGAAAAGGGGCAGATGGGTGGAGATTAGATGTTGCTCACGGTGTTCCACCTGAAGTATGGGAAGAAATTAGGGAAAAGTTGCCCAGTGATGTTTATCTAGTTGGAGAGGTGATGGACGATGCCAGGTTGTGGATATTCAACAAGTTTCATGGAACCATGAACTATCCATTGTATGAGGCAATTTTGAGATTTTTTGTCGCTAGGGAGATTGATGCAAGGGAATTCCTCAACTGGCTTGAGCTTTTAAGCTTTTACTATGGCCCTGCTGAGTACGTTATGTATAATTTCTTAGATAACCACGATGTAGACAGGATGCTTAGCCTGCTTGGGGATAAAAGAAAATATCTCTGCGCCTTGGTTTTCCTTTTCACGTACAAGGGGATTCCGTCTATTTACTATGGCGATGAAATTGGGATGAGAAATATGGAGGCTCCTTTTATGGAGAGTTCAAGGGCACCTATGGAATGGGATAGCAAGAGATGGGATCTAAGGATATTTTATCTTACAAAAAAACTTATACAGCTCAGGAAGACCAGCAAAGCACTACAAATGGGGACATTTGAGCCGGTGGAATTTCGAGAGGGATTGTTGCTTTATGAGAGAATACATGAGGAAGAGAGGCTCTTAATTGGAATAAACTACTCAGATAATTCTGTTTCGATCAAAAAACTACCGGATAAAGTGTTGTTGGGTAATTTGAATGATATCGAGCTTGAACCGTTCTCATTTTTTGTTGGTCGTCTCCCTTGAGAATTTCAAATTTTTTCATTGATGTCCCCTTTAGGGCATCTGCTATTCTGTGATCATCAAAGCGTAAGGTATATATATCACTGGGAATGATACTAACTTTGAAATATTCAAGAGGTGAATATGCATGAAGAAGGCACTACTTGCTTTATTGTTGATCGGAGTATTGGCAATTGGGGTAGTTGCAAGTGGGTGTATTGGTGGTGGGGGGACTACTTCAAGCCCCACACAAACAACCACGAGTTCTCCAACCCAAACAACGACTACAACAACAGAAGAGGAGAAAGTAACAATCGTTATATGGCATGCAATTGGCCCGAATGAGCTCAAGGCCTTTGAAGATTTGATTGCTGAGTTCGAGATTGAGTATCCAAACATCGATATTCAACTTGAACAAAAGGCTGATTTGGAGACTTCCCTTAAGGCCGCTATTCCAGCAGGCCAAGGACCCGACCTTTTCATGTGGGCTCACGATTGGATTGGAAAATTTGCTGAAGCTGGCCTTTTAGAGCCAATTGACGAGTACATAACCCCCGAAATTCTAAACAAGTTCAGTCCAATGGCCCAAAGTGCTATTGAGTACGGTGGGCATTATTATGCGATGCCTTATGCTGCCGAGACTGTAGCTTTAATTTACAACAAGGACATGGTTCCAAACCCACCAAAGACCTTTGACGAGATGAAGGCAATTATGGAAAAGTATTACAATGAAGCTGAAGGTACTTACGGTCTCGCAACTCCAATGGATCCGTACTTCCTCTCAGGTTGGGTACATGCTTTTGGCGGCTACTACTTTGACGACAAGACGAAGGCTCCCGGCCTCGATAAGCCAGAAACTTTGCAGGGCTTCAAGTTCTTCTTTGAGCAGATATTCCCGTATGTTGCCAAGACTCAAGACTATAACGCTCAGGTTAGCCTCTTCCACGATGGAAAGGCTCCAATGATGATTAATGGTCCATGGAGCATTCCAGATGTTAGAAACGCTGGAATCAACTTTGGCATAGTTCCACTTCCATCTATTGATGATAAGCACAGGCCTCACCCATACGGTGGTGTTAGGCTTATCTATGTTGCAAAGCTCAACGACCCAAGCAAGAAAGATGCCATATGGACGTTCCTCAAGTGGTTCACAACAAACCCAGACGTTATAAAGACTCTCTCCCTCCAAAACGGTTACATCCCGGTACTTACCGAAGTCCTTAACGACCCAGAGATTCAAAATGATCCCGTACTTTACGGCTTTGGTCAAGCGGTCCAATACGCAATTCCAATGCCAAAGAGCCCAGAGATGGGTGCGGTTTGGGGTCCGGTTGCAACGGCCATTACTGACATAATTGCCGGGAAGAAAACAATCGAGCAAGCACTTCAAGATGCACAGAAAGAAATACTTGATGCCATTAGTGGTAGCTGATTTTCTTTTTCTTTCTACACTTTTTAATTCTTGGAGGTGTGAGTAGATGGACAAAAAAACAATGGCCGCTCTCGCTTTAATATTACCCGGCATGGTAGCGTTCTTGTTTTTTAACATCTATCCAATCTTATACTCCATTTATATTGCGTTCACAAATGCCAAGTTGGGTAATTTTCCAATACAGGCTCCCACCGCAGAGCCGTTGAGGTTTGTTGGGTTGGAAAACTTTAGATGGGCGTTAAGTGATCCAAAGTTCAGATCCGCTTTTGTGTGGACTTGGATTTTTGTGGCAACGAGTGTTACTTTGAAGGTAGTTGTTGGAATTCTTTTGAGTGTTCTGTATAATAACAAGTACGTAAAGGGCAAATTCTTTTATAGAGCCCTTTTGATAATTCCATGGGCACTGCCATTGCTTTTTTCCGTGATGGTATGGCGCTTTATGTTTGATCCTGTTGTTGGCCCGGTTAACATAATGTTGAGGAACTTGGGGATAACGAACCCACCAGACTGGATGACGAGTGTAACTTGGGGCTTTGTTGCTTTAAACGTAATTGAAGTGTGGCTTGCATATCCGTTTATGATGACGGTAATAACCTCAGCCCTTCAGAGTGTTCCGGATACACTCATTGAGGCAGCGATTATTGATGGGGCAAGCTACTGGCAGAGATTGACAAAGGTGGTTATCCCGATTGTCAGCAAGCCTATTGCTTTTGCCACAATTCTAACTTCCGCGGCAAGCTTTCAGTACTTCCTTGTCCCCTTCATTTACAACGCAGGTCTTTTTGAAGACAGATTTCTGCTCCTTTATGGATATAGAAAAGCTTTCGGCAGTTCAGTTCCCCACTACGGAAGAGCGGCAGCCATTTTGCTTATAGCAACAATAGTCCTTGCAGTTTATATGTTCGTTAACATGAGGGTAACAAGACTGCAGGAGGGTGTTAAGGGATGAAACTTAAAGTTGAACTACCCAAACGGAAAGATGAGCTATTGAAGTCATTTGCGCTTACTTTACTGGCACTTTTTGTTTTGGCAATTCTGCTCTTCCCAGTCTATTATATGGCAATGCTCTCTGTTAAGCCTTCGGGAACTCTTGCCACTACTGAAATTGACCTAATTCCGGATAAAGTGACTTTCTCCAATTACCGCGATCTGCTTTTTGGTCATACGGAGGGGCTGATAAAAACAACAAACTTTGAGATAAATGCTAAACAAGGAATTATAAAGGATTCCTTAAACAGATATGAGATAGAACTTCATGAGGCCAGGATTGTAGGAAGCTATTCGAGTAGGTTCACCTTGATAGATACAGAAATACTCGAGAGAAAGGGTGGGGAGGAGAGACAAGAACCCGATGGGACTCAAATTATTGTCGGAGGTGAATCGATAAAACTAAATGCCAATCGGATTGAAAGTACCGGCGGTGTTAAGAACCTTAAAGTATCTGCACAAAAGGTGATAATAACTGTCAGTTCCAATGAAGTACCTTTAGATCTTTCAAAATTCACCAAAATCAATGAAAACACCTATGAAGCCCAGAGCGTGGAAATGGAGATAAAAGAGGGGGGAATAATAACAGCTGAGGAGGCAACATTCACCGCGACTAACTTTGCATTTATTCGCTTAGCAAAAGTAGGTGGAGAAGTCCCAGATTACATGAAGAGAAGTCTACTGATAGCCAGTCTCACCGTTATCTTGACGCTCTTGTTTGTGATACCCTCTGCGTATGCATTTTCAAGACTTAAGTTCTTTGGGAGAGAACACGTCCTATACTTTTACTTGATGTTCACTCAGGTCGCTGGAGGACTGGGGATAGCGGGATTGGTTGCATTGTACGGTATGTTGGTGAAACTCCACTTGACCAATAACATCTTTGTTTTGCCAGTAATCTACGCCGCTGGCGGAGTGCCCTTTAACACATGGCTCTTGAAGTCCTACCTTGATTCAATCCCCCCGGATTTTGATGAAGCGGCGTTGGTAGATGGGGCAAACTATTTGCAGATTATAAGGCACGTGCTTATTCCAATGGCTCTTCCCGGATTGGCAACAGTGGCAATATTTGCATTCATCGGAGGTTGGACAGAGCTTATACTCGCTAACTTGCTCCTTAACCAAGAGAACTATCCTCTAACTGTATGGCTGTACACAATGCTTGCGAACCTGAGATCCATCTCATGGAACCAATTTGCCGCGGCCGCGTTGGTATTCGCATTACCCGTGTTTATAATGTTCCTCTTGGCTCAAAACTATGTAAGAAGTGGGCTTACTCTTGGAGGATTAAAGGAATGAGGTGATAGAAATGAAAAAAGGTTTGGCAATGTTTTTCATATTTTTAGTTGCCTTGAGCATTGCTGAAGTGGGAGTTAAGGCAGAAGAGCCAAAGCCATTGAACGTTATTATTGTGTGGC
This sequence comes from Thermococcus sp. 2319x1, assembly GCF_001484685.1. Lineage (NCBI taxonomy): Archaea > Methanobacteriati > Methanobacteriota > Thermococci > Thermococcales > Thermococcaceae > Thermococcus > Thermococcus sp. 2319x1. Next base: position 1,607,604 of record NZ_CP012200.1, on the reverse strand, counting down.
ATCAGCACCAACCGTACTACTACGATCCAATTCAAGATATTTATACCAGACCTTGGGTTAGGCTGCATGCAGCCAACAATTACTGGAAGATGGCAAACTATCTCAGCAAATACCAAGATGTTCATGTTGCTATAGATTTGTCGGGTTCTTTGATTGCCCAGCTTGCCGATTACATGAACGGTAAAAAGGATACCTATCAGATAGTCACGGAGAAAATAGCAAACGGGGAACCGCTAACACTCGAAGACAAATGGTTCATGCTTCAGGCTCCAGGAGGCTTTTTTGATCATACCATACCTTGGAATGGAGAACCTGTTGCAGATGAAAACGGCAACCCTTACAGGAAACAATGGGGAAGATATACAGAGCTCAAGGAGAAGAGGAATAATGCGTTTAAAAAGTATGCAAACTTACCTTTAAATGAGCAGAAAGTGAAAATAACGGCTGAATTCACGGAGCAGGATTACATTGACTTAGCTGTCTTGTTCAACTTGGCTTGGACCGACTATAACTACATAATCAACACTCCAGAGCTTAAGGCACTTTACGACAAAGTTAATGTTGGCGGGTACACCAGGGAAGATGTAGCAATTGTCTTAAAACACCAGATGTGGCTTCTAAATCACACGTTTGAAGAACATGAGAAGATAAACTACCTCCTTGGAAACGGAAATGTTGAAGTTACCGTAGTGCCATATGCCCATCCAATTGGTCCACTGCTCAACGACTTTGGATGGTACGAGGATTTTGATGCCCACGTAAAGAAAGCCCACGAGCTCTACAAAAAGTATTTGGGAGATAACAGAGTTGAACCTCAAGGAGGATGGGCTGCGGAGAGTGCTTTAAACGATAAGACCCTTGAGATATTAGCTAACAATGGATGGAAGTGGGTAATGACTGATCAGATGGTTCTTAACATTCTTGGAATTCCCAACACAGTTGAGAATTACTATAAACCTTGGGTGGCTGAATTTAACGGCAAGAAAATCTATCTCTTCCCAAGGAATCACGACTTGAGCGATAGGGTGGGGTTTAGGTATTCAGGAATGAACCAGTACGAGGCGGTTGAAGACTTCGTTAATGAGCTTCTCAAGATACAAAGAGAGAACTACGATGGAAGCCTTGTTTATGTGGTAACCCTCGATGGGGAGAACCCATGGGAACACTACCCGTTTGATGGTAAGATATTCCTTGAGGAGCTGTACAAGAAGCTTACCGAACTTCAAAAGCAGGGCTTGATAAGGACGGTAACTCCCAGTGAATACATCCAGATGTATGGAGATAAAGCCAACAAACTCACTCCAAAGCTTATGAAGAGGCTTGATTTCACAAAAGAAGAGAGAGTTAATGCCCTATTAAAAGCTCAAAGCCTCGGCGAGCTTTATGACATGGCTGGTGTTGAAGAGAATATGCAATGGCCAGAATCCAGCTGGATTGATGGAACACTTTCGACATGGATTGGTGAGCCCCAAGAGAACTTGGGATGGTACTGGCTCTACTTGGGAAGAAAGGCATTATTCGAGAACAAGGATAAGGTTACTAACTGGGACACTGCATACGAATATCTCCTAAGGGCAGAGGCAAGCGACTGGTTCTGGTGGTATGGAAGTGATCAGGACAGCGGGCAGGATTATACATTTGATCGCTATCTCAAGACGTACCTCTATGAGATGTATAAGTTCGCTGGGCTGGAAATTCCGAGCTATCTCTTTGGAAACTATTTCCCCAATGGAGAGCCGTATGCAATAAGAGAGCTCACAGGATTACCAGAAGGGGAGAAAAAGAGCTGGTCGAGCTTATCACCCCTTGCTGAAGTAATAGAACTCTACTTTGATGAGCAGGGATTACATTTTATCATTAAAACTACAAAAGAGTTCGAAATAAGCATCTTTGAGCCCGAAAAGGTCGTGGGCAACACATTTACTCTTCTCCAGACCAAACCAAGTCAACTAAGATACGATATCTTCCCATTCAGCAAAGATAGTGTTGGTCTTATGATAACCAAACATATAGTTGTGAAAGGAGGCAAAGCAGAGGTTTACAAGGCAACAGACTATGAAAACAGCGAAAAAGTTGGAGAAGTAGATGTAAAAGAAACCAACGGAGGAGTTGAGGTTATCGTTCCGTTTGACTACCTGGACAGTCCCTCTGACTTCTACTTCGCTGTCTCTACTGTCAATGATCAAGGAGAGCTTGAAATAATAACGACCCCGATAGAAGTAAAACTTCCAAAGCAGGTTGAGGGGATTGTTGTTGCAGAGATCAAGGACGTTGAAGGGGATGACCATGGTTCCGGAACTTATACCTATGCCACCAACAAGGTTTTCGTTCCCGGACACCTAGACTTGCTTAAGGTGAGAATCCTCGAAAAGCCAAGTTCATACGTCTTTGAGTACTACTTCAAGGATCTTGGGGATAACCCATGGAATGGGCCAAATGGCTTCAGTTTGCAGATAATTGAGGCATACTTTGATTTCAAAGAGGGAGGGAATACATCAGCGATTAAAATGTTCCCTGATGGGCCCGGAAGCAACGTAGACCTTGATCCAGAACACCCGTGGGATTTGGCGATTAGAATAGCGGGTTGGGACTATGGGAACATAATTGTTCTCCCGGATGGAACAAGCTATCAGGGAGAAATGAAAATCTCAGCTGATCCTGTTAAGAATGCAATTGTAGTGGAGGTTCCAAAGAAGTATCTTGAGATTAGCAAAGACTATGGGCTATATGGAGCGATATTAGTGGGCTCCCAAGATGGTTATGGACCTGATAAGTGGAGACCTGTTGCAGTTGATGCAGAAGAGTGGAAGGGTGGCGGAGCTCCAGCTGATGCTGTTATTGCCGGTGTAGCGCCAAGGGTTTATGATCTCTTAATTCCAGAGGGCTTTAAACCAACACAAGAGGAACAATTAAGCAGTTATGACTCAGAGAACGGAAAGAGAGCAATAGTAAAGATGATACCTCTGTTCGGAGTTGAAGAAAAGCCAAGTGAAACCGAGACCCCCACTGAGACTGAAAGTCCAACACCAAGTGAAACTTCTTCAACCGTATCTCCAAGTTCAACAAGCTCTCCAAGTCCGACTTCTTCACCAAGTCCAACAAGCTCTCCGAGCCCGACGGCAACCGGAGGAATCTGCGGACCAGCAGCCCTCGTAGGACTAACACTAATCCCACTACTCCTGAGAAAAAAGAGGAGGTGAGCTTTCCTTTTTTCTATTTATTAGATAATAAAAATTGAAATCATGGGGGTGATTTTTGTGGTTGGTGTTAGGCTTGTGGGTGTTTGGAAGGTGTTTGGTGATGTTGTTGCTGTTAGGGAGTTGAGTTTGGAGGTTAGGGATGGGGAGTTTATGATTCTTTTGGGCCCGAGTGGTTGTGGGAAAACAACAACGCTCAGGATGATTGCTGGTTTGGAGGAGCCGACGAGGGGGCGGATTTATATTGGTGATAAGCTTGTCGCAGACCCGGAAAAGGGGGTTTTTGTGCCTCCGAAGGATAGGGATATTGCGATGGTCTTCCAAAGCTATGCTCTTTACCCGCATATGACTGTTTATGATAATATTGCTTTTCCGTTGAAGCTTAGGAGGGTTCCGAGGGTGGAGATTGATCGGCGTGTTAGGGAGGTTGCTGAGCTTCTCGGTTTGACGGAGCTTTTGGGTAGGAAGCCGAGGGAGTTGTCTGGTGGTCAGAGGCAGCGTGTTGCTCTTGGTAGGGCTATTGTTAGGAGGCCTCAGGTGTTTTTGATGGATGAGCCGTTGAGTAATTTGGATGCTAAGTTGAGGGTTAAGATGAGGGCTGAGTTGAAGAAGTTGCAGAGGCAGCTTGGTGTGACGACTATTTATGTGACGCATGATCAGGTTGAGGCTATGACGATGGGTGATAGGATTGCTGTGATGAATCAGGGTGTTTTGCAGCAGGTTGGTTCGCCGGATGAGGTTTATGATAAGCCTGCGAATACTTTTGTGGCTGGTTTTATTGGAAGCCCGCCGATGAATTTTTTGGATGCTAGTGTTACTGAGGATGGGTTTGTGGATTTTGGGGAGTTCAGGTTGAAGCTTCTTCCGGATCAGTTTGAGTTGTTGAGGGAAAAGAACCTCGTCGGCAGGGAGGTGATTTTCGGTATTCGTCCGGAGGATTTGTATGATGCAATGTTTGCTCAGGTGAAGATTCCTGGGGAGAATATGGTTCGTGCAATGGTCGAGATTGTGGAGAATCTTGGAAGCGAAAAAATCGTGCATTTGCGCGTTGGAGATGTGACTTTCGTCGGCTCCTTCAAGCCAGAATCCAAAGTCCAAGAAGGCCAAGAAATCGACGTTGTATTCGACATGAAAAAAATCCACATCTTCAACAAAACCACAGGAAAAGCAATATTTTGAAAAACTTTTTAACTTCTCTTTTTCTTGTATTTTTCATGAGCTTTGAGAAACTTGCCATGTTTCTAATTGAAAGGCATCCAGAGGGGAAATTAGTTGAAATAGGGGTTGGGTTCAACTTTAAAGTATCCCTAAAGTTAAAAGACCTTGGAAAAGAGGTTTTAGTTGTAGACTGGAATCCAGAGGCAGTTAAAAAGGCTAAAGAACTTGGCTTGGAAGCTTATGTTGATGATGTCTTTTCACCAAATTTGGAGATATACAGAGGTGCCGTTGCCATATATTCCGTTCGTCCAACCCCGGAGATTGTTAAACCAATTTTAAAACTAGCCCAATTACTTAAAATTCCTGTGTATATCTTACCGTTTTCTCTTGATTCCATGCCTAGAATTTTGAAGCTTGAGAATTATAAGGGATTGCCCATTTACACTTGGAGACCCTATGAAAAAGATATATAAGCTAACTCCTAAGATTCGTGTGGTGATAGGATGAGACTGTTTGGGACTGCGGGAATTAGGGGACCTATTAATTCAAAAGTTACTCCAGAGCTCGCTTTAAATGTTGGGAAGGCTCTTGGTACTTATATCGACCATGGCACGGTTGTTGTAGGAAGAGATGCAAGAACCTCAAGTGTAATGCTCGAAAGTGCTGTCGTAAGTGGCTTGCTGAGTAGTGGTGTGGATGTTGTTAGGATTGGGCTTGTTCCAACTCCAATGCTTGCATGGGCTACAAATAAGCTTGGAGATGCTGGCGTGATGATAACGGCCTCTCACAACCCACCCAGTGATAATGGCATCAAGGTGTTCAATGAGAGAGGAATAGAGTTCTTTTTGGAGCAGGAAGAGGAACTGGAAAAAATAATTTTCTCCAAAAGCTATAAAGTTGCCCCGTGGGATAAAATTGGGGATGTAAAAGACTTAGACCTAAGAGAGCAGTATATTAAGGAAATATTGGACTATGTAAATCACGAGACCAAACTGAAAATTCTCTTGGATATGGGAAATGGTGCTGGTAGTTTAATAACTCCCTATCTATTGAGAAAGATGGGAGCGAAAGTTGTGACGTTAAATTCTCATCCGGACGGATACTTTCCGGGCAGAAAATCTGAGCCTAGGTATGAGAATATAGCATATTTAAGCAACCTTGTAAGGGAACTGGGATTTGATATTGCGATAGCTCAAGATGGTGATGCCGATAGAATTGCTGTGTTTGATGAAAAGGGCAACTATATAGAGGAAGACACTTTGATAGCACTTTTTGCGAGGCTTTATGCCAGAGAACATAAAGGAGGAAACGTTGTAGTTTCAATAGATACCTCCTTCAGAATCGATAAAGTTGTCGAAGAAGAGGGTGGAAAAGTATACAGAGTCCCATTGGGACAACTTCATGATGGAATAAAGAAATACAATGCGATCTTTGCCTCAGAACCATGGAAGTTCATCCATCCCAAGTTTGGACTGTGGATTGACAGCTTTGTTACAATTGGGCTGTTGGTAAAAATAATAGACCAAGAAGGGAAACCGCTTTCGGAGATAGTCAAGGACATTCCGAAATATTACATGATTAAAAAGAACGTGAAGTGCCCAGAGGAGATAAAACATCAAGTTGTTGAGAAGGCAAAAGAGCAGTTGCAAGAATACTTGAAAGACCAAATTGAAGAGGTTATAACGATTTCTGGTGTAAGGTTAAACCTCAGAGATGGTTCTTGGGTACTGGTAAGAGCAAGTGGAACCGAGCCAAAAATAAGGGTCGTTGTGGAAGGAATCACAGAAAAAAGGAGGGAAGAGCTGTTCACTTTGGCTTATAACTTGGTTACTGGACTAGTCTCAGAGTTCTCTGGCAGGTCTGAGAGTTCTTAGCTTTATATCAGCTTTTTCCATTTTAACTTTAAATCCCTCTTTTGCAACCAAAGTCTTTACTCCTGTCACGTTTTCTATGAACTTGGCCTCTTTATATGGGTTTGCAAAATGCATTTTCATGCCTATATGACTAACTATGAGCATTTCTGGTTTTTGTTTCATATCTTTCAGCATGTAGATTACATCTTCAGTGCAGAGATGGTAGGGAATTTTCATATTTGTTGGCCTTGTTACCGAGGCTATCAATAGCCTAACGCCATCGTATATTTTTTTCAGCTCCTCAAAATACTCCGTGTCCGGGATGTACCCTATTTTTCCGACACTTGTTTCCAATATAAAGCCTATTGCAGTAGGGTCTGAATGCACGGTGGGGGTTATTGTCATTTCATCCTCTCCAAGCCGGATCCTTTCTCCCGGATTAGGAATGTGAACTTCTTCTAGTGAATCTAAGTGATACTTGGATACTGCGGGGGTGTGATTCTCGTCTCCGTAAACTACGCTCTTTGAGGCTATAAGCGTGCCCCGTTTTTTTGTAACTCCGACTGTCATTCCTTCCACCATAATTTCGGCATCGTTACAGTGGTCTGTGTGTCGATGAGAAACAAAGAGTACGTCTATCTTTCTTGGATCTATCTTGTACCTCCATGCTCTAACCAACGCTCCAGGCCCTGGGTCTACGTATATCCTTTTACTCGAATTTATAAAAAAACCGCCGGTAGGTCGAAACTGTGTTATTGTGATGAATCTCCCGCCTCCACTTCCCAAAAAGATTATCTCTACCAATTTCCCTCCCTCCGCTTTTTAGCGATATTGATAGTAGGAGTAAATGTGTATATAAGCTCTATGGACAATCCCGATAGAAATTTGATGAACAAATTTCCATACACTGGGCGTTGATGAACTTGAAGTATCATTTATACTATTTTTAGAGCATTATTGTGACTAAACTTAACACTGAATTAGTTATGAATTAATGGAATTAAAATGCCAAAAACGTCTTGGAGGTGTTGAATTTGGAGTTTAAGCCATACGTCCCGCCGGAAAAATCTTTACCTGAGTATACTGTTAGAGCGTTTATTTTAGGTGTGGTGCTCTCAATAATAATGGGTGCTGCAAACGCATACCTTGGTATGTATGCCGGTATGACAGTTAGTGCCAGCATTCCGGCTGCGGTCATATCTATGGCTATATTGATGGCATTTAAAGACAAAAACATTCTCGAAAACAATATGGTTCAAACAGCAGCATCTGCAGGTGAGTCATTAGCGGCAGGTGTTATATTCACACTCCCGGCTTTGGTTGTTTTAGGTACTTACACTGAATTTCCGTACTGGCTTGTAACTATCATAGCGGCATTGGGTGGTTCACTGGGTGCCCTTTTCACAATAGTGATAAGAAGGGCTTTCATTGTTGAAGAGAGACTTCCATACCCAGAGGGTACAGCATGTGCCGAGGTTCTTATTGCCGGTGATAAGGGAGGTTCTCACGCAAAACCTATATTTGTGGGTGGTATCTTCGGTGGCCTCTACAAGCTCTTGGGGAGCTCAGGTCTTTGGGCAGGAACTATTGAGACAGCCAAGATGGTTGGTTCAAGGGTACTTTACTTGGGAAGTGACCTTTCAGCGGCTCTGCTTAGCGTTGGTTACATTGTTGGTCTCAACATAGCCTTTCTCGTGTTCCTCGGTGGTGCAATTGCGTGGTTTATAGCAATACCAATCTACGTTGCCAAAACGGGCAATCCGGATGGGCTCAGCGCTCTAGACCTTGCGTGGGTCACTTGGAGTACAAAAATAAGGTACATGGGAGTAGGGGCAATGGTCGTTGGTGGTCTCTGGAGCCTTGTAAAGCTTAGAGGTCCAATTTCGAGGGGTATAAAAGCTGGACTTGAGGCTACCAAGAGAAAGCAAAGCGGTGAAACAATCCTAAGAACTGAAGAGGACATGCCAATGACCACAGTATTGGTGCTTATTGCAGCCTTTGTCGTTCCATTGTTCCTTCTATATGCCCACATAATTAACTCCATTGGTGTAGCGGCAGTTATGGCATTAATAATGCTTATCGTGGGCTTCTTTGGGAGTTCAATTGCTGGTTACTTGGCCGGTGTTGTTGGTTCATCAAACAATCCAGTGTCGGGTATTACAATCATGAGCCTGCTTTTCACGGCATTGGTTCTTAAAGGCCTTGGACTCAGTGGAACAGAGGGCATGACAGCAACGATATTGGTAGCGGCTGTTATCTGTACAGCGGCGGCTATTGCTGGAGACACAATGCAAGATCTGGCAACGGGACACATTGTTGGAGCCACTCCAAAGAGGCAGCAGGTCTTTGAGGTAATAGGAACTTTTGCAGCGGCGTTAGTAATGGCTCCCGTGCTGAATCTACTCATAAAAGCCTACGGTATTGCCGGAACACCAACGGCTAAGGAGAATGCATTGGCTGCTCCACAGGCATTTCTTATGGCAAAAGTTACGGAGGGGGTATTTACTGGAACACTGGAGTGGAACATGGTCTTTATCGGTGTGGGAATTGCCATAGCCCTAATAATTCTTGACGAGATTTTGGCAATGAAAAATTCAAAGTTCAGAACACCGGTAATGCCCGTGGCAGTAGGTATCTACCTCCCGTTGAGCTTGGGCGTTCCTATCTTCATTGGAGGTCTCCTTAGATGGCTTGTAGGAAAGACAAGAGGGGCAAAGGCTGAGGAGAAGCCAACAGATGCGGGGGTACTTGGAGCGGCTGGACTGATAGCTGGAGAGGCTTTGATGGGCATAGTCTTTGCTGGCCTGATAGTTGCAAACAAAGCACCATCAATAGGCTTCAGCAGTAACTTCCTTGGAGTAGCCTTCCTTGTGCTTATAGCAGTGTGGCTCTACCTCACAGGAAAGAAAGAAGTTGAATGACCTTCTTTCTTTTTTTAGCTTATTGTTTTTGAAGCAAAATTACTTTAAGGAGAGACTAAAAATCAAAATGGTGATGCAAATGGATGTGGAGGTTATTTTTAAGGAGATTGAATCTCTAAGAGAAAACATGGTTGATACTTTGGTTGGGCTTATTAGGATTCCGGCGGTTAGTCCTGATAGTGGGGGTGAGGGGGAGTACGATAAGGCTCAAAAACTCTTGGAGATAATCAAGGACTGGCCTTTTGATAAGATTGAGCGTTATGATGCCCCTGACCCAAGGGCCAAAAATGGGGTAAGGCCAAACATTCTGGCATACTATTATGGTGAGCAAAGGGAAAAAAGCCCGAGGCTCTGGATTTTAACTCATTTAGACGTTGTTCCCCCAGGGGATTTGAGCAAGTGGACTGTGACGAAGCCTTTCGAGCCAGTTGTGAAGGATGGTAAGGTTTATGGCAGGGGTAGTGAGGATAATGGGCAGAGTTTGGTTGCTTCTCTCTATGCCGTTAGAGCCTTGATGAACCTTGGGATAAGGCCCAAAAGAACAATAATCCTTGCCTTTGTGAGTGACGAAGAGACTGGGAGCAAGTACGGTTTGGAATGGTTAATGAAGGAACACCCAGAACTGTTCAGAAAAGACGACCTGGTACTAGTTCCAGACGGCGGGAACGAAGAAGGAACATTTATAGAAATCGCCGAGAAAAGCATTCTTTGGATGAAAATCAAGGTCAAAGGAAAGCAGGTCCACGCGAGCATGCCGGGATTGGGATTAAACGCTCATAGAGTTGCCCTAGAGTACGCAAAAACTCTTGATGATCTCCTTCACGAGAAGTACAGTGCAAGGGATGAGCTCTTTGATCCTCCGGAGAGCACTTTCGAACCAACTATGGGCGGGAACCCAAGCGATGCTCCCAACATAGCTCCGGGTGAGCATGAAGTTGTCTTTGATTGCAGGGTCTTGCCCCAATATAACTTGGATGACATCCTAAACGATGCTCAAGAGCTTGCTGGGAAAATTGGAGAGAAATACAAGAAGGAGGTTAATGGTGAAGTTCTGCCGAAGATTGAGATAGAGGTTATGCAGAGGCTTGATGCCCCAGCTCCGACTCCAAGGGACAGCGAGATTGTTAAGCTCTTGCAAAAGGCCATAAAGGAGTTTAGAGGAAAGGAGCCCAAAATTGGAGGCATCGGAGGAGGGACATTTGCAGCCTACTTCAGAAAGCTTGGTATTCCGGCTGTTGTATGGGCAACGCTTGACGAGACCGCCCATCAGCCAAACGAATATGCAAAAATAGACAACATGGTGGAAGACGCAAAGATCATGGCGGCTCTGGCGCTTCTCTGACGTTCTTTTTTCATTTAACTTTAACCGTGGTTGAAACTATTGAGAAGATCTTCAAGGCTGATCACCCGTTCATCTTCCTTATTCACGACAGGGAAAGCGATACAATACTCTTTATGGGAAGACTCGCAAACCCAAAGGGGTGAGCTTTTAAATACTTTTTCCAACTTTCTTCCATGCCTTCATGGAAAGATGGGAAACTCGGACTGCCGGTTAGGGAGGCAATTAAAATCTTCCCCGAGCTTGAGAAATACCTTGATGAAAAGGGCAGGTTAGATTTATCGGATAGAAGGGCGAGAATGTTATATAACAAAGCAATTGCAAAGGCAGTTTTTGGCATTGAAGTCGAATACCACACGAGAGGACTTATCACAACTCCGATTTCTCGTTTTATCTTCCTAAAGACTTTCCTAAGGGGTGGAGAAAAAGTTCTGGAGATAGGAACTGGACATTCTGCCTTAATGGCGATCATGGCAGATAGACTCTTTAAGTGTGATGTATGGGCAACTGAAGTAGATGATGAGTTTTTTGAGTACGCCAAGAGAAATATAGAGCAAAACAAATCCAAAGTAAAACTGATAAAGAGCAACGGGGAAATTATTGAGGGTTTGATACCAAAAGGAGAAAAATTCGATGTGATATTCTCGGCACCTCCCTACTATGAGACCCCAACGAGGGGCGTTTTAACAGAGAGGGAAGGCGTTGGCGGCGGAAAGCACGGCGAGGCTTTCTCCGTAAGGCTGATTGGGGAGGCACTCGAATATCTCAACCCGAGGGGAAAGGTAGCCCTCTTCCTTCCGGACAAGGAAGCATTGATAAATGCCATAGCCAAAAAGGGCGAGGAACTCGGCTACTCGGTCAGGGACGTTAAATTTAAGGCCGGGACGAGGTGGAGGCACAGCCTCATACTACACAAGCCCTAAGAAGGCCCTAAGGGTTATCGAGTTTTTCGATAGTTCCACCATTACCCGCGCCGTTTGGTCATTTGAATGACCAAATATGAAAGAATTTTGGTAAACGAAATGAACAAAAGGAAGGGACTCAGACCGTGGGCGTCTCAGCACTCACGCCGGTCTCAGAGGAGGTGCTTTCTCCTCATCGTCCCTTCGGTTACTTCATTTCTTCCACGTAAAGGAACAAACATTTTAGGTATTCGGTATCTTTTGAGGCCATCAATATTGGATGGTCTGGTGCTTGGGTTCTATAGGGCTCAAGGAGTTTTAGAAACTTCCCTGCTTTTGCTGCAGCGGCTATTATCATGTCCTTAAACATCTGCATATCAACATGCTGGGAGCATGAGGCAGTGACCAATATACCACCATCCTTGACCAGCTTTAATCCCTGATAGTTTACGTTGAAATATGCTCTAAGTCCTCTCTTAAGATCTTTCTCGTGCTGCACAAAGGCTGGAGGGTCTAAGATTACAATGTCAAATTTTTCTCCCATTTTCTGCAGTTTTTCCATAACCTCAAATGCCGAACCAACAATAAACTCCATCCTATCCTCAACACCGTTAAGCTTGGCGTTCTCTTTTGCTTGTTCTATTGCCGATGGGGACTTATCAACTGCAATAACCTTCTCTGCCCCTGCAACTGCAGCATGAATTGCAAAACCTCCTGTGTATGTGAACACATCGAGCACCTTCTCTCCGCCTTTGATGTACTTTTCCAAGGCAATTCTATTCTCCCTTTGATCCAAAAAGAACCCAGTTTTTTGACCCCTCATATCCACGATGAACTTGGCCTTTCCTTCCTCAATAATCGTGCGGTATTTTTCTTTTCCAAGCAAGACTCGCTCTATCTCCGGTAAACCTTCCCTTCTTCTTGACCTTCCGGTATTTTTCTCAAAAACCGTTTCGATTTCAGGTTCTACTTCAAGAATTGCTTCTGCAACATCGAGCTTGAACCGTTCCATTCCAGCGCTTGAAATCTGGAGAGATGCTATATCGTTAAATCTATCCACAATCAAACCCGGCAGATAGTCTGCTTCTCCGTAAACCATCCTATATGCCTTGTCATACCCTAAAACTTTTTTTCTGTACTCGTTTGCCTTTCTTATACGTTCTTTGAACAAGTCTTTGTTTATCTCTACATCTCTCTCCTTTGTAATTAGCCGAACCATTATATTTGAGTTTGGATTGGCAAATCCTTTTCCTAAGAATTTTCCTCCTCGAGAATAAACCTCCACTATGTCCCCAGGTTTAATCTCGCCTTCTGTTCTTATCACACCTTTTTTAAAAACAATCATTGCTCCTTTTTCAATTGCTCTGTAGGCTTGAGCATCAACATACACTTTACCCATTTTTCTCACCCTTCCAAAGTTGAGGCGATAGGTATTTAACCATTGATCCCTATATATTCTATTGGGTGAGTTCTATGAACTTAGAGGTAATAAAAGAGTTTCTGGATGCAATTGGAGCAGACTATACAGAGGTGGAAGGGGAGATACATTTAGCCCCAGAGGTTTTTTATGAAGTTTGGAAGTATATAGGAGAACCTGACATCAAAAAGTATGTGATAGAAGACGAAGTTGTTGAACCCGGTTCATACGATCCTCCGGAGATGAAATACACTGATGTTAGGAGGATTAAAATCAAGAAAGCATATTTCGAGACACTTGAAGGAGTTAAGGTTGTTACTGATTACAATGAATTCCAGAGGATATTGAAGGGGAAGAGGGAAGAGCTTTAGTTTTTTATCTTTTTTGTGGTTTAACTTATCATTATTTTAAGCATTAAAACGCCCATACAGGTTGTTCGCTTTATTCTAAGAATGGTGGCACTGGCTCCTATTAGTGTGGCCGTTAAAAGGACCATTAATCCAAGCAGCCCGTCGAAATAAAGAGATGCGGCTATTATAAAAAGTAGTACCCCCCGATTTAGTGTTGTGTAGTCGATTTTTGATATTGCTCTCCCAAGCACCTTTGAAAGCCTTACACCGTAGAGATTGGCAATATTGCTGGTTATTATAGTTACAAGCAGCAGAATTAGTAGCTCTTTAGAGCTTAGGGGATAGTAAAGGTCTTTAATTAAAACTAAGATACCGTTTCTGGTTTTTCCAGTTGCGTAAAAATTTACGAGACTGAAAATGAAATTTGATGTGTTGACTGAGAATGCTATTGTTAAAAATGTACGTTCATCTTTTGAGAGAAAGCTCCCTAAGAGCGCAGCTTGAGAGGATGTGAAGGTCGGTAGAAGAGAAGCCAGCATTCCAAAAAATGTCCCAATAAATGAGAACTTTAAAAACTTCTTTTTTGGCATCTGAATTTTTGAATCCCCTATCTCAATCTTTTGACTGTTGTTCAGGGAAAATAGTATTGCAGGAACTCCAAATAGTCCAACAAAAACATGAAAATATGGCTCCCTAAGAGGAATCCTATCAACAACGAGTCCAAATATTCCAGAAAGGATAAAAATTAGAAGGGCATATATCCGTTTCATACCTTTTTCTGTGATTATGAGAAAGAGGGCCAGTAAAAACACAGCAACTTTCCCAAGAAAAGTTGTGTAATATTTTGCCAATAAAGCGTAGGGAAATGCTAGGATAACAGAGAATATTGCAGCTAAAAGACTCGCTTTTAAAGATATGTTTATAACTTCAAGAGCTCGGCCTTGAAGGGCAAGTTTGTGGGCTGGAAGAACACTTATTGCTGTTTCTTCTTCTGGAATGCCAAAGAATGTTGATGGAAATGCATCCAAGAACGTGTGCGTTAATCCCATTGAATAGAGGAGTACCACATACGAAAAGTCTCCTGTAGAAATCAGAAAACTTCCAACAATAGAAGCTAGGGTGTTGACATGCAAAGCCGGTGTAATTCCTGTTATTGTACCAAATAAAATACCTAACATGGCCCATCTAAGCATACGTCATCACTCGAGGGTATTTCAAAAGCAGGTGCGCCTCGATATGTAGTATAGAAACCAAAAGCTGTAAGTGTTTCATTGACTTCCGGATGGACTCCGAGAGATTTGGGTAACTTAACCAGTATCCAGCAGTTTTCGTTGGTAACGTTAGCGAGCCCAAATCCGTTTTTGTATCTTTTTATCCATGTCACTCTTCCCTGTATTTTTAATGGAATGCCAGAGATTGGATTGCAGATTGAATTCGGGAGTTCTTCTCTCGGAATTCTGATCATACACCTAATACAGTATAGGGAATTCTTTCTTCTTATGCTGTAGAACTCTATGATGTCTCCAAAGTTGGCCGGGAATCCATACAATTTTAGTTCTGTACAGTTTAGGCCTAAGGCAATGCCATCTTTTGTGACCTGACATACCCCATGTGCTATCTCCCCAATTGTCTCTTTTCCAACAGGCACAGTTTTTGCTTTTCCAATGACTTTTACATCGCTGGGAGAGTTAGCATAGATAGTGAGTGTGGAGTAAAGCTTTGCAATTCCCGTTATTTCAACTTCATCGCCAAGTTCCAGCTTGGTTTTGTAGGGCAAGTATGCGTTAATCTCTTCGCTTCCGTTCCATATTGTTATAGGGGTTACATTACTAATTACAACTCCTTTAATTCTGAAGGGCATTCCATCTATAGGCATTTTCAAAAGCCCCTTAGGAATGTAATCAACAACATGGAATCTGTCTCCATAGAAAAGCCCATAAACCTTGACTTTTTCTCCTTTGGTGACATTTAAGCACTTGCTTAGTTTGATTCTCTGAGGTGTTAAAAGATAACACGAAGAGTCTTTCCAGAATGCTCCTTCGAGAGACTCTAGCTTCAAGGTGCTTTTGGAGGATTCCTCTATCCTTAGGACTTCTACAGTGCGTTTTGATTCATCAAGAAGTTTACCTATGACTCTGTAACTTTTGTCAATTTTCAGAGTCTCGTATAGGATGATCGTATCGTTTCCATCGTATAGAACGCTAAAGCCCTCTTGTGAATAGACACAAATACCAGTAAAGTTCACCAGACTTCCTTTCTCTGCTTTTTCTAATGGTACTGGATCGCTGGCGTCTACTCCTATTAGGTAAAGTAACAAGATAGAGAGAAGAGAGGCTGCTATTAAAACTATTTCAAGTTTTGTTAGTTTAATCATGATTATTAGTAATAAATGCTAAGTTAAAAAATTTTATGGAGGGTGGGTATTCAAATCGTGCCTACAAACTTTGACTCTGCAGTACGATTCCATTCTCTGTTATTTCGTAAGGAATCCAAGAAAGAACATGACGTGTTCTTCTCATCCCGTAGACTCTCAAATACCTTCTCAAAGTCTTTTCTTCCTCAAATAACTTCATCTCTATGATTCCATCCACTATCGCTTTGATTATTGTTTCAACGTGGGGTTCTTCCACTCCTGAATTCATTTCTATTATCCACACTTGCTTGTTTTTATGGGCGAATGCTTTCAGATCTTCCAGGAACTTATATATCTGCCTCTTTTCAGCTTCAAAGAACATGGGGGTCAAGGACGAAACTGTTCCAATTACCGGGGGATTATCAACGTTGGGATTGTCTAAAATTATCTTGGTTGTTAAATCTTTTATTATATCTACTACTTGAGAGGTATCCCTAATATCTGGTATTACCTCCTCCGTAAATGAGAATTTTGGCCCACCACGCAGTCTTTGGGTATATGCATCGAGGATATAGAGCTTATCGTTTAAATATCCCATTAATCCCCATCCAAAATCTAGTGCATTGCTTATGAATTCATATCTGGAAACATCGACGAGAAGTCCTATAACATTCGCCCCAGAGATAAGCTGATTATACATAAACTGGGTTATAAAAGTGGTTTTACCTGATTTTGGATCTCCAATTAACAAAACAACACTACCCCTTGGTATTCCCCCCATTAATAGGGGGTCGATTATACCCGTGGGAACTCGTTCTACTCTTTCTTCTATTTCCCCTTGGGTGGAAAAACCTAACTCTATATTCAACATGGCCCCTCCCTTTTCAGTAAATTTCACCACTGGGATATACAACAACTCCGCGATCAGTTATCTCAAAGGGATATTTTCTCATAGAATGCCTGGTTCCCCTCATCTTTCTGATGAGAAGATAACGTTTAAGTTCTATATTTTTCTCTTGAAGATCGAGAATAACAACACCCCTTGCGATATACTCCTCTATTCCATATCTGCTTATTCTTCCAGCTTTTGGATCTGGAGCCTCTGTGGTTATGAGTGTTGTGACGCCCATTTCAAGAAGGATTGTGTTTAACTTTAAGAGAACTCCTCTAATTTCTCTCTCGTCTTGAAGTCTAAAGGCTAGGGAGGGAATAGAATCGATAGCAAGTCTTTTCGCGTTTATTGCCTTAACAACCCGGTATATGTACCTCAAAAAGTTATCCACGTTAATCCTATCTTCCAAAACAAATCTTTCTTCAGAGGGTATTCCAGAAATTGCGCTAACACCATCTACAACTGCTATTAATCCTTCCTTTTCGTATTTTTTGAAGTCCCATCCGAACTGTGCCATCTCTTTCCTGATGTCTTTCGCTCTCTCTTCCAAGGTTACTAAGACTCCCGGCTCTCCATATTCTTCTGCGCCTTTGTATATATATTGGGCCACAAAAGTAGTTTTTCCGGTTCCAGTGCTACCTGTGATAAGGACGGTTGATTCCTCGGGGAATCCCCCTCCAATTAAATCATCGAATCCTGGGATTCCACTCTTCACCCTCCTCCTAGAAAAATCGTCTACCATAATGAATCACCCTTTAGCGTACTTTGCGCTCTTTATTCGTCTACTAAATTTACTACCCTTTAAAATATAAGGTTTTTGGATATTCATGCCCGGGTATGCCTGTGATGTTGTAAAATTTCTAACAAGTTGATAAACCTTTACGATAATTTACCAACAAAAGAGTTTTATTGTGAAATGAATAGTATTCTAAAAGGTGAGCCAATGTTGGATCCATTCGGGAGACGGGCCCAGGAGTTGTTGAATGAATTTGATACCATTAACGAGCTACTTGAGATTATCCCTAACTATTTGGACATGGAACTGGCTCTAGAAAGAGTTCGGTGGGTGAATACCGGTAGAATCCCAGATTATCTGCTAACTTTGAATGATTGGAAGGATTTGATAAGCTTTTATGCTCTTTTAGGCGCTTTGGCATTTTCTCCCTACGGGGTGGAGATGGAACTGGTTAGAGAGGCAAACTTAAAGATATATCTGAGGAAGATAGAATTGTCGGAAAGCTTTGAGGAGCTTGCACTTCCCTTGGAGAAAACATCGGAGAATGAAATTCCGAAGAGGGACAAGACAATAATTGAGAAAACTCTTCATGAAGAATTGCCCCCCGAAGAAAAGGATAAAATAATCCTCAAATACAAGATACCTCTAAAAGAATTCCTTTCCTTGAATGAAGGGTCTCTTAAAGATTTTTACATAAGAAAGGGGTATGTGTATTTAAACAGAGCGCAAGTGATTGAGCTGTGGAAGAAGAGCTTTGAGAAAAACCTTGAAAAAGCTGTTAACATTCTTTATGATATCAGAGAAGACTTACCTCACTACTACGTGGAACTTTATTCTAGGCTAAGTGAGCTTGCCCGGGAATACTTTAAAGAAAGGGTTGAGAAATTCAACACCACCGCTCAGCCTTTGCATTTTGATCTCTTTCCTCCATGTGTTAAAATAGCCTTGGGTGGAGTTCCAAGCGGATTGAGGAACTATGCCATAACAGTATTACTGACCTCTTTCTTAAGCTATGCCCGAATATGTCCTAACCCTCCCAAGAGGGACGTTAAAGTGAAAGACTGCGTTAAAGATCTAAAGGTAATAAAGGAAGAAATTTTACCCTTGATAATTCAAGCGGGCAATAGATGTAAGCCGCCCCTCTTTCAGGATCAGCCAAATGAGATTAAGAACATATGGTATCACTTGGGTTTTGGCTATACGCTGGAACCGAGTTTAGAGGACAGTGGAAATTCAACGTGGTATTTCCCTCCTAATTGTGAAAAAATACGCTCTAGTGCTCCTCAGCTCTGCAAGCCAGATAAAGACTGCAGGTACATCAAAAATCCATTGACTTACTATCTGAGAAAACTGTATTTAAGTAAAAAGAAAGGTGAAGGTGAAGAGAATGAGCACTCTATTTAGGGAAGTCAGCAAAGAGGAGAGGATAAAATACTACTCAGAGGAATGGAGTTCAAAGAAAATTCCAAAGTTTATTTTGGATACCCTGGAAAGTAGAGAGTTTGGGTTCGATCATACCGGTGAAGGCCCCAATGACAGAAAAAATGTATTTCAAGATGTTAAAGACCTGGAAGATTATGTAAGAATTACAGCTCCCTATTCAATCTACTCCAGCGTGGCACTGTATAGTGATCCAAAAAATATGGGTGGCTGGCTCGGGGCGGAACTGGTTTTTGACATAGATGCAAAGGATCTTCCCTTGAAGAGGTGTAATCATGAAGCAGGTATGGTATGTCCGATATGCCTTGAAGATGCCAAGGAATTAGCCAAAGATACCCTCGTTATTCTAAGAGAAGACTTTGGATTTGAGAACATCCACGTTGTTTATTCTGGGAGAGGTTATCATATTAGGGTTTTAGATGAGTGGGCACTTGAGTTAGATTCAAAAGCTAGAGAAAGGATTTTGAGCTATATTTCCAGTGCTGAAGAAGTTACTTTCGAAGATATTCAGGAAAGAAAAATATTGTTGTCTTCGGGTTATTATAGGGTTTTTAGATTGAGGTTCGGTTATTTTATTAAGAGAATCTCTGAATATCACTTGAGGAACATTGGTTTGAATAAGAAACAAATCAGCATGATAATGGAGAACAGGGATGAGATTTATGAGAATTTTGCAAGAAAAGCTCTATTGACGGCCTTCCCACAGGGAATTGGATACAAGACCCTTTTAAGATTGTTTAGCTTATCTACAACATTTTCAAAAGCATACTTTGATGGGAGGGTAACTGTTGATGTAAAGAGGATTTTTCGTTTGCCTTCTTCTCTTCATTCAAAGGTAGGTCTCATTGCCACATATATAGGTAACCGTGAGAGAGATCTAGAGTCCTTTGATCCCTTTAAAAACGCCGTTCCTAAGTTTAGAGAAAAAGAAGTCAAAGAAGCCTACGAGGCATGGAAGGAGAGTATGGAGGACAATTTATGATCTCCGGACGGGTTAAAATAATAGTCTCTATGGCTATATGGGGAAGTGTGGGAATTTTTGCTAGGTATTCAAATCTGAGCGGCTTAAAGTTGGCATTTTATAGAGTGCTCCTAGGTAGCATTATCTTTTTGTTTTTCTATACTCTTAATGACTCTGGATGGATCAAAAAGGCGTTCTCGAGAATAAAACCCAAAGTGCATTTGGTATTTTTATTAGGAGCTGTGCTCGGATTAAACTGGGTGTTTTTCTTTTCGGCCGTTTTGTACACGGATATAGCGAAGGCAACACTCATTTATTATTTAGCTCCAGTAATAGTTGTTATGCTGTCCGCAACATTTCTTAAAGAGGAGATAACAATAAAAAGAGCTATTCTTATTTTAATAGCCTTTTTAGGAGCCTTTGTAATAGGAACTCAGGGAGAGATTTCCCTCAAAAGTAAAGATTTTCTGGGAATAACTTTTGCATTTTTAGGAGCTTTATTTTATGCCGGTGTAACCATCTTGGGCAGATACTTAAGGGACATCGAAAGCTCGTATTTAACGTTTTTTCAGCTCTTTTTTTCTATGTTAGTTCTTTTTCCTTTAGTAGTGGTTTTTGATGGATTAGAGGCCTCTACTTACTCCTTATCTGTTGTTGGGATTATTGCGATAGTTCATACTGCATTTGCTCTTCTAATTTACATGGATGGTCTTAAGGAAGTGGAAGCAAATGAAGCGGCTCTTTTGGGCTATATCGATCCTCTTAGTGCGATTGTCTATGCACTGCTAATCCTTGGGGAAGTGCCCACTTTAAGAACAATAATCGGAGGAATCCTAATTTTGATGGCTTCTATTTTGGATTTAAAAATGAGGTGAGGGGGCTATAGCCCGCCTTCTGTAGTAAGGGACATTCGACTGAGCGGCCTACCACGGGGCTCACACCGGGAACTCATTGCCCCTCTCTCGGCCTTGCACCCCGCGGGACGGCCGTTTCACCGTTCCCCCCGGGATTGTCTGCGGGTTAACTCGGCTCCCGTCGCCGGGAACCTTCACCGCTTTCATCCACATCTCCCGAAGGGCGTGTCGTTTCTGCGCCGTTGCCCTCCCTTCCGGGAGGTGCCTTGCGGCACCGCGGTCCCGGTGCGGTGGGCGGAACTTCCTCGGGTTTAATACCCGACAGTCCCTGCCCCCTCACCGTGTTAAAATTAAAGAAAGAAATTATAAAGATTTGGTCATTTTTTGGGTAGCTCCCTGTACTCTTTAATCTCCGGCTTTTTTGGCTTTTTGAACTTGCCTAATGGGGATTTCCTCTTAGGTTTGGATCGCTCTCTTTTTCTTCTCGGCTTTCTGGATTTTGAGTAGTAGCCAAACAGAAGCAGGAAAAGCAGTATAGGCAATGCTATTGCAATAACATAGTATTTTGTTGAAGTTTCTTTGGGGGGAATGGAGCTGGTGGAAGAGCTTGTTAATGAAGAAGAGCTTTGGGTTGAAGAGGTGGTTGTAGAGCTTGGAAGCTCCAGTTTTAATTTTCCATTAACCTTCTGCTCTTTCCCCATACTTTCCAGAGAAATTTCGTAGCCTATTTCTCCCAGAGGAACTTCTACGGTAAACTCTATTTCATTATCCCATGGGAGTAATACAAGATCTTTGGAGCCTTTTACTATCGTACCGTTAGTGCCAAAAAAGCTGTAGGATAGGATTCCTCTTATCTCGTCGGGGTTTTTGTTGCTAATTTCTACTAAAAACTTAACCTGTCCTTTATCTGGAGCTGGGGAGATCATCTTGTAGGAGACCTTATCAATCTTTGGGTATGCCAATATATCGTAGCTGGAGGAGCCTTGGTCGAGTTCTATTCTTCCAAAAGAGACCCTTCCTATTATTTTCTTGTTACCTGGGGATAGCGGAGGTAGGGGTATTTTTGCAATGTTACTGCCTTTATTGAGTGTGATCTCTTTGGTTTGGTTGTATATATGCTCATTGTTGGCTCCATACACTTCAATGCTGAGATTTACAAGAATAGACC
Source organism: Thermococcus sp. 2319x1 (assembly GCF_001484685.1). Lineage (NCBI taxonomy): Archaea > Methanobacteriati > Methanobacteriota > Thermococci > Thermococcales > Thermococcaceae > Thermococcus > Thermococcus sp. 2319x1. The sequence goes on along the minus strand of NZ_CP012200.1, from coordinate 1,586,063 downwards.
TCTCAGATAATATAGTAAAATACACAGTATTGGGCTCATCTTCCATTGTCTGGGTTTTTTCTAGGGAAATTTCCACCAGATCAACTCCAAAGGATATATGAAAATCTTTTGAGAACAAATACGTTCCTTTTGGATACGTAAGGGTGTATGTTAGTTTGTAGTGGCCGGAAGGAAACTCGTATGAGATTGGGATGTTTACTTGAACTAAGTTTTCTCCCGGAGTTAAGCTTACCTCCATGTCCTTTTTGAGGTACTGATTCCCATCCTTTTCTAAGTATACACTTCCTTTTACAAACACAGGGGAATTTTTGAGGTTATAAACCGTTGAACGTATTTCCAAAGTCTCTCCATTTAATACGTGGAGAACTGGGGCACCGCGCTCTTTTATTTGTACAGTGGTTTCTTTGAATATCAGTGGGCTGTCCGTAACCTCAAGTGAAATGGGAACCGTGATAATGCTTATCTCCCCTGAATTCGAAAATCCCCAAAGGACCACGAAGAGGTTATATTTGCCAGATTTTACACTTTCATTGACATATACCTTGTATCTTAAAGTTCTTGTTTCGCCTGGTTTCCAATACGTATATAGAACTCCGGGAGATACAATTTCCCCTGTCGATTTGTAGATTTCAAGTTTAATTCCGGAAACTTCTCTATTGTTTTCATCTACTGTGTAATATCTACTATAACTTACTACTTGAAACTCTCGGTCTCCATTGTTTACAATGGTAAGGGTTCCTTCCCTATAGTCCCCTGAGACTACAATGATGTTGCCTTCCAGCGTTGAGAAAAACAAGTATTGGGAAGACACCAACGAGGAAATAATCAATAGTGCTATGATAGTTAGGATAACCTTCTTCATAGCTCTTCCCCTAGATAACTTGTAATTAGATAAATATAAAGCTTCACATTATAAGCAATAAGATGCCTAAGAGTGTGAATATTGTAAAAAACAACAAACTTATTCGGTATAACGGCAATTTCGAAAACTGGTTTCTAACTAGTGCGGCTATCATGATAAGTAAAACCCCGTAAAAAGTAGCAAATATTCCGAGTGCTTTCTTCATGTCAACGTGTAAAATGAGAAGGATGCCCAGTATTGCTCCAGCAAAGACTGTTATTTGGGGAATCGTGAACATGTAATAGTGAAGTAAGATTTTGTTTTCGTCCATTTCCCTTCTCCCCTTACTCAATTATAAACGCATACGTTGTTGTCGTGGGTAACTTTTTTCTAATTTCTGGGATGAGGTAACGAGGAAGCATCACCTCATTTTTTTCCTCCAAGATGTCATACGTCCCGAGTATTTTCTCAATAACCTTGACTGCAGTTTTCTCCCTAACCCTAAAGTAGCCGTGCCATGTAGGGGCAATTTCAAGTATTATTGGCAGGTAAAGGGATCCATATTCATTGCTATCAAGTAAAGTGCTAAGATACTTTAATTCGTCCTTTTTAAAAAAATGGAACTGGCCATCTCTAAGCTGTACTTTGGGCTCGTCTTCTTCGAGGAGAGTTTTGAGGTTCTTTCTGCTTTTGGGTAAGTGGAAATTTAGCCGGGAAAGTTCTTTTTGGATTATCTCGTCTTCTTTAGACATGTTGGTATTCTTTTTGAAGGAGAATAAAAAACTTTCTTCGGGACGTTTTTGACAATAATAAGTCAAATTTTTCATTAAATACAGCGATTTTTAGACATATATGTGATAAAACTGCGATCATTTGACATTTTGCCAATAGTTCAGTAGAAAAGCTTATATTATAAACATTGTATAGATTTGTGTGTTTAATACTGAAAATATCACCAAAAAGGTGAGATGAAAATGAACGAGATTAAATCCCTTATCCAACGTGATTCAAACAAACCTAAATTCTTACAGCTAATTTTCGTTGACATAAATGGAGTTCCAAAAGGAATGGAAGTTCCAATTGAGAGGTATGAAGAAGCGATTACTGATGGAATATCCTTTGACGGCTCTTCAATTCCGGGTTTCCAAGGAATAGAGGACAGTGACCTTCTTTTCAAAGCAGATCCAACCACCTATGTTGAAGTTCCTTGGGAGGGAGTTGCAAAGGTATTTGGGTATATATACAAAGACGGCAAACCTTACCATGCTGATCCCAGGAAGATATTGAGCTCAGTAGTGGAAGAACTGAAGAAGAGGGGGATAACAGCTTATATAGGTCCCGAACCGGAATTTTACCTCTTTGAAAAGAACGGCTCGTGGGAGCTCAAGCTTCCTGATGGGGGAGGGTATTTCGATCTTGTTAATCTGGACAAAGCGAGGGAAATGAAGAGAGTCATAGCCCATTATATGCCTGCATTCAAGTTAATCCCCGAAGTTCTACACCATGAAGTTGGTCCGGGACAGCATGAAATAGATTTTCGCTTTGCAGATGCATTAACAACTGCCGACAATATAGTCAGGTTCAAGTATTTGGTCAAAGCGGTTGCAGAAAGCTATGGTCTTTATGCTACCTTTATGCCAAAACCCCTTTTTGGCAAGCCCGGCAATGGGATGCATCTTCACATAAGTCTTTGGAAAGATGGGGAGAACATCTTCGTGGGAGAAAAAGGGTTAAGTGACGATGCCCTTTACTTCATTGGGGGCATTTTAAAGCATGCAAAAGCTTTAACGGCAGTAACTAATCCCACTGTTAACTCATATAAACGTCTTGTGCCTGGATATGAGGCTCCGGTATACATCTCTTGGGGGTACAAAAACAGGAGTGCTCTGATAAGGGTTCCTGCGTATGTGGGCAATGGGGCAAGAATAGAATACCGCTGTCCTGACCCAAGTGCTAATCCGTATCTTGCGTTTGCGGTTATCTTAATGGCAGGTATTGATGGAATAAAGCATAAAATCGAACCGTTTGCTTATGTGGAAGAGAACGTATATGAGATGGGAGAAAAAGAAAGGGATTCCCTAGGAATAGATGTTTTGCCCACTACTTTGGAAGAAGCCCTCGAAGAACTAAAGAGGGACAAAGTAGTCAAAGATGCCCTTGGAAAGGCTTACCACAACTTTGTGGAATACAAAATAAAGGAATGGAAGGACTATCTGGAATATCTGGAGAAAAAAGGGCTCGAAAGAAAAACAATAAAAGTCACAGAATGGGAACTTGAGCGCTACTTCTACATCTGACTTTTCTCTTTTCTCTCCTCCACTTGTAGTATAAAAGAGCCTAGGATTATTAATGCAGCTCCAATCATTTGTTTGGCCATTAGAGTCTCATGGAATATGAGGTAAGCAAGGACCAAAGCAACTACCGGTTCTACTGTGGCGATTATCGATGCTCTGCTGACTTCTATCTCCCTAAGCGCGGTGTTATATAAAATGTATGCTAAAAATGTTGGAAAAAACGCCAGTCCAAAAAGGTATGGCAAAGAGGAAATAGGGATTTCAAAATTCGAGAACGGCGATAGGAAAAGTGCTCCAAAACCTATTGTGTAAAGAAGGGCTTCTTCTGGTTTTTCATTTTTTACGGCGAGTTTTGCTAAAATTCCATATAAGGCGTATGTAAGTCCAGATAGAAGTCCTAATACTACAGCTAGCTTACTCAAACTTCCTTCGTTGGGATTAACAACCAGGAGAACTCCTATTATTGCCATTACAAGTGCTGCGAGCTTTGTGGAGGTGATTTTTTCACCAAAGATGAAGTATCCCAGTATCGTGGAATAAACCGGGGCGGAATACAGTAAAAGGACTGCCAACGATACTGATGAAATTTTAACAGTGTAAAAATACAGTATGTAAAACAAGAACACTGCAAAAAAACCATAAAACGCATAAAAAGGCAATCTGTTCTTTTTAATCTGAAGGCCTTTGGAGAGATTATAAACAAAGAGAAGGGCAAACGCTATCGATGCCCTATAGAAAGTTATTGTAAAGGGATCTAATCCGAAGCCATAGAGCAATTTAGCGAAAATCCCAAGGGTTCCCCACATACTCGCGGCTAAAAAGACGAGTATGTATCCCTTTTTCAATGTATTTCACCGTTAGATTTTTGGTCCCACGGGAAGTCTTCTCTTGTGTTCGCTTTTTTTGACTAAATATTCTACATGCTCAACTTTGTCTATTGGGAGATTTAGCTCTTCGGCGATTTTGTTCTTTTCCATTTTTAAATCTACCAATCTATAGAGGATTTCGTCTAAAAGTTTATAGCTAATTCCCAATTCATCTTCATCGCTTTGTCCTTCCCATAGGCCGGCACTTGGTTTTTTGGTTATTATTCTCTCTGGAACGCCAAGCCTTTTGGCAATTTCCCAAACTTCTGTTTTGTATAGGTTGATTAGGGGGGCATAATCACTTGCCCCATCTCCCCATTTTGTAAAGTATCCCGTCAAAAATTCGCTTTTATTGGAGGTTCCTAAAACAAGGTAGTTTCTTGAGTTTGCATGGGCATATAAGAGTATCATTCTGGTCCTTGCCATTAAATTACCCCTGGAAACTTTGTCAAGCTCAAAGCCAATGCTTTTTTCAAACGCATCCACGATTTCTTTTATGCTGATGAGTTTATGCTCAATTTCAAGTTTTTTGCAGACCAATAGGGCATCTTCAACGTCTTGGTTCATGTAGTAGGGCATTATAAGGCCAAGTACCTTCCCATTTCCAAGGGCTTTTGCTGCAAGATATGCTACAGTTGCACTGTCTACACCACCGCTAATCCCGATTACCACTCCCTTAGCTTTCGCTTCTTCTGTCTTCTCTTTTATAAATGAGACGAGCCTATTGATGACCTCTTCAAAATTTAGTTCTCTCATTTTTTAACCTCCTTTTAAGTCTTCCATGAACCTTACGTATCCTATAAGACTTAAGACACTCCCCACCAGCATTGAGATAAAAGCTATCCATGCTAAAGAAGAATAGGGGTATTGAACCCCTTCCACATCGTACACATAAGAAACATTTCCGCTCTCTACATTTATCTGTGGCTGAGAAAGGGGATTTAACGTTACAGAATTATTGTTTAGCCTATATGCATCAACCTTGTTCCCATGAACAATGATCACCGATGCGTTTTGGGAATACAACATGAGGGTTCTATTGTTTATGAAATACTCTTTTTCAAATTGGGAATCTCCGATTAAATACTGGCCCTGTTGTAAGTTTCCATGCCAATTACCACTCTTTGGGACTCCATACATAGAGATGAAAGCGAGTATTATAGCCAAGAATAAAAAAAGCAACCCTGCTTTTATTAGGGGATATCTAAGTGCGTCTTTAAAAGTTGCCATCACATCACCCACAAGGATTTTCAGAAACAAAAATAAAAAGATTGGGTTAAGAACAGATTAGATCTTCCCAGCCAGCCAGCATTCTACCCAGTGGTTGTGCTCGTATTCTATTAATTGTGGGTGCTTGACATCGCAGAGTCCTTTCTCCATGTACAGACATCTCGGATGGAACCTACAGCCTGGTGGGATATTTGCAGCATTTGGAACTTCACCTTTAATTGGTACCTCCTTGATTATGTTTCTTCTCTCTGGGATTGGCTCCGGCACTGCTGCAAGTAATGCTCTTGTATAGGGGTGTATAGGATTGTCAATTACCACCTTTGCAGGCCCCATCTCAATAATTCTTCCTAGGTACATGACCGCAATGTGGTCTGCAAAGTATCTGGCTGTTGATAGATCGTGGGTGATGTAGAGGTACGTAACACCCATCTTTTCTTTGAGCTCTTTCATCAATTCAAGGATTTCTGCTCTAATTGAGACGTCAAGCATCGAGACTGGCTCATCTGCCACTATGAACGTTGGGTTAAGTATCAAAGCTCTTGCAATAGCTACTCTCTGTCTCTGTCCTCCAGAGAGCATGTGCGGGTGTCTGCCCACGTAATCTTCAGGGGGAACGATTTTAACCATCTCAAGTGCCTTGTAAATAAGTTCTTCTCTTTCTGCTTTTGTCTCACCGATTCCGTGAATTAAGAGTGGTTCTTCTAATACGTCGTATATTCTGAATCTCGGGTTCATTGAGGAGAACGGATCCTGAAAGACCATCTGGACTTTTCTTCTATACGCCTTAATCTCCTCTTGAGTTTTGAGTTCTGTCACATCCTGCCCTTCAAGATAAATTTTTCCATCTGTTGGTTCTAATAGCTTCATTACTAGTTTTCCAGTGGTAGTTTTTCCACATCCGCTCTCTCCTACCAGTGCAAAGACTTCTTGCTTATAAACCTCAAAGCTAACGCCATCTACCGCTCTGACGAACCTGGGGGGCTCTCCTCTAAGTCCCGCTAGTAGGCCTCTCTTAATTGGGAAGTACTTCTTGAGGTTCTCAACCTTTAATATTGGTTCCGCCATTTTTCATCCCTCACAACAACCAGCATGCAGCATAGTGATCTTTCTCAATCTCTTTCAGTTCTGGGATTTGTTCCTTACATTGTTGCATTGCGTATGGACATCTTGGGTGGAAGCGACATCCACTGGGTGGGTTTATTAGGTTGGGTGGTTGTCCGGGTATAAACTCGAGCCTCTCGACGTCCTCATGTAACCTTGGGATTGCAGCTAGGAGTTTTTGAGTGTAGGGATGAGCTGGCTCATAGTATATCTTTTCGCTGTCTCCAATTTCTACTATTTTTCCTGCATACATTATTGCTACTCTATCGCTTATCTCTGCAAGAATGCTCAAATCGTGTGTGATGAATATCATCGATAGACCCAGTTCTTTTTTCAGCCTCTTCATGAGGTTTATGATCTGAGCTTGGACAACCACATCTAAAGCTGTCGTTGGCTCATCCGCAATGATGACTTCTGGTTCGAGGAGCAGTGAAGTAGCAATAACAACTCTCTGCTTCATTCCACCACTGAGCTCGTGTGGATATCTATAAACTATTTCGGGAGCAAGTCCAACCAGCTCTAGGTATTTCATAGCCCTATCCAAGGCTTCTTCCTTCGTCATACCTTTGTGGTATATTAATGGTTCTATCATTTGATATCCGACAGTGTAAACTGGATTTAGGGCGTTCATGGCACCCTGGAATATCATTGAGATTTTCTGCCATCTAATCTCTCTCCTGAGAACTTCCTCAGGCAATCCAACGATCTCTCTGCCATCTATTTTTATGCTTCCGCCAACAATTTTTCCTGGAGGTGTTGGCATTCCCATTAAAGTAAATCCAAGAGAAGATTTCCCACATCCACTTTCGCCTGCTAGGCCCAAAACTTCACCCTTTTTGAGCTCAAATGAGATGTTGTCAACTGCTCTCACAGGTCCTCTTGAAGTGAAATAGTACATTTTAAGATCCTTAACTTCAATTACATTCTTGGCCATTTTATCCACCTCACAGCCTCTTCAGTCTTGGGTTGAGTACTCTATCGAGTGAGATACCAATCAACACGAAGGTGAATGCCACTAATGTAATTGCCAGTCCTGGTGGAATAACCCACCACCAGTACCCGTTAATTGTAGCACTCTGGGTCTGCGCATCGTAGAGTATTTGTCCCCACGTAACTGCAGTTGGATCACCTAATCCAAGGAAGCTGAGTGATGCTTCAGTTAAAACTGCACCGGGAACGTTAAGGGCCATTGCTGCAAATGCATATGGCATAATCTGGGGCATTATGTGTTTGAAGATAATTCTTCCAGTACCGGCACCGAGGGCAATTGCGGCTTCCACATAAGTTTGTTCTTTAATCTGCAGTGCCATACTTCTGGCGACCTTTGCAATTCCCGTCCAGTAGAATGCAACCATTAGAAAGACTATTGTCCAAAGGCTAACGTGCCCCTTGAACGCAGCGCCGAGGAGGATAAGTATTGGTAGTGTTGGAATTGAGGCCCAGAATTCGTTAACTCTCTGCATGAACTCATCTTTCCATCCACCGAGATAAGCACTTGTAACTCCATAAAAGATACCTATGAGGACCGTAAGAACTGCTACTGTAACACCTACCGTGAGGGATACTCTTGTTCCCCACACAAGGCCTGCCCAGAGGTCTCTAGCCTTATAATCGGTTCCCATTAACCCATAAGTTCTTCCTGAGAGGATGACCTGCGTGGTGCTTAAATCTATTTGATCTCCTTCTGTGAATGTAAAGATTTCTACTTGGAAGGTATATGTTCCCTCAAGAGCTTCGGGGTTTGTTAGAATGCCCTCTTGGGCTTTGGCAAATATTACTTTCATGGTATCCATCGTGTTCTTTAGAGTCTCCCCACCTTCTGCGATCGTCTCAGGGTTTTCAAATTGAGATGCCCATTGGAATACCGCGGCTTTAACTTTTCCATCTTTTGCTAATTGATATATGGAGCCCTCTCTTAGGTCAGTGTTTAGGAGCTCTATCTTGTTTCCGTCGGGTCTCATCACCGTAACAACGATCTGAGCAGGGGAGTTTATGTTTGCCAGCTTAACTCCAATGTCTTTTATTATGATGTCTGATGGAGGTATGTCGTAATTGTTCTCGTAAGTGAATTCAAAGCTACAGTACTTCATTCCTCCACCAATGTCTTGCCCATTGGCGGTTATCTTGAGGTCATTTGCCGTTAAAACTTCGTGAGGGGCAAGCTCTTTTGTTGTGAAGTAGTTATACCAAACAGGGGGCACTGTTACGGGGTTTCCTTCCCAGTATTGTGTCCACTTCTGGGGGATGTCTGGCTCGGTTATGTATGGAGCTGCAAGGGCGGTGAGTATCAACAGGAAAAGCAATGCTAGTCCAAATAATCCACCTTTTTGTCTTCTAAATTCAAGCCAGAAATCCTTTAAGCTCTCCTTTACATCAACCCATCTCATGGTTCTTCACCTCATGTTTGCTGGGATGCACCAACTTTGACTCTTGGGTCTAGATATCCATAAGCCAAATCTGCAATGATCATTGCTATCAAATATAATGCCACTGTAACGAAAGTTACACCCATTAACAATCTAGTCTCGTTTTGCTGCAAAGCGGTCCAATACAATCTTCCCATTCCTGGCCAGTTGAAAACGCTCTCGGTAATAATGGCACCACCTATTGAACCAAGAAGGCTGAATATTGTCATTGTTACTATTGGCGGAGCTGAAGCTCTGAGGGCGTGACCGTAAATGACTTTTCTTTCAGGAACACCCTTTGCTCTTGCTGCCATGATGAAGTCTTCCTGCATTGTACCAATCATGATATTTCTTGTTGTCCAGGCCCATCCACCAAACAGAACGAAGATTATTGTGGTCACTGGAAGAATCATATGGTAAAGGACGTCAAGGTAATATGCAAAGCCTTCCTTGGGTGGCATTGAAGTCATTCCACCACTTGGGAACCAGCCCATCTTGAATGAGAATATTAGAATCATCATCATTCCGAACCACCACATTGGGATACTGCTTGTGACCATTGCTATTATGGATACTCCCCTGTCCAATATGCTTCCTGCCATCTGTGCTGCTTTTACACCCAAGAGGAGACCTATTAAGATAACAAAGATTTCTGCTGTTGTGAACAAAATGACGGTTCTTGGGATCGCCTTTGCAATTATCTTACTAACTGCAGTTTCACCAAAGATTGGCGATTTTGTATTTCCAAAATTGAGGGTTAATGTGTCTTTTGTTCTTTCTATTACTCTGACCCAAAACGGCTTGTCTAATTCATACACACGAATAAGTCTGTTATATTCTCTTTGATACCATTCTTGGAGCTTTTCTGGATCTGCGGCTAATTGTTTTTGAAGTTCAGGATTCGATCTAAGTTTGAGGTTTATTTGCTCTTGGATACTGGATTTTATGTCTTCCTCTGCAACTTTCGTAAAGAGCACTGAAACTAATAGTGTAACTAGAGCAAGAACCAGCACCGCGTTAAGGAGCCTAATAGCAATGTATTTCCCATATCCCAACTTACACACCTCCATTCAAATGTGTACATTGAGGCTTTTTATCATCCATCAACATTTTCAAGTTTGTAAAACTTTATATATTTTTCTATTCAGTCTGCGGTAAGGGGCTTATGAGCACAAACAGAGACATAGAAACACGCTTAAATGGCTATCAAAACGACACTTTTACATTACTGGCTGGATATGCATGCACGATTAAAAGAAGAGAAAAACAATTGCAAAATTAAAAATTTAAAGAGGTGGAATCACTTCTTTCTTCTTAGTAGGAGCGGGATTAGTGTTAGTCCTACGAGTGCCGCTGGTCCGCAGATTCCTCCGGTTGCCGTTGGGCTCGGAGAGCTTGTTGGGCTTGGGCTTGACGTTGGTGATGGTGATGTTGTTTCTTCTTTCTTGATGACAACCAGGGCCTTCTTGTCGGTGAATGAAACAACGCCCTCTTCTAGTCCACCTTTGACGTAAACTTCGTATCTTCCAGCCTCCCACTTGGCAGTCTCTGAACCAGGTATTGTTACTTCGAAGCTTCCAGCTGTGGCGAGCTTAGCCTCACCGCTGAACACTGTTTGTCCCTTCTCGTTCTTCACTTCAACAAAGACGAATCCCTTGTCGGCAAGCTTTTTACCGGTCTCTGGGTACTCTTCAAGCAAGTTGGCCTTAACTGCAACCTTTAAGTCATCGCCAGTGAATATTCTGGTTGGGACTTCAATTCCAGCGAGCTCGAGCTTTGCGAGTACTAATCTCTGCTTCCAGTAGTCAAGGTCGAACGGATATGTTGGGTCTCTGAATGCCCTTAACTCGAGGAAGATCTTATCTGGATCATAGCTCTCAATGTAGAATGGACCATTGCTTATCACGGCATGTCCCTTGCTGTTGATCCAGTTGATTATTGCATTGTAACCGGCAGTTGGGTCGCTTATGTCATTGGCAATTGCAGCTGGCACGGCCTTTTTAGCCTTCAAGGCCTCGAGAACCTTCTTCAAGTCGGCAACGTGATCCTTCACGAGGAGGTCGAGCTGTGCAACACCCTCTGCTTCCTCACTGAAGGAGTACTTCTGTGATACTCCGTATTCTTCTCCCTTGGCGACGAGTTCGCTTTCTGCATAGAGGAGTTGCCATGGTTGTGAAGCCCAGAAGACGTTCATGTTGGCCATTACATCGTCAGCAACTGGGTGTGTTAAGTCAGTATAGACGACATAAGTGTCCTCGTCAACCCACTGGATACCCTTGATCTTTGCAAGGCTCTCTGCGGCAGATGCAAGCTTGTCATCGTAGTAAATGTCCTCGTCTCCATCTTTGGTGGACCACTCCCAGCTGAAGGCGGCAGCGTACTTGATGTCAGCCATGGTCATTGGGTGACCATCGTGCCAGTTGCCGAACTTACAGTCGTAGGTAATCTTTGCCTTTGCTTCTTCGCCAGCGTGGGCAACAACCCACTTGTCTTGGACAGTGTCGTAAACTACAGCGTCATCTGGTACTGTAACTGGCCCTCTCTCGACTTTGTAGTCACATCTGACTGGGATGTAGGTTCCGGTTGAGAGGTCGGTGTAGATTGCGTAATCATATACTACTCTCCAGATTGCTGAGCTGTAAACGTCGTCGATACCGCCGACTGGGTTGAATGCGCTCATGAAGAGTGCTCCTGTTGCTGAGAATTCAGCGACTTTTACTACTTTGTCTGGGGTTTCTGCTGTGATTAGGCTCCATCTTGTCCACAATCCTGAGGAAACGTCTCTTGCGATTGCCTTAACTCTCTCTTTGTTGACTGGGAAGTACTCCCAGCTTTCGATGAGGAATACTTTTTGGGAGTCTCTAACACCGAGTGCCATTGAGATCTTCTGGAGGTCCCAGTACTGGTCAACGTTGCCCTCTTTCATCTCATAAGTCTTGCCGTTAAAGTCAACGCTACCGAGAACGAGAATCTTGGTGATCTCCTCTTCTGTCATGTCGTAGAGCTCAGCAAGCTTGTCGGGGGTGTTGTAGTACTTGAGCTGGAAGCTCTCGATAACAGCCTCGGGTCCTCCAAGCTCGTCAACAAGTTCTTTTACTGTTATTAATTCTTCTCTTGGCATCTCCCACCCTACCGATGATGGGAGCCATCCATACCAGCTTGTGTACCACCATGCAGTATAATCGTCTGGCCACTTGATGTTAACTGTTGAAACCCAACCAGCAGTGTACATGTTCCACTGGTAGTTCTTTGGATCGCTGGCATATACGGTGCTTGAAGCCTTTCTTCTGTCCCAGAGAAGTCTTTCAACCTTGAAGCCCCAGAATTTCTCAATCAAGTCAGCAACGTAAAGACCGAGGTCTTTTCTGTGGTCTTCAATTCTGATGATGAATTTGAGCGTGACGGGCTCACCGTTGAAGTACCAGAATCCGTCGTTGCCTTTTTTAAGTTCATAACCTTGTTTTGCTAACTCATCTGCGGCCTTTTTCATTGCGTTCTCAACTAGCTGTTGTGACTTGGCAATGTCTGCAACCGCTGTAATTCCCATGGCCTTGTATACTGGTTCGAAGTATGCGTTTGCACCGGTGCTTGGTCTTATACCGCCGAGCATTGGTTGTCCTGATCCTTGGAGGATGTTTTGGACTATGTATTGTCTACTTATGAGGAAGTTCAATGCGTACCTTATGTCCCTAATTGCAAATGGGTTGAAGTATTTCTTCTCGCCAACTGTGATGAGGTATGGGTTGCCATCGTCGTGGACGGGGTTGACTTCAATGTCGTTGTAACCGCTTGCGGTTTTAATCAATTCTAAGTTGTTGAGGACATCTGATGGCAAGTTTTGGAATGATGCTCCTCCTACAGCCCAGAGAAAGATATCTAGATCTCCTTTTGCAACATCTGTTATACCGGTTTCTTCGTTGGTTCTAATTCCAATGTATAGAACGTCAGCTGCTGGACCCTTTTGTGCTGCAGCTAATGGGCTTAGTGCCATAACAAACACAAACAGCAATGCCAAAATTCCGGACCTCTTCATATATTTCGGCCTCCTTCATTTTTTTCTTCAGTATTGCATGCCTTAGTGTATGATGGCATAAGGATATACATCAAAAGACCTATTTAAGAGTTACGTTTCTGTAAAACTTGGGCGTGGGATAAAGGGATATAACGCTTCTCTATCTCCAGCGGGGCTCTTAACAAATACCTTGGCATGGTTGTGATACAAATGGAGTCTCTATGTAAATACTGCGAGAAATTGCATTAATATTTTGATTAAGCACGATGGAGAAAGCTGCAGAAATCTGAGAAAAGTGTTTCATTAAAGTTTAACACCATAAACTTTCCCCCTTCCGTTGCTTTATTTGGATCGATGACAAATAGTGCAAGAAGATTGGGCATTAAATTGGCAAAATATTAGCTATATCTTTTAAATCATCGACATTTTGGCAAATAACTAGCCAAAAATTTAATCAACAATAAAGTTTGCTTAAAGATGGTGATACCTGTGAGGGGGGAGTGGGAAACCAATCGGTAAGAAAAATAGGGTGGACTATTCTGAAATTGAAATTCTAGGTGAAATTTTAAGGGAAGGTATATACTGGGCCTATATGGGTCGGCCGTTTGAGGTGTTGCCGTTTCTGAGGGGCAAACTTTTGGCCAAGATAAAGAGTTCCAATAGAAGCTATAAAGACAAAGAGATGGAACTTGAAAGAGCACTAAAAGAACTTGAAATGCTTTACAAGCAGATCAGCGTCTCAGAGAGTGTGGATGAAAAGCAAATAAGGGAAGTGTTGGCATACAAACAGAAATTTGCACGATTTTTAGCTTTTGGGGAAGGTTTATAAGCCCTCTCTTTTATTTTTGTTAGGGATGATGAGGGAGATTTCGACCGAAGGATGAGGAGACTCGCATGGTCTGACCCCTCGAAAGTTTTATAAATAGGCTTCCTTTATTGCGTTAGGAGTCACGATAATAAAAACCTCATTTCTAAGGAGGTGGTTTGAAATGGCCGAGACAATTCCCGTGTGTACATCATGTGGAAAAGAGATAACGCCAAGAGAGCACGCTACCCACTTCATATGCCCAAACTGTGGGGAAGAAGTTATATGGAGATGTGAAAGCTGTCGTGTCCTTGGGGTAACCTACAAGTGCCCCAAATGCGGATGGGAAGGACCTTGAGGTGAAGAAGATGAGCGATTTCAATCTGGTAGGAGTTATTAGGGTTATGCCAACCGATCCAGATGTAAACCTTGATGAATTAGAAGCAGCAATCAGAAAGACACTCGAGGAGAAATTTGGGGGCAAATATGGAATCTCCAAGATTGACAGAGAGCCAATCGCATTTGGTTTAGTTGCCCTCAAGGTTTATGTGCTTGGAAAAGATGCTGAAGGATACTCCTTCGACGAAGTTGCAGAAGCATTTACTCAAGTGGAAAACGTTGAAAGCGCTGAAGTTGAGACCGTTTCCAGATTTTGAATGATTTTTAGTTTTTGTATTTTCAAAAATTTTTAACAAAAAATAGCAAGGAGCTAAGGGTTGATACTTAAGACGCTTGTTCCAATCTTCTTGAGTTCATCAAGCAGCTCTTTGAACTCTTCTATAGCTATGCTTTCATACGCTCTAGTGTACTCATTTTCCAAGCCCTCTTTAAGTTTTGCAAGCTCTTTTACAGCCTTGAAGAACTTTTCGTATTCCTTATTTATCCCTTCAAAAGCATCTGCCAAGCTGTCCATATTTTCATAAACTTCTTTGTACATTTTTTCCTCGAAGAGCTCTGTTATAAAATTGTACAGTGCATCAAATGCAATGCTGAAAAGCTCTTCATCGTCAACTTCTAAGGCTTTTAGGAGAGCTAGTTTAAGGGATTGAAATGCCCCTTTGAAGTCCTCTTGTGCGGCTTTTATTTCTGCCTCAACTATCCGTGCATTAATTTCAATCTCCACATCTCTGGGAGTTTTTAAGATTTCTGAGACAAGCTCCTCAGCACGTTTATGGTCGCCAAGCTCATAGAAAAAGTGGGCTAAATCGAGCAAACTTACCAAGTAGTTCTTCTCATCGCCAAGCTCTCTAAACATTGCACTTGCTTTTTCCATTAATTCTATTGCTTTTTCTGTTTCTTCAAGTTCATCGTAGTTTATGGCAATGTGTGCCAGCGTTAGTGCTTCTTCTCTTTTATTTCCAAGTTTCCTTTCAAGTTCCAAAAGTTTTTCATATGTCTCTATAGCTTTATCTGGCATTCCAAAATGCTCATAGGCATCTGCAAGATGGTAGAGGGCATCTAGGTATTTTTCTCCTTGCCCTTTATACTTCTCCACTAATCTCTTGTAAACCTCCAATCCTTTCTCAAGTTCATCTAAGTGGGCATAGACGTGGGCTATTTCATGGGCGAGCTCATAAGCCTCTTCCTCACATTCTGGGGCAAGTTCCTCAAGTTCTTGGAGGAGATCTCTGAGCTCCTTTTCACTTTCAATAATTTCTAGGTAATCATCAAGGTACTCGAGGACTTTTTGGCAGTCCTTACTTTTTAGTGCTTTTTTAAACTCTTCCATCTCCTTTTCACCATGTGTTGTTTGAGGAGTAGCTTAAAAAGGTTGACCGAAAAATTTATAAATAGCACAAAGGAATGGATAATCGAGATGAACACACATTGTAACTAAAAATTCCCTGCAGATAAGAAATAAAAAAGTCGGAGGTGGGTGGAGATGGCCCAACTTGCAGGCCAGCCAATATTGATTCTTCCCGAAGGAACCCAGAGATACGTTGGAAGAGATGCCCAGAGATTGAACATTCTTGCAGCAAGAATCGTTGCTGAAACCGTAAGAACCACCCTTGGTCCCAAGGGTATGGACAAAATGCTCGTTGACAGCCTTGGTGACATAGTCATCACAAACGACGGTGCAACTATTCTTGACGAGATGGATATACAGCACCCAGCTGCCAAAATGATGGTCGAAGTTGCAAAGACCCAAGACAAGGAAGCTGGCGATGGAACCACAACAGCTGTGGTCATCGCCGGTGAGCTCTTAAGAAAAGCCGAGGAGTTGCTCAACCAGAACATTCATCCAACGATAATCGTTAAGGGTTACACCCTTGCAGCTGAAAAGGCTCAGGAGATACTTGAGAGCATTGCAAAGGATGTCAGCCCGATGGATGAAGAAATCCTAATGAAGGCAGCAACAACCGCCATAACCGGAAAAGCGGCAGAGGAAGAGAGGGAATACCTTGCAAAGCTTGCTGTTGATGCTGTAAAACTAGTTGCGGAGGAAGTTGATGGCAAGTACGTGGTGGACATTGATAACATCAAGCTTGAGAAGAAGGAGGGTGGAAGTGTAAGAGACACCCAGCTCATCAAGGGTGTCGTTATCGACAAGGAAAGAGTCCACCCAGGAATGCCAAAGAAGGTCGAAAACGCCAAGATCGCACTTATCAATGAAGCACTTGAAGTCAAAGAGACTGAAACAGACGCTGAGATTAGAATCACAAGCCCAGAGCAACTCCAGGCATTCCTTGAGCAAGAGGAGAAGATGATCAAGGACATGGTCGACAAGATCATTGCCACAGGGGCTAACGTTGTCTTCTGCCAGAAGGGAATTGACGACTTAGCACAACACTACCTTGCAAAGGCAGGAATCCTCGCCGTTAGAAGGGTCAAGAAGAGCGACATGGAAAAGCTCGCCAAAGCAACAGGTGCGAAGATTGTCACAAACGTAAGAGACCTTACACCAGAGGACTTAGGTTATGCTGAGCTCGTTGAGGAGAGGAAGGTTGCAGGAGAGAACATGGTGTTCGTTGAGGGCTGCAAGAATCCAAAGGCAGTTACAATCCTCATCAGGGGTGGAACAGAGCACGTTGTAGATGAAGTCGAGAGAGCCCTTGAAGATGCCCTCAAAGTCGTCAAGGATATCGTTGAGGACGGAAAGATCGTCGCTGGTGGCGGTGCTCCAGAGATCGAACTTGCCATCAAGCTTGACGAATATGCAAAAGAAGTTGGTGGCAAGGAGCAGCTTGCTATTGAAGCCTTCGCCGATGCATTGAAGGTAATTCCAAGAACCCTTGCAGAGAACGCTGGACTTGATCCAGTTGACGTCTTAGTGAAAGTAACTGCGGCTCACAAGGACAAGGGTGCAACAATTGGTGTTGACGTCTTTGCCGGAGAACCAGCCGACATGCTCGAGAGGGGGGTCATTGAGCCATTGAGAGTCAAGAGGCAGGCTATAAAGAGCGCAAGCGAAGCTGCAATAATGATACTCAGAATTGATGACGTCATTGCCGCAAGCAAGCTTGAGAAAGAGAAAGAAAGTGGAAAAGAAACAGGGGGAGAAGAAGAGAGTGAGTTCTGAAGACTCTTTCCCTATTTCTTAAATCTTTCAATTTCATTTTCAAGTGTTTTGAGCTTTTCCTTGGCTCTTCTGAGCTGAAGATTTGCAATTTCAACTATCCTCCTAAGATAATCTTCACTTACCCAGAATTCTCCATCTCTACCTATGGGAACGTCCATTCTCTCGGTTGAGCGAATCTCCACCACGAGTTTTTTGTGACTTATGCTTTTGATGTTTGAATGCTTGAAGCCGCAGGAGATAGCTAAGTTGAGCAGTTCCACGGCATCTTTTAGGGTCTTTGCAGAAACGTGGAGTATCGGGCTGTGAAGCATGAACCAGAGCATGCCTTCGCTGTGCTTCCCTATGGCTTCAAGCACCTCTTCCAATCCCACTTCCCTGTGCCACTTGCCTAGCCATACTGCGTTAACCTTGTCCCCAAAATCCGGGATTTGCATCACACTTATTCTGCCGGAGCAGCTGGAAGTTGTGAAGTAGTTTTCGAAGGAGTTGATCTTCTCTAAAAGGGGAATGATGTCCTTGTCCACCAGATCTTTTTCAAGAGCTTCCTCCAGGCTTTCGAGGGCTTTCACTTTCTGCAGCTCAAAATTTTTTTCATACAAAAACATGGGAGAAATTAAAGAGGGCGATTTTTAAAGTTTATGTGGAAAGATATTGCCTGACCCTTCTCTCAAATTCAGCAAAGTTCGGCACGCCTATGAATTCAACGCGGTTGTTTATTAAAATCGTTGGCGTACCCATGATGTTGTGCTCCATGGCCTTCCTCTGCCCCTCAGGAGTCGCGACGCTCACTTCCTTCGCTATCACGCCCTCATACTTTCTCGCTATTTCTTGGGCCATTGCCCAGGCTATCGGACAGTAAGGACATGTGGGGGATGTTATGACCTCGATGACGACTTTTGGCTTTTTGGGCCTCTCCTCTATCATTCCGGCTCTTTTCATTAGCTCGAGCATCTTTTTTCTTCTAATCATCTCCAGCTCGTCCATCCTCTCACCCCAAGGGAAATTCATGTGAAGGGATTTAAAAATGAATTTATGAAGAAATTTTCAAGAATTCCGGGATAACGGGAGGGATAGTTTATTGGCTTTTTACTTTTTGGGCAATCTCAAGGAACAGATGGTTCTCGTTTTTGAACATGCACTCAGCGATCTTGGGACAGGAGAAGCTAACTCACCTTGGATTTACAATTATGGGCTGATAGTTTCTTCAATATTTGTAATGCTTTTTGCGGTATATCTGGTTCTCATTTCTCAAACAAAACTCCAGACCGTTGGAGGTGCTTATATAAGCGTGGCCGCAATATTCCGTGCACTTATAGGGCTCTATCCTGGTGGGACTAGACCCCATGTCTTTGTTTCCACCTACTTTTTTGTTCAGTTCTTCCTCGGAATGTTTCTTTATGGGTCAGGGAGCGAGAAAATGGTTAGAACCATTTCGACGCTGCTTTTTATTCTCGCAGTTATTGGAACTCTTATTGAATGGCCCTCTGTGGCTTTAATAGAAACTTACGAAATAGTGTTGATACTGGTTTTCACACTGTTGATAGCCTCGCAATGAGTCTAACCAAAGGTCTCTATACATATCCGGCAGAGCTTTGGGTCTATCTCAGGGTCAACCGTTGAATGGAAGGAGCAGACGTAGCCCTTTCCAAGCATCTCAATTGCAATTTTCACGAGTTCCCCGTGGATGTAGTACTCGTCGGGTTTTTTCCCCACTATGGTCTCTGCGAGCCCCTTCAGCTTCTCATCGATGTCCTGAAATTTTTCCACCTCTATGAGAGCCCCCCGGTTCATCCCTAGATACCTTGAAACGGCTGATTGAGTTATGTGCAAAAGCTCCGCTATCTGCATCTGGTTAAGCCCTTTCTCCCTCAAAATCTCCACTAATCTTCTGCGGAGGGAAGGGTAGACGTACCTTGCAACGGCTTCAAAGGCGTTGGTCTTCATGGTAGCTTTTATGACGAGCGGAATATTTAAACCTTTCCGTCAACTTCTCCAACTTTTTGTCATGACATGAGTCATAAAGCTCTTTTAGGTTAATAAACCGCAAAGCTTTTATGAAGGACCTTTCAATAATAAATCGAATATGACATGTGTCATAAAAATGGAGGTGGTTAAGCATGGCAATACGGCTTCCAAAAGAATATGAGATGTTATGCAACCAGTGCTCTATGAGTTTAGCAGGAGGATGCACGATTCAAGGAGTCTGCGGCAAGGATCCAGACCTTAACTCCCTTCAGGAAGCCCTCCTCTACGGGATCAAGGGAACATCGGCTTACTACTATCACGCCCTTGAGGTGGGCTACGACGATCCAAGAATCGGCCACTTTCTGAGCAAGGCCCTCTACTCAACCCTAACCAACGTCAACTTCGACAAGAACCGCTTCCTTGAGCTGATCCTTGAGAACGGAAGGGTTCACCTTGAGGCAATGAAGCTTCTCGATAAGGCCTACGTTGAGACCTTTGGAAGGCCCGAGCCCGTTGAAGTACCCACGGGAAGCTTTGAGGGACACGGCATACTCGTCACCGGTCACAGCTACAAGGCCCTCTATGAACTCCTGAGGCAGATAGAGGAGAAAGGTCTTGAGGATGAGATAAAGGTCTACACTCACGCCGAGATGTTCCCAGCTCACGCATATCCCGAGCTCAGGAAGTTTAAAGCGCTTTACGGCAACTGGGGCGGCTCGTGGCTCTACCAGAGGAAGGAGTTCTCCGAATTCCCGGGGGTTATAGTGGGCACGAGCAACTGTGTCCAGCAGCCGACCAAGGCCTATCAAGATAGAATCTTCACCACCGGAATAGCGGGCCTTGAGGGAGTGCCCCACATAGAGGACTACAACTTCGAGCCGCTCATAGAAAGGGCCCTTGAGACTCCAAGAATGAAGGCCTATGACGGTGGAAAGCTCCTCACGGGCTTCCACCATACGAACGTCTTGGCTATGAAAGACAAGCTGATAGAGCTCATCAACGAGGGCAAGATAAGGCACATCTTTGTCGTTGGCGGGTGTGATACACCGCACAAGGGCATGGGCTACTATGAGAGGCTTACCGAGCTCATTCCAGAGGACGCGATAATACTCTCAGCCGCCTGCGGCAAGTTCCGCTACAACGCGAGGAACTATGGAACAATTGATGGCATTCCACGCTTCCTCGACTTCGGCCAGTGCAACAACGTCTACTCCATAATAGAGATAGCGATAGCCTTAGCGAACGAGCTTGGAACTGATGTGAACTCACTCCCGGTGAGCATCGTTTTGAGCTGGATGGAGCAGAAAGCCATAGGAATACTCTACACTCTCCTATACCTGGGCGTGAAGGGCATCTATCTCGGCCCCAAGCCGCCGGAGTTCCTAACGCCGAACGTCTTTGAAGTGCTCAGAAGGCAGTTCGACCTGAGGCTCACAGGCGACCCCGAGAAGGACCTCAGAGACATGCTAAACAGGGGCGTAAGCGTTGATGAGAACGCCCCGCTCGCGGAGGAGCTGGATTGAGCTCTCTTCACTTTTGCTTTGTCTTTTTCTTGAAAGCCTGAAAAGGACTTAGTCTCTCGGGCGCTCTATTTGTCAGAGTTGTATTTTCTGAACTTTTGAGAGTTTGATTTAAATTCTACCATTACGAACTTGTTAAACTCTACCATAGTAATCTTTTTAAAGTTCTGGCTTGATTATCCAGTGTACGTATCTGGAGGTGCTCCGGGATGTGGAAGAAAAACCCTCGCCCTACTCTTCAGCTTTTTGATTTTGGGATTGGCGTTCAGCGGTGCGAGTGCAACGGCGAGCCTCGTCAACAGCACAGTGAACGGCACCGTAACGGTTCCGTCAGAGTTAACTCTTGAGAAGAAGCCTGGAAACAAAGTTCAGCCGCATTCTGGGGGTGCTACAGTTGTTTTGAAACCTTTTGTAAGTGCCTTTGTTCCAGGAGTTGGATGGGTAGTAGCGGTTGGAAGCCTCACCCTCGTGGCGTTAATTGCCCAATACTTGTACTCAAAACCAGTTAAAGAATTCACAGAAGGCTTTGTAAGTGAGATTCCAGAATAGGATTACTTACAATGGGCAGGAGCTTGCAAAGGGCGTTAAGACGAACTTCTGGGGGACGGAGGTAGAGATTGGTTATGGTTATGTCAAAAAGGAATGGGGCGGACTTAAAAAGGAAGCAGTGATTGTAAAGTCCGTAATAAAGATAAACAGGGACGAAGTTAAAGCTGTGGAGGATCTATTTAGCCCTAAAGACCTTGGGAGAGTACTTGCAAAAGCATACTTAAACGGATGGAACGCAAAGGATGCTTATACAATAGCCCGAGAATTTAGAAAAGCGACTCAGAATTTCCATGCAGAATTTAAAGGACTCAACATGTGTAAAGCGGGAGATGTTACGATGGATCCAGAGCGGAGAGAACACATTATCGAGGCCCACATAACAATGGAAGCAGCTAACTGGAAGAAATTGGAAAATAGTCAGTGGCAGGTTAACTCCGGTGAAGACGTTGCTAACATTATAAAAGAAGTAATTGAATCGTTTGACAAAAGCGCATCACGTTGTTATGATAATGGAAAAACGGCAGTACTTAAGAAAAATAAGGGTGGGATATGGTATAGGGTCGTGATAAAGAAGATAAAAGGAAAATGGAAAGTATGGACGGCATTCCCAGAGAGTTAATTTTAATTTTTCTTTAGTTTATCAGGGGTGATGAACTTGATAACTTGGTACTTTGATGTTGAGTATTTGAGAAAAAATCTGGAAATTGAGGAGATAACAACTCAAGGTAAAACTCCCATGCAGCTTTCAACAATATTGAAGTTGTTTCGTTTGCCCGCAGGGAGGTACTCATTAAAAATATTGGGAAAAGAAGTGCTTGCAGATGATTCCGGTGAAGCGATATACTTCCCCAGCGTTCCCCAGGATGCGTTTCTTGTGAGCATCTATCTCCGGGGAGCTTTAGAGAAGTTTAACCAAGAGATTGCTACAAAGACCTGGTTTGTTGAATTTTTACGAAAATACGTTTATCCTCCTGAAATCAGAAGAATTCCAGATCCACGGCTAAGAGAGGTTCCTATAGAAGAACTAAGACGAGAATACTTGTTAGAGTGTCCAGATGTTAAAGGATACGTTTTTGACGTTACATTCGGAAAGATTTTGAGCCCGGTGGTGTTTAAACTCAAAGGAGAAAAAGTGTTTATATGCTCGGAACTTTACTTTGCGGATAAAGGCAACATCCTTAACCCCAAAAGGGTAGTGATAGAGGGTGATGCTGGCTCATTGTCGAGAGCTTTCCTGAAAATGGGAGAAGAGACTTTAAAGAGTCTAGTTGAACTAGGTGAACTGCTACCTCCGGGAGCGTGGAAAGAGCCATTGGCGGAATACATTGAAGTTCTTAACACTTTCAGAAAGTTTAGTCTTAGTCTGGTAAGAGGCAAGCGTACTTAAACGGCTGGGATGCCAACGATGCTAAAAAGCTTGCAGAGGATTTTGACGAGGGGTACAGGGGTTTCAGGGCACACTTCAATGGGGCAAACCTTGATTGTGGAGTATTCGAAGGAGGAGATGTTATCATTGATGCAAAAGGGGCAAAACATATTATTTTTAACCACCTCATGAAAAAGCCTGGAAAAGATCAGTTCACTCACATTTCCGCCGTGGATCTTTTAAACGAAATGGGCAAGGTTATAGAAAACCCAGACAAAATTGAATGCGGAGACATTGTCAATGGAAAACAGAGAATAGTACTTGTTAAATATTCCCCAAAGCTGGGAAAGAAAGTGGTGGTAGTGATTGAGAGAATCAAATGGGGGATGTACCGGATAGTTACGGCATTCCCACCATCTTCAAGGAGATATTGACAGGGAGGTGATTTCAATCTTTGCCTTTTCATTTTCCCCTCGAGATGGAGATAGGGGATTTCCAGTGCTGGTGCTCGAAGAGGGGCCAGTTTTCATCAGTGAAGACCCAGTGACGCTGGATGAATTCATAAGCTCCCTAAAGGCACTCCACTCGATGGATGCTCTCCCGAAAAAGCTCTGGGACTTGAAGATAATGGCTGAGGGTGGATGGGTTCACCTGACCCTTTGGGATGGTGGGGAAGTACAGCTCACCCGTGACAACTTCATCGAGGCAATCCGAACTTCCATCCAGAACCTGAAAGCGGTTCTCAATAATAAACCCGTGCGGATGGAGTGGCTCAGGTTCAAACTAAAGCCGCCTTCGCATGAAGTTCTTGAGATGTTCAGTGAACCTGAGGATATCATGGACGAGTACGAAGTTCAAGTTTACGGGAGCACGTACGTACTGGAGGCGTTTGTTAATCTCGAGGGGTACGTTGAGGAGCTTAAACTTCTCAGGGCGTTTGTGGCGGATGGCAAACTGCCTGCGGAGGAGTGGCGGGTAAAGTGGAACGTTGATGGTGAAATCAAGAGGCTGTCTTCCAAAGGGGTAAAAAAGCCGGAGGATAGGGGCCTTCTCCGCGAACTGGCGGGCCTTAAAAAGCTCTCAGCAGGAGCGGCTCCTCCTTTCGTTCGCTTTACCCTTTCAACCTATGACCCCTTTGAAGTTCTCTATGCGGCAGACTCTGGAAAGGGAGAATTTTTGCTGGCATTCGTCCTGTATTCCGGTATGGCAGTCAAAGTCCCAAAGAACGCTCTCCTGAGGGCCATCGATGAGGCCATCAAAGATGCAGAAAAGGAACTTAAAAGGGTAAAGCTATCTGGGAGGTGAGCTCATGTCCTTCTCCTTTATCTTCTTTGGCTTTGAGGAGGCTCTCAGGGGTGAGGTGCCTGCGGATACCCTGACCATTGCCATCAAACACGGGATGAAAACAGAAATTGGCACAATTGCCAGGAAAGGTTCTGAGAGAGTGGTGATAGAGTGCAAGAGAAACGCACATAAAATAAGCGAGGAACAGCTTGCAAAGTACGCTGAGTACGCCATCAATAAGGGAATCAGAAAGATTGAGGTGTACTATGCTGGAGGCATTGAGAACATAAGGGGCTACTATTACTACACCCAGTACCTGCCAAAGGAGATAAAGTCCAGGTTTGGTGTGGACGTTGAAGTGCGTTACCTAGCTTCAGAATTCGACTGAACATGTTTCTTTATTTCTCAATTATGTAATGAATCCTGGGGGGGAGTGGTATGGGAACCACGTATTATGTTGTCGCCGTGTTTGATAAGCCTTGGGGAGAAGTGCTTGAGAAGCTCTCGCGCGAGTTCAAGTACACTCGCGAACTCGCGTACCAGCGGGAAAGACGAGAAGAGCACCTGAAGTTCATCTTTGATATGAGGGGATTTAGGCTGGTTGCAGTGGGAGAACTGCACTACGAGCTGAAAACCACCGAGGAAGATTCCTTTGACTGGCTTGAGGTTGAAACGTACTCAAAGGAGAACATGACGCTCCTCCAGATTGGAGTCTCCACCGGCAGGTGGCTGTTCGTCCTGAGTCCCGAACTTATGAAGTTCCTCGGAAAGCTGATGGGGGTTGGGGCGGTCCTCATCTGTGGTTACACGGACGATCACGACCTCAGAGATGCAGGCTTTGAAGAAAACAACCAGTTTCTTTTCTACGAATGGTTAGTTGAGACTGTGAAAAGGAAAAAGCTTGAAATCGTTCCTTCGGGCGTTACCATAGTGAAGAAAGAACTCTTAGACTTGGAGGACGGTCTCTACGAGCTGATTGAAAGACCCGGACGGGAGGAGGAAGATTATGTCCTAATCAAGAGATTGGATAGTTATAAAATACTTGTTTCAGTAAGAGAAAGCGATTTAACTGATGAAGAGAGCTACCGAGAGCTAATTGAAGACAAAACATGGCTCAGCGGAGACATAACCACGTTGATCTTCAAGCGTATTGGAAAGAAAATTAAAAACGAATTCTTAATCAAGAGGGCCGAGGAATACTTTAAAGCTCAAACAGGGGCTGAACTATATTGAGCGGGTGATGGCCCCCGCCAAAGTTCGGTGGCTTTAATGATTAACAAAAATAAATCCCTCGTAGGTTGAGATTACTAAAAACAAACCTCAATGGAAATGTTTTGAACTGAACTATCTACCTTCTTACAGCCTTTTCAGTTCTTCCATCATCTCTTTGAACTTCTCATCGCTCATGCCGATGAGCTTCTTGGCCTGTCTCAGCGTTACCGTCCTTGCGAGGGTTTTTCTGAGCACAGGGTTCTGGAGCGGTGAAAAGCCGTACTTGACGAGTATATCGAGGGATTCAGGGTAAGCTTTGAGGAGTTTCGCCACGTTGGTGTCTTCCGTTATCTCCTTCAGCTCCTCATCGCACTCTTCAACCTCCATTTTCAGCTCTTTTGACCCCTCTGTCTTTGTGACCTTCAGCACGAAGAACTCTCCCACTTTGTTCAGCTCCACTTGATAGCCCGCTTCCTCAAGCTTGGGTATTATATCTACAAAGGGTTTGTCGCCAAGTACCTCAAGGGTCTCCCCGGTTTTGAGCCTCTCAAGGTTTTCCAGTATCATGAGGGCAGGCTGTGGAGGTTTCAAACCCCTCACATCCAGCATCATTTTCCATCACCGCCCCCATTTATGACATTTGGCATATAAACTTTGTTGGACAACTATGTCCAGAAAGGCTTAAAAGCATTTGATATGACAGATGTCATGAAGGTGGTAATATGAAAAGTGTGAAACTCTTGGATGGAGTCTACTGGGTCGGTGTTAAGGACTGGAGCAGGAGGATATTTGACTCCCTGATCCCCCTCCCGGAAGGGACCTCTTACAACGCCTACCTCGTGGTCGGCAACGAAAAGAGCGCCCTCATAGACACGGTGAACCCGGGTTTCGAGAGAGAACTTGAGGAAAAGGTCAGTGAGATACTCCCTTTTGAGGAGATAGACTACGTGGTCATGAACCACGCTGAGCCTGATCACGCGGGTGCAATACCCTACATAATGGAGCGTAACGGGAAGGCCCTCCTCATCACAACGGAAAAGGGAAAAGAGCTCGCAAAAGCATACTACAATGTCCCCGATGAGAGGATAATGGTCGTAAAGGACGGGGATGAGGTAGACCTCGGAGGCAAAACGCTCCGCTTTATAGAAGCTCCATGGCTCCACTGGCCGGAGACGATGTTCACATATCTCGTTGAGGACAAAGTGCTGTTCCCATGTGACTTCTTCGGTGCTCACACTGCCCACGGCCTTTACGATGACGAGGTTCCCTCCATAATCGAGTACGCCCAGAGGTACTTCGGTGAGATCATGATGCCCTTCGCAGGCATGGCCAAAAGAGCCATGGAAAAGCTCAAAGGGCTGGAGATCAAAATGATAGCCCCGAGCCACGGTCCCATCTACAGAAACCCGGAGAGGATTCTAAAAGCCTACGAAAGCTGGGTGAAGGGAGAGACTAGGGAGAAGGTGCTTGTAGCTTATGTGAGCATGTGGGGCTCCAACAGGGAGATGGCGAAGGAGCTGGCTGATTTACTTGTGGCCAAAGGGATTGACGTTAAGGTTCACGACCTCGTGAGCGCCGACATCGGGGAGCTTGCAAAGGACCTCGTTGACTCAAGGGCCATAGTTCTGGCGGCTCCTACAGTGCTCGGGAGCGCCCATCCGCTCGCCGTTTATGCCGCCTACCTCGTGAAGGCCCTGAGGCCCCCAGCGAAATATGCCGTCTTAATAGGCTCCCACGGGTGGCACGGGAGGAGCATAGACGCAATACTGGAGATTCTGAAAGGTGCAAGCCTTGAACTGCTCGGGACGATAGATGTCCACGCGAGGCCGAAGGAAGAGGACTACAAAGCCCTCCACAGCTTGGCCGACCTCCTGGCGAAAAAGGTTAGGGGTGAGTGAAATGACCGAACTTTTGAACACCCGCGAGTACAAGAAGGAACAGCTCAAGAAGCTCCTCCTAAGGATACACGAAGGAGAGAGTGTTGAGAAGCTCAAGGAAGAGTTTAGAGCAGTTTTGAGCAACATCTCTCCGCTTGAGATACCCCTCATCGAGCAGGAGCTCGTGAAGGAGGGAATTTCCGCCAGAGATATAGCCAAGATGTGCGACCTCCACGTCGAGCTGTTCCGTGAGGCAGTTAAGGGCACGGAGGAGCTTGAAGAGAGGGATTTACCCGATGGTCATCCGCTCAAGACCCTCTATCAGGAGAACAAGGAGATAATGAAGGATGCCGAAATGCTCAACCTCTACGCGAGAACTTTGGCAACAACAAAGGACGAGCGCATGAGGGAGGAAATCCTCGGAGTTCTGGAGGAGATAGTGAGCAGCCTCAGAATGGTCGGCTTCACCCACTACAACCGCGAGGAGATGCTGATCTTTCCTTACATCGAGAGGAGAGGCCTGACTGCCATGGCCACAGTCCTCTGGACGAAGCACGACGAGATAAGGGCTATGATAAAGCAACTTGCAGAGCTTTTGGGGAAGAGGGATGAGATGCCATGGGAAGAGTTCGTGGAGCGCTTTAAGGCCAAAGCCGGTGAAGCGGCCTTCGCTTTGAGCGACATGGTTTTCAGGGAGAACAACATCTTTTACCCAACGCTCAGGGCCCTCTTAAGCGAGGGCGAGTGGAAGGCCATAAGGATGCAGGAAGGTGAAATGGGCTACTACAAGGTAAACCCGCCGGCCTGGAATCCGGAGGTTAAGCCGCTCCACCCATGGGAAATAAACCCCGAGCTGAGCGTTGAACAGCTTTTAGGGCTCCCCAAGGAAGTCCAGCAAGCTCTAAAGGGCCAGCCTCTGGAGTTTGATAAGAGCGAGCTGAGGAGGGAGGGGGACATAGACCTCGGAACGGGCTACGTAAGCGTTGAGGAGCTCAAGGCCATCTTCGAGGCTTTACCCGTTGACATCACCTTCATAGACAGGGACGACCGCCTGAGGTTCTTCTCCCCCGGCGAGAGGATTTTCGCGAGAACACCATCGGTGCTCGGAAGGCCCGTTCAGCTCTGCCACCCGCCGAAGAGCGTTTACGTTGTTAACAAAATCCTCAGGGCCTTCAAGGAGGGAAGGAAGAAAGAAGCAACTTTCTGGCTTAAGCTTGGGGGAAAGTACGTCTACATCAAGTACGTTCCCCTGTTCAACGAAAAGGGTGACTACATCGGGACCCTTGAGATGACGATGGACATCGCGCCTTATAAAAAAATAGAGGGCGAGAAGAGACTCCTCGACTGGAGGGATTGAGATGTTTGTGGCTAAAGCCGAAGAAGCCGAGAAGATGGAGAACCCCTACGGGGTCGACGTCAGAGCCCTGCTCAAGAGGGAAAATGCAAAGGTAATGCTTGTCACTTTAAACCCGGGGGAAGCTTTAGAGAGACACACGGCATCAGCTGATGCCTTCATCTACGTCATAAAGGGGAAAGCCCTCGTGGAGGTTGGGGAAGAGGGCGAGGAAGTGAGGAAGGACACCCTCGTCTTCCTGCCCAAGGATATTCCGCACGCCGTCAGAAACTCAGGGAACTTGCCCCTGAAGTTTCTGGTCGTCAAGCTCGGTTAAATTTTTTTGACTCTTTAACTGTGGATAGGTGGTGATTTTATGGAAAGAAGAATTTTTGAGAGACGGGTGGAGAGATTCCAAGAGCTCTTGAGAAGAGAAGGCATCGATGGTGCCGTAATAAGAACCCTCTCGACTTTTGTCTACTTCACCGGCACGAAGTGGCTCAGGCCAGCCCTTTTGGTTCCTCAGGATGGTGAGCCTACCGTCATAGTGGCCAAAGGAGAAGCCGGGCTCTTTAAACAGAGAAGCTGGATTGAGAACGTTGTGGAGTTTCAAAAAACGGAAGACCTCATGGCCAATGTAACTATCTAGATAAAGAGAAACGGTTACAGCAGAGTTGGCATGGAGTTCAGCGTGGAGAGGGATGCTTACATTCTCTTCTATGAGCTCTTTAAAAAGCTCAACCCCGATGTAGAGGTTGTGGACGTTAGAGGACTTTCCATGGAGCTTAGGATGATTAAAGACAAATGGGGGCTGGAGAACATAAGAAAGGCAGGAAAAATAGCTGTGAAGGGGATGAAAGTTGCCGAGGAAGAAATAAAGCCCGGAAAGACGGAGCTTGAGGTTGCTGCTGAAGTAATGAGGGAGCTAATGCTCAACGGTAGCGAGGAGCCAAAGGTTTACGTCTCGGCAACTCCAAGAGCCCATGCAGAGCCATTCAAAGATGTCAAAATTAGGGAGGGAAGTGTTGTCTCGGTGGTAATAGGCGCCGACTGGAACCACTATTACGCAAACATAACCAGGTCTTTTCCAGTGGGAGAAATAAGTGAAAGGGCAAAAAACGCCATAGCGGCTATGGAAGAAGCTTACACGACTTCAGTAGAAAAGACGAAACCCGGTGTCAGATT
The DNA here is from genome assembly GCF_001484685.1 of Thermococcus sp. 2319x1. Taxonomy (NCBI): domain Archaea; kingdom Methanobacteriati; phylum Methanobacteriota; class Thermococci; order Thermococcales; family Thermococcaceae; genus Thermococcus; species Thermococcus sp. 2319x1. Next base: position 1,556,698 of record NZ_CP012200.1, on the reverse strand, counting down.
TGCCCAGGTAGAAAGGGAGATTGAAAAAATCTACACTGCGAGAGGACTCAAAGAGTACTACATAACCGGCTACACCCACGGCGTTGGACTTCTCATCGAGGAGGATCCAATAACCACCATAGTTGTCCCACACAGGGCGATGGATGCTAAGGAGAACATGGTTCTCGCAATGGTTCACGCCCCTCTGATGATTCCGGAAGGGGCGGTAAAGAAGGAGGACACCTTCATCTTAAATAAAAAATTGGAGAACGTGACAAAATATTAAAAAGCCCCAGTGCCAATTCCGCAGACCTTTGCGAAGGGGCAGATCGAGCAGTCCTCTGTGTATGGCTTTAATGGGGGCTCGCCTTTAACTGCTTTCGTTATTTCCTTTGCCTTTTCCATGTCCTCGTCGTCCCCTTCAAGGACGAGCGTTACACTTCCTTCCGCTCCTCCAGCGCCGCCAGCGGCTATTGGGATTGCATCAACGTTGGCAAGTATTTCATAGGCTTCAACTTCGGTTATAGGGATTGCGTGTGGAATAGGAACTAAAGCGGAATATAGCCCCGTCCCCCAGTCAAAGGACTTTATTCCCGTCAGCTTTGCGCTTACTTCCACAGGCGTTGGAGTGAACTTCTCGAGGCTGATTGGGGTTATTGTTAATACTCCCTTTGTTATTGTCCATCCAAAAGTTCTGCCGATTGTCCCCCCATCCGGGGCGGCCGCAAAAACCGCAACGTTCCAGTTGATGTCTATCGCGTTTCCTCCTTTGATGAAAACATCCTCGGGCCCCATCTCTTTCAGGGCTTCAAGCGGATCATCAAAGGGCTTCCCCTTGTAGAGGACGAGGTGCTTTGGCCATGTAGCCTTCGGTGTAACGCACGTTCTTCCCTTGCTTATCGTCCCCACCGTCCATTTTTCTTTTTCAATTTTCTCTCCCAAAATTTCCTCCGCAATGTAAGCGGCTGTGGTTCCGGTTGCTATGTATACAAAACCGTTCTTGAGGGCGTTTTGTACTTCTTCCATAGCTACAACGGCTTTGGCAATCAAGCGCTTGCTTTCGGAGGGGGTTAGGGTCACAAGGGCTCTTTGCATGAAAATCACCTCATTAAATTTTGCATCTTAACCTTATTAAAATTGTGGAAAAGAGGTTAAAGAGAGTCTATAACGGACTTAACGTCCTCAAGCGCCTCTTTGATGACCTCAACAATGTCTTCTGCAGTGTTTATGGCAACGTATACGCTTCCTTCTTTTTCGTAGAGCAGTACCGGGCAGGGGGCAAAGGAGCCAACCTCGTATTCAACTTTTGTCATCTCGTAGAACTTCCCTGGATTGCAGACGTAGAGGATTCTATATGGTTCCATCTCAACGCCAAGCTTCGCTTTAACTACTTCGCTCGGCGTAAATTCAAGCACAACATTATAGCCCTTCTCCCCAAGCTTTGCCTTCAACTTTTCTTCGGCCTCCTTTAAGGACATCTCAACCTTTCTTCTATACCTAAACATTCGACCGCCTCCTTAAAGTTTTGCAAGCTTTTCAAATAGGGCACTCCAGAGCCTGAGGGGGGTTAGCTCGGTGAGCATTAAAACTCCAAAGAGAACTATCACAGCTCCTAAGATTTTCTCCCACTTGGCTTTCTTGCTCTCGGTTAGGCTTAGTCTGTTCGATAGGAACTTTTTATTTATCCACTCGGCAAAGTCTTTTGAGCTAAGGATCAAATAGATGGTAAGCCCCATTCCAAGACCGTAGATGCCCATGACAATTATTCCCTTTAAGACACTTCCACTTAATGCCGCTGTAATAACAGCAAACCCAACATATGGCGCTATGCATCCAATCCAAGTGGCTCCAAGTGCAGAACCCAATAGAAAGTCGTAAACATAGCCGTTCTTCGATGAAATCCTCTCTGAAGGAGAGGGAATAAATTTGAAGAGCTTTTGATTGATGTTGCCACTTATTAACGATGCCCCGACCAGAATGAACCCGAGGCCACCTACAAGATAGAGAGCCCCCCTAACCTGGGCGATATAAGAGCCCAAGCTACCTGCTAAGGCCCCAAGCAGGGAAAAAGACACAACAAGGCCTGCTATGACAACCTCAACCTTCCTCTTTGCAAAGAGGAGTGAAAACGTTCCCGCTATGAGAGGGAGAACACAGGGAGAAAACACGCTTAGAATTCCAGCTGAGAGGATGGGCAGGAGGACTGCTAAAGATAAATTGCCTGTGGAAGAGGTTTCATCTTTCCCTTGTGATTCTTCGCTTGACCTCTCGCTATTCGTGGCATCTCCGAGGCTGTTCTGCACGAAGAATTCTAAACCTTCCGGATTTAATGCCCCAACGGCCACACCTTTCAGAACCTTCTCTCCCTTTTCAGCTTTGAATATTACCATGGTTGGTGTCCCGGGCACGCCGACGTTTATTAGCTCGCCCTTTTCTTTTGGGGTGTAGTAGCCCACGTTGTCCGGCTGGATAACGAGAACTTTCCCGTAAACCTTATATTGGAGGTTTGTTAGTGCTCTCCCTTTATACACGTCGATTGAGACCAAATTTATGCCCCTCAAGACTTCCTCTGCCTTTTGTGTCGGGAAAACACTGGTTTTCATATAATTACAGGCCGGACAAGTCTCTGAATGATAAAAGATGAAGAAGTATTCTCCTTCATGATCTGAAAGTAAGATCTCAAGCTCTTTTTCGCCTGAGATTGTGTAAAACTCCAAATTCCCGTAAGTTACAATACCCGCGCTCACCAAGCTTGTGAAGATGACAAGTGTAATCAGGAGCATAGTGGGCTTTCTCACGTTTTCACCCCAAGAAATGTGGAAAAATGAATTAAAAGACTTTTCTTGAAGGATTTTTCATTAAAAGGTCACTGGTATGTAGCCTTTTTCTAAGTGCTCCGCTATGATCTTCCCCACATACTCTACTTTGGTATATTTTTGCAGGGAAACCTCGAACCCCTCAAGCTCCGCGATCCTCTTACATGCCACTGGAAGCTTTCCAAGCTCTTTAAGCTTCTCAATCCATGGAATGAAGCGCTCGTCTCCATCTGCTACTGCCTTCTCTATCGGCCCGAAGAGGATTACCTCAACGTCCTCGACCCATTTGTGTTTTATTGCATTGGTTGCCCACATAAAGCCAGGTAAAGCTCTCCCGTCATCGCTTGAGATTATCACCAAGGCCTTCACCATTTTCAGCCCTCCAAAGCTTTAATGAACTCCTCAAAGCTCCCAACGGATATCTCCTTTTCCCCGGCAATGACGTTTATGTTGCCGCATCCATATTTTGCGCAGAGCCCTATGCACCCCTCGACGCTCACTTTAAACCCCTTATCCTCCAGAAGCTTTACAACATCGTTAAGTTTCTCCCCGGCGCAGAACTTACAAACCCTGGCTTCCATTGCCACCACCAGTTTATACTTAACGAAGCACACTTATGGCTCTTATCCTTTTCAAAATGGAAAAAATTCCCCGGGGTTCCTGACATCTCCGCCCAAACCCCCGAGAGCTTTTTAAGGCGAATCGTTGAAAAGTAATTCTGGTGATACCCATGCCGTTGGTGATAGTTGAGGGTCCGAAGGCGGATGCAGAAACGAAGAGGGAGCTCGTGAAGAGGATAACTGAAGTAATAAGGGAGGTCTACAAGGTGCACCACGTGAGCGTTATAATCCACGAGAACGAGCTTGAGAACGTTGGCTCGGATGGCGAGCTCCTCTCGGACATAATAGCGAGGCGGAGAGGTTGATTTGAGGGCATTTACTGCTCTGCCCTCATCTTCGCAGATGGGAAGAAAAAGCCGAGCTCGACGGTCCGGCTCCTTCGGCGTTGACCTTTCACGTTCATCGGTTCAGAACGAGAAGTAAAGCCTCCAACCCGGGAAATAAGAAAAAGGTGGCGAGGTTCGAATCGCTCGGCAGGAAGTAAAAGAGGATGGGGCTATCTCGCCTATTGACCGCGATCCCATCATAGAAAGAAAAGGACTGGACTCACTCGAACCTCCCGTAGCCGAGGGCCGTCTTTGCTCCAACTCCGTGGTATTTGAGGGCCAGTTTCATCAGCGTCCATGCCTTCTCCGTTAGGTCTTCCTTTGCCGTTGAACTCCTGGCGACTGCAAACAGGAAAGGCGTTCCCTTCGCCACGGTGAGGAGAATCACAGGAACCGGGCTATACCAGTCCCCTGGAGGTTTGCCCTCACTGTAGTATGGTCCGTAGTGGGGGTTCATTATGTCAAATTCTAGGATGACCCGAAGGAAGCTCAGATCCTCTGGCTTCTTTGGAGGCTCTTCTGCAGGTGATGGTAGGGCATCGAAGAAAACGACCTCTCCCATTTTCTCAGTGGTACCGAAGATTTTCATGAGGGTCTCCGCTATTCTCCTCGCGTCCACGGTTCCCTTATTGGGGTTTTCGCTGAAAACCTTAAGAAACTCCTTAAGGTGCTTCGAAAGACCGCTTATTTCCACCTTCTCTGGAAAAGCTTCGGCATTTCCCTTTCCGAGCATTTCATCGATCTTTCCTGCCCTCTTGAAGAAATCCTTTTCAAATTCCCCATACCCATCGAGGAGTTCGGCCATCATGTATACCGCCCAGGCCCTGGTAACTCCCTTAACCGCTGAGCCCGGTATGTATGGAATCCCGTAGTTCCTGAGGAGCCTTATGCTGACCTCGTAGACGCTTTCATCCCCGAGACCCACCACGAGCCTCGATTGGGATTGGAGAACGCCCATTCTGGCATTCAGTGACTTCAGGAGCATCAGGTAGTCGTTGAGAAATCTTTTGTAGGCATTGATAGCATTTTCTGTGATCTCCACCTTTTTCAGCGCATCCCTGAGCACTGAAAAGTTGGCCTCTACCTTTTCTTTTTTCTCCCTGAACGGGGAAAACTTGCCGAGCAGTAGTGCCAGGTTGTCTATCTTGGAAGGATCCTCCACGGCCTTTATGGTTCCTCCCGGGACGAAGTACCTGAACTCGCTCTTCCCGCCTTTACTGTTTCCCATCCTCTTCACCGTTCTTGATCCTTTTCCTTTTCAAGCATTGCATCGGCAAATTTCTTCAACCAGTTGAGGAGCGCGAGCGTTTCCTGCGTGAGGGTTATCGCTTCCAAGGCATCGGCCTCGAGATAGAACTTCAGGGGATCCCGGTTGTCGGTGAGCTTTCTTCTCTCAGCGAGCCACTCGCATATGTGCTTGTATAAGTAGGCGTAGGCGATTTTCTCGGCTTTTTCCTCTTTTATGGGGATTATAGATTCACAGTCAGCCTCGCCCTTTTTCTCCAGCTTGGACAGATAGAATGCCAAGGTCTGCCCGAGCCCACTGGTCATTATGAGAGCCGGGGCACTCTTTACGTAGGAGGAATATTTTTTCTGAACGTTTTCGTCTGCGTTCATGACCTCCCTGACCTTTTCGTATGCGAACTTTGCCCGTTCCTGTTCAAGGGTTCTCAGATTCATTGCCCTCCCCACCGCTTATCTTGATTTTGACGAATCCCTTTCCAATCGTCTCATCACCTCCTATCTGGAGGAAGCGGTTATTTTTAAAGAAGTTCTCTAGGATATTACTAACCTCCTCTGCCGTTTTGAGTTCTCCTCCCCTGGGCTTGGCGATTGCTATTACCGAGTAGAGCACGGTGTCAGCCGGCAGGAACTCCTCGTACCAGAGGCCACCCTGCTTGACGGTACCAGTTTCGGCATTTATAGCAACCCTTGCGACGATCTCAGTACTCATACGAACGAAAGCACTGAAGACATCGTCGGGAACCACGGCAAGCCTCTCTTCAACGTTCACCCCATCTGGAAGCACGTGGTTGATGGCATTTACAACCCCTGAAAGGTCGTTCTGTGTTCCCTTAAGTACAACCTCCTCAAGGACAACATTTCCATTGATCATCAGAACGCTGTTTTTACTAACAACGGCTTCATTACCGCCCACCGTAGGGATGATAAAGTTTGTATTCTTTCCCGCAAGCTCGAGGTCTCTCTTAAAGCGTTCCAGGACAAGGGGGCATGTGACATAGGCGAAGACGCCCTTAGCGCTCCTCACGGGGAAGAGGAGAATTTTGGCGTCGCCGACGCTTATGGCTCCCGCATGTTCGCTTGCCCTTTCGGTGTCGGGTCCAAAGATGGAGTATATGATTCCGCTTTTTGAGTTCTCTTTCTTAAAGGCACTCCTCAAAACTCCTTTCAGGCTCTGGCCCCATATCACTGGAAAGCCCGTGTGGCGCTCCCTCTGTATGGGGAGGTCTATCAGGCCTACCTCCGAACCGCTGCCCGCGTGGACGGGCGTTACGGCGTATATTCCCAAAACCAGCTTTTTCTCATACACCATTCTCCCCTCCTCAGTATTCTTTTAGGAGCAGTGCGCATATGAGAAAGCACACAACCAGTTTGAGGCTCCCCCTATAATTGGAGAGCATGGAGTTCACCCTTTCACACTCCTTACCGAAATCGGAATGGTCATTTATCATAGTGCAGCAGTCATCGTCGGAGTACTGGTAGAACCAGTAGAGCTTCTTTTCGCTGGAATCGTATTCAACCTTCACGAGGTTGTACTCAAAGCCGGAGTGGGCTATGAAGTTCCTGAGGTCGGGTTTTAGGTTCCTCCCTTCTCCTGATCTGGGGCTTAACTTCATCGCGGCCCTTACATCACCCAGCGACATCGCTCTGCCTTGTTTCAGGGGTAAAAGATCTTTGTCAACTTTCCCCTCCAGTATGCTTAGGAGCCCTCTCTTCCGTCTGGGACCTTCTTTATCGTAGATGTGCTGGTCTTTAACGAGATCTTGGAGTTCTTTAATCTGGTCCTCAACCATTATCCCTATCCTCGGCATTTTGGCGAAGAGTTTGCCCGTTATCTCGTTCAACTCCTCAAGCGTGAACTTCTTCCGTTTTGGATATTCCCTCTGTCCAAACTCCGATTTGAGAACCCTTAGGAGGTAGTAAAGCTTAGCGGCCGTCCTGAAGTTTTCGTCGAGGGAGATGTTTCTGACAACGTGAACCTTGTTCTTTCCGGTTTTATCGGGCTCTATCGAGACTTCTATACCGTTTAGGAATCCCCTAAGCTTCAACTCAACGTATTCCCTCACTTTTTCCATGCGGGGGTAGAAGGTCGCGAAGGCCAGGGGGAAGCCGTTGGTGACGGAGCTTATGAAGGCGCTCCACTCGGGCATGTCACTTATCACCGAGTAGAGTGGCTTCGGCCTCAGTTCCGTGCTTTCCACCGACCTTATGTTGAGAACGAGCGTTTCAATGGCCCTTTCCTTCCACTTTCCCTCCCCGAGAGGGTAGGGTTCCGAGTTGAGGACATGGAGCCTGGCGGTGTGAAGGTAAGCCAGGAGCCCGAGGAGATTCGTGAGGGCTCGGTATGTCAGAACCGGCATGAAATTTATCCCGTGGGTCAGGTCGAGGAAGACCTCCGCGTCGCCGTTCGGCAGCCTCTCCGCGAGCTCCCCGAGAACCATCGAGTAGAAGTCGAGAAGGTTCCCCCTAACGCTGACGTTGTCGAACTCCCCTAAGCCTGGAAGAACGACAACATCGACGTCGTTTAGGAGGTTCCCATCATCCTCGGATATGTAGGACCTGACCCTGTTTTCTATGAACCACCTGATGCGCTCCTCCACGTCTTTTCTGACCTCGTCGTACGAGTTCAGCTCCTTAGCGGGCACATCGTTCTTATGGGTCAAGTTGGCGAGGGTGTCGAGGGCGAGAATTATCGTTTTGTCAGGTTTCAGGGCCTTGAGTAGAACGGGCAACGTGCTCACGTTCCTCATCTCGATGTTTTCACAGTCTTCCAGGTTCAGCTCCCTGCAATCGACTCTATATGTTATCTCCCCCCACTGGAATGGGTTGCCCCAGGTGGCCACGAGAACGCGCTTCATTCCAGCACCCCCGAGATTACCAGGCCGTAGCCCAGCTCCTTCATTCTCCCTGCCTTCGAAAGGCGATTTACCGTTGTCCTCCCGCTCGCCTTTACCCAGACGACGGTCCCGGCGGGATAGGCGTAAAGGGTCTGCTTGGGTCTGCCCAGCTGGACGTCCCAGCCCGTTACCCTGGCTTTCCTCCCGGTGAATAGCTTTACAACTTCACCCTTCACGCCAAGCTCTTCCAGAACCCCGTCTAGACCCTTTCCCGGCAGAAGAGGGGTGGCGAAGTAGAGCCTCAGGACATCTCCGGCTTCCACCGTCAGCTCCTCTTGCTCCAAGGGAAATTCCTCGTCCAGGAAGCGGTAGCGGGCGAACCTCGACTCGCCGCCGAGTTTGAGCAAGCCCTCCCCATCGATGGTCTCTCTCACCTTCGCCTCTTCTCTCTCGAAGTATGCCCTTATCGTTGCCCCTTCTTTCAGCCTGAGGGTCCGCACGCGGTAAAGCAAGCCCTCCTCAACGGTTCTGTTTTCTCCAATCCCTATTCCAACGCGCTCTTCATAAACGTAAACGGCTCCCTTCTCCAGAAACCAGACTTCATTCTTCCCGTTGAGGTAATCTCGAAGTTCTTCAGGCCTTACGAAACCCTCACCGGCCTTGAAGTGTCTCGTGGGGGTTTCCCCATCGTAGGCCACCACAGTCTTCTTTCCCAGAACCTCGTGAAGGGCGAGAACAACGGCCCTTCCTTGGCTCTCTCCAACCAAGCCGGTATCCTTAGGGAGCGGGAAGAGAGTTTTGCCGTTAAGAGCAAAGAACGTGCCGAGGAGTGAAAAGCCGGGAACCCATTCGTCAGACTTGCCCACTTCGGCGAGTTTTTTCCTCTCATCCAGCTTCAGCAGTTTCTCCCTGGTCTCATCACCGGCCCGGTCGTAGATGAGGCTCATCAGTGCCCCGGCTATGGTGTGCGGGAGGGGTTCCTCGGTGAGCGCCACGTGGTTTTCACCGGCCGTGAAGTTCCTGCTTTCCCTGAAGAGGAGAACGTCGTTGGGAAGGATTTCAATCATCCTCTCACCCCCGTCTCAAGGAAGACTTTGAGGAGAACCGCCGCCCCGGCGACCTGCTTTTTCAGCACGAGGCCTGTTATACCCTCAGCTAATTCCCCAGCCTTTTTGGCATCAATCCCTTCTTTCTCAAGCTTACCCTTAATCTTTTCCACGAGAGAGGTGAACCACAGGCTCGGTTCCCCATGCTTGAAGAGGGTCCTAACTCCCGCTAGAATATCCTCAAAGCTGTCCGTGGGTTCATCTTTCTCGGGGTCGTCCACTATGACTCCTCTTATTACCTCGTTTATTTCCCTCCCCTTCTTAGGATCCACGCCGAGTTCCGCCAGTTCTTCAGCTGAGAGCACCACCCTCACGTTTCTCGCCAGCCATAGGAACTCGGCGAGCCTCTTCGGCAGTTCTTGCTCTTTATTGAGATCATAGTGAGAATGTCTCTCGAACTCGAACTTGACGAGGTTAAGGACAGCCAGGGGCTCGTTGGGCCAGGTGGTGAGGTCGAACTCATAAACGAGCCTTCTGCTGAGCTTTTCGGAACGGATGGCCTCAAGCAAGTGGTACAGGTTTTCGTCTATTGCCCTCCAGTTGATGGCCACGCTGTAGTAAGAACCGCTGTGCTTGAGGTAGCCGATGGCGAGTGCATTTCTTCCGCTCTCCTTGGCGAAGTGCTCAAGCTCGTTCACCCTCTTCACTACCTGGTAGAGGGGCTCCTTGTAGTGGGTTATAAGAACGCCCGCACTCATGCTCCTGGTTTTTCCCTGGAGGTAGGTGAAGCCTTTCCAGTCCTCCCGGAAGGTTTCCCATATCTCTTTCGCCAGCTTGAAAACCTCGTGCGTCGGGCTGAGGACCATGACGTCGTCCCCACCGGCGTATAGGAGCTCTCCTAGTCTTTTTCTCACTATCTCTGGGACGAAGTGAACCGCGAAGTTGCTGAGGGATCGGGTTATTGCTACGTGGACCATCGGCGTCGCCGGTCTTAGCACGCCGTTCCTCTCACCCGCGAGTGTGTACTCTCCCACGCTCTTAACTCCTTTGGAACCGCTTATCACCTTCCCCATGTTGTCGCCGTCCATCTTGAGAAGGGCGTAGTACTTTGGTGGCTCGCCTATTTTCTTCACGAGTTCAATCAAGGACTTTTTTATCCCCTCGGGATTGATCCCGGACGGAAGGTGCTCCTCCTTCACGCCGTAGGTCTTGGCGATTGCCTTCCCGCTCAGGAGGTTCTCTGTGTAGAGGATCTCACTGTTGGGGCCGAAGTGCTTGAAGAGGGGCATCAGCGCCGATGTCAGGCCCATAAGGAACTTCTCAAGCTCTCCACCGAAAGAGGGCTTTTCCCGTCGCTCGTCCCTCGATTCGGTGTGGAGGACGAGGTACCTGAAAATGTCGTACCACGTGACGGGACCGCTATCAGTTTTGAGTTCACCCTTTTCAAATAGTTCCCAAGCCTTCTCGGTGGGTCTTCTCATCGCCACTTCACTCACGGATGCAAAGCGCCCTGCTCTATGCTCCTCAAGTGCCTCGTCGGCTATTGCCCCGTAATCCCTGGTGAGCCATTGGTAGTCTTCCTTCCATAGGGCATAGAACCTTGGATAGAACCTCTTCGAGAGGCAGATGGGGCAGAGATGCTCCCTGTCCTTGATGTCGTAAACCCCACGTTTCCTCAGTCCTTTTCTCAGGCTGTCCCATCCCGTTTTGACCTTTGAATAGTCATCACCACCGATGGCGAGGTTCTCGCCGCAGAGGGTGCACTTGTGACCTGGCGGCTGCTCCGGCGGGAAGTGTTCCGCAGACTTAAAATCGGTCAGCTGGTCGAGGATGGAGAAGAGCTCGGGGTAGTGGTGAACCCTGTCCTCGAACTCTTCCGGAAGGGATTCCAAGTACTTCCTGAGGTTCCCCTCGATTACCTCGACTTTCGAGAGGAGGATCTCCTCAACGATTATCGAAAAGTAGCCCCTGACTGTCTCCCTGTATACCTCCTTAATCTCAAATCCTTCACTTAATTCGTCACTTGACCTATAAAACTTCCAAGCGGACTCAAAAAGGCGCTCTAGGAAGTCGCGTATTCCATCTTCAATCTTTCGGGCCAGCTTTTCAACGTCCACATTCTCTGGAACTACCGCAAGGACTTTGTTGGGTATGTTGGCCACGTCAAGGGAATCCCTATTTTCCAGCTCCCCGAGCTCGTGCTCGAAGAAGGGCTGGTTCCGCAGGTGGGGAAATATCAATGCGTTGGGCCCGGCAGCGCGCCACATCTTGGATATGGCTATGTAAGTAAGAAGGCTCAGCATGTGGCTCCCGGCCCAGAGGTCGCGCTCGCTTCTCGCGTTGCCTATGAACCCCTGGACTGGGGAAAGCTTGAAACGCACCAGCTTTGCATTTCCCAGCCTGAGGACGGCGTAAACGTCGAGCCTGCTCAGCCAGTCGTGGTCAGGGACGAAGGGATCCGCCGGAAAGTGAACGAGTTCCTCGGCGAGCAAAGGTGCGTTCTCTATGCCAGCATTCTCAAGCTCCTCCTCGTAAGCTCTTCTGAGTTTCTCGGGAAGCCCGTTCCACAGTCTGGCGAAGTCCTCCATTGAACTGGCCGATGCGAGTTCGCCTGCAACCCTCTCCTCGGCCCTTTCAAGTGCTTCGGGGAGGTTTTTTCTTCTGTCGGGAGAGCCGAACCATAGGGCGGTGAGTGCCTTTAGTGGCTTTTCTTCTCCACTTATCGGATGCCTGAGGATGAACCTGTCAAGTTTTTCTTCGGCAGGATAGCTGGAGAGGCGTTTCCATAGGCCGGGAAGTTTGTGTTTGTTGGTGAGGGATGAGAGTATCTTTGAGGGTGCAACTTCAAGCAGGGCCTCTGAATAAGCCTTCCAGATGCTCATTGGGAGAACACCTCCTCGAAATCCTTAGCTTTAAATTCCTTAATCACCTGGGGCAAAAACGTATCAACGAAAGCCTCATTATCGAATAGTTTTTCGTTGTTTTTCACGGTTATGATGGCCTCTTCCCTAGATGCTCCTCCCGTTTTGTGAGCTTTAAACTGGCCCTCGTGCTTGGGAAGATACTCATAGGGAAAAACAACTATTATGGGCCTGTACTGGTGGCCCTCCTTCTTTACTGTTAGGATTATCGATGAAGCCCTCCTGGGATATTCTTCGTCACTGTTGTTCTTACCTTTTCCGAGTCCAATGACCTCTATCTTCCAGTTAGCGTAAACGACAGGAAGTCCAAAGTAATACCTCTTCTCTCTGGAAGTTTCCCCATTACTCAGATTTTTGACAGTACTATGTGAGAATTTCCTATCAGCGAATTTAAAGCGTACACCACCCTCATACTTCCTCTTATGGCGATTGTAACTTCCGGCGTATGCAGATTGGAGTTCACGAAGTGCATCTAAGGGGCTGTGGAATGATTTTCTACATTCCAGAACTTTCATTGTGGAGAGTGTCGGATACTTGGGAATTTTTGTGGACTCTGGTTGAGACTCCTCATCCCTGAGTGTCTCAATAAACGGGCCAACCAAATCCAGAAAAGTCGCTAATCCCTTGTAATTCAGCTTAGCTATCTTTTGGATTGTCTGCTCAATCTCTGGATCGGCTGATATTCCCTTTACCTGGTTGATTATCAGACTTCCGGCCCCCCTCTTGCTTCTGAATCCAAAGCCCCCATATGCGGTGGCAAGCCAGAGAGATGACACCCCTAGTATAAAGGAAGTCCTGTCAAAGCTCCTCAATGTGACTTCAAATTTTGAACCCGGCGGATAGTACGTTGGGACCCGGTTTGAAATCCTTTCTCTGAAACTTTTAGTTAGCGACTCTAACTGTTTTTGGTTCTGAAACCCGTTTCTCAGATTATAACCTCCTAGAAGCTCTCTCAGTTCCACTTTAAGAAACTCATCAAGCATCATTTTTACTGAAAAAAACAGATAGCTTGTTGGAAAACCCAGATATTCAACGTCGTTGTATTTTGGGACTAGTTCGATTTGTTTGGATCTACTCCTTGTTACCACTTCCACTTTGTTCACATCCAAAAGATTACCTGGCTCTCGTTGGGATTTAACTGTTATGAGGATTCTGCTTCTTCTCGCCCCTCCACTTCCAGCAGAGCCGAAGATCGTTCCTTCTATCTCTCTAAGCTTGCTTATGCTGTTCCCGAGGTAGTTGCCGGCCAAAGCGCGGAACCACCAGCGCATTACACCCTTGACGCTGGCGGAGCGAAACTCGGCCTTTCTTTGATCAGCACCGCGCATGAAAAGAGGTGTTATGGCTTCGAGCTCAAATGTCGCCTCGTACATCAAAACACCTCCGGCAAGGAAAAATAGGCTATGTTGAGCATTAGGATACACCCCTATACTTAATTGTACAGAGAATTAAAAAAGTTTTTTGGTTCCAGTTGGCAAGTTGGTAAGAGGGATCTGAAGGAAATTGTCCTTTGCTCTAAAATTGCAGGGCTATGAACTCAATTCAGTTGAGTTGAATCCACAAGAGAGGTTTTTGGAGGCATTGCAGGGAACAGGAAATGGCTCCGATTTCACATAGCCCTCTACCCTGCGGTGGCGGATCCTGAATCTGGCTTCGTACTTCCACTTTGTTTTGAGGCGCGACACATCAGAAAGCCCAATGCGTCAGACTTTCCCCACAATGGCATTCTCCGTGATTTCCGTTAGCCTCGGTACAGAGGATGGAGCTGGCGACGGGAAAGGAAGGAGCTTACCCGGGCACCCGTATTGACGCAAGAAAAAGAACGGCAGCGAGCTTTTTGGAGCCCGTTAGCAGGGCAAACATCGGGAAGACAACCCCAGCCGGGAGGATGTAGTTGCTGGGGAAGAAGCCTATCGTAACCGGAGAGGCGGGGTTAGCATGTATGAAGTTAGTCTGTTCAGGCAAAGATGGCAATGATGAATGAGACCAAAGGCCCCCTTACCGCCCCGTGAAAGACCATCCCGTTCCGCTCCAGCCTTACGGTAGAAATATCTTTCGCCCCGTGGACAAGGGTTTTTAACACCATCGGACTACAATTGAGGGGGATCTCATGAGGGCATACGTGACGGTTGTCGGAACTTCTCCCGAGGCGGTCTTTAATCCCCTTTGGTACCTGGTGGAGGTCCACGGCTGGGTTCCGGAGGAGGTCTACCTCATATGGAATGACGGCGTTAAGAACGAGCTGGATAGGGTCAGAGAACTAATAGAGAGGCTTTCCAGAGCCTATGGAATGGAGATAAGGATTCACTCCGACGAATCGCTGAAGGTCGAGGAGGCCAAGCCAGATGAGCTCAGGGATAGGGTGTTCTCTCTCCTTGAGAGGCTCGCCGGAAAGGAGGTCGTCGTGGACATAATCCCGGGGCGGAAGTTCATGAGCGCCGTCCTGTTCGGGGCCGCGGCAAGTTCAAACGCCGAGATCACCTACCTCCACCTCTCCGACTGGAGGGACTACGTTGGAAAGCTACTCTTTGAGGTACCGATGAGCAAGCAGAGGCTCTTCACGGGCAGAGAGCTCTTGGGAAGGCCCTCTCATATCCAGAGATGGAGAAGGAGGGAAAGCCCGGGCTCCTTCACGGTCACGAGGGAGGAGCTGATGGCGATCCTGGATTCCCTCTACATAGATGGAACAACAGAGTTCGGGGTTTCTCTGAGGAGCCTGCCCATAGGGAGTGCCTCCCTGGGAGAAAGGGCTTCTTTCCACCTCGAGGACTTCGTGAAAATTCCCGAGGAACACGGCGGGCATGGGATGGTTAAGGAGGCCCTGATAGCCGGCGGAATGGTGAGCTTCAAAAACTGGAACGAGCTCGTGAAGAAGGTCTTCGCCCTGCTTGAGAGCGGCAGGCCCCTCTACATCGGCTTCGACACCAACGCCCTCCTGATGAGGATTCCCTCACGGGTTCTGGAGGAGAAGGCCTTCTACAGGGGCGGAAGCCTGATCTTCGACTTCGTTTACTCCGACGAAGTGGCCCTTGAACTGGGAAGGATGGTGAACAAAAAGCTTCCCTACAAAAGCTCCCTTGGGATCTATTCAAACGCTCCCACCCCAAAGGCGAGGCTCGCCTCCCTCGGCCAGGTCGAGCTGGAAAAACTGCGCTCCCGCGGCGCTGAAAGGACGAGCTCCGGGAAGGACCACTCCGGAGACACCAAGATAGCCCTCGACTACAAGGCCTTCGCCGAGGAGAAGGATGCAAACGTGATGGTTATTACCTTCGACGACAGGGCCTACGCCGAGATGAAAGCCCTGAGAGGAAGCGGGCTCGTACCCTTCAGGCTGGAGTGGGAGTTTTCTTTCGGGAGAACCTTTGAGGGGAGCTGGGAGGCGCTAAGGGACACCCTTTACGTCCTCGCTGCCACCCTCGGGGAGCTTAACTTCGCCTCCTACAAGCTCTACGGGGTATGGCACGGAAAGAACTCCGAGGACTGGGAAAGGGAAAAGATAAGGCTGGTGGGATTCGAGTACGGAAGGATCTTCAGGGTCCTCTCGGAGGGCTGAACTGTCCGACGCCTTCACATCCCTCAATATGATCGAAGTGCCCGGGCATCGGGCGGTGCTACCGGGGGAGGGGAAGGGCTTTACCGCTTTTCCCAACTGCCGGTACGAACCTGTTCGTCCTGGGATTCGATGGAGAATGCTTCTGGAGTAGTTTAACATGTAAAGCTTCCCGGAAAGCGATTTTTGATTTCTGTTTACCTGTCCGGTGGTAATCCCATACCAGATGTATCCATTTTAAATACAACGCCTGAAACAGCCCAAAACCGGTGGCGGTGGAATTTGAGAGGAGATTGAAAGGTTGAGATCCCGTAAAAATGCCATGATTAATTTTTTACTGGTTTTTGACAATTTAAATCGGTTTAAACGGTTTTCGATCGTTTGGAATAATATGTTGAGCTGTTTCAGTGCACCGATAGGATAGAGGAGACTTTCAACAGCTCCTTGCTTTTCGGGTTGGGTTTATAAATGGGCTGCAGTGCCACGGGTTTTCGGGGCAAGGTTTAAATAGGAGTTCTTACGTTATTCCATTTAGGCATCCGGGGAAAAAAGTCGAGGGTTTCCGTAGAACGTAGTCGTGTGGAAAGTTCTATACCTGCCTTTTCCTTCTCTAGTTATCCCTCCGTTTCCGTAGAACGTAGTCGTGTGGAAAGAGCAATACAAAAGCGTATACGTTGACTATATCTTCAGAGAGTTTCCGTAGAACGTAGTCGTGTGGAAAGCGGAGGCACTAAGAGAAGCTACCCAGCGGTTCATCGAGGAAGTTTCCGTAGAACGTAGTCGTGTGGAAAGTTTCTATTGCAACTCTTGGGTCGTAGTTTGCTACTGATGTTTCCGTAGAACGTAGTCGTGTGGAAAGTTGAAAAAATCTCGGTTATCTCGGCGCTCATCTCGAAAGTTTCCGTAGAACGTAGTCGTGTGGAAAGAGTGTGTGCGGTAAGTGTGTGTGGGATATAGGTAGTGTGGCTAGTTTCCGTAGAACGTAGTCGTGTGGAAAGGCTATGCTTATCATGTATTCTAACCTTTCGGCTCTAAGTTTCCGTAGAACGTAGTCGTGTGGAAAGGCCTTTGCCGCTATCTCTTTTGTAGCATTCTTTAGTTCATCGGTTTCCGTAGAACGTAGTCGTGTGGAAAGACTAAAACCGTCTTCTGCACAACTCCCCTAATCACTCCATTAGTTTCCGTAGAACGTAGTCGTGTGGAAAGCGCTTTCCCACACATGTTCGTTTTAGCCTACGACCCGGCGTTTCCGTAGAACGTAGTCGTGTGGAAAGATATTTTGAATTGCTACGACCATTCTGCCCCACCCTGACCAGCGTTTCCGTAGAACGTAGTCGTGTGGAAAGCTCTATCAAACCCTCAAAAATCCACCAAGAGCTCCACCTACGTTTCCGTAGAACGTAGTCGTGTGGAAAGAGCATTTCCTCGGTCTCCTCATACACTCTCAATAGGAAACCATGTTTCCGTAGGACGTAGTCGTGTGGAAAGTAGAAATCCGCAAGCTCTACTTCAACAATGATGCTGTCGTCCAAGTTTCCGTAGAACGTGGTCGTGTGGAAAGAACCATTTCTTGTCACACCAGAAGAAGTAATCGAAGCTGTGTTTCCGTAGAACGTGGTCGTGTGGAAAGCTGCTTCTCTAATGACCTCCTCGAAGCTGATTCCGTCCCTGTTTCCGTAGGACGTGGTCGTGTGGAAAGAACGTTTACTTCAACGATTTTGTCGTCCCAATATCCAAGTTTCCGTAGAACGTAGTCGTGTGGAAAGGTCGCTATAACCCTTGCCTTAAAGTAACTCTGCATGCCCCAGTTTCCGTAGAACGTAGTCGTGTGGGAAGCTTTTTCGGAGCTCCCGTCCCGTTGACTCTTTTGGAACGGAACAAGATTACGGGAAGCTCAATTGCCTGAAAGTCAGAGTTTTTATATCTTGAGAGTAGTAAGATTTATAAGCACCGGAATCCTAATAGTTCTTTGGCAGTGTGCACTGCCGGGTGTATGGAATGAGACTCAAAATCTCACTGAACATAGAGAACGGCACGTTCTCGCGCCCCAACAAGCATGCCGTCCAAGGGTTTATCTACAGCATGCTGAAGGATAGCGAGTACGGTGAGAGGCACGATGAGCCAAGGTTCAAGTTCTTCACATTCTCTGACTTCTTCATCGACAAGAGAGGGAGGCCAACGTTTCTGGTATCCTCGCCGGATCCGGACTTCATAAGGGCGCTTTACTCGGCGATCAGGAAAAGGGAGACGGTCTACATAGGGAAGGAGGAGTACGGAATATCGGAGCTCAAGAAGTTCCGGCTTCCGTTGAGGAAGGCTTTCCAGACAGGTTCACCGGTGGTTCTCTACAGAAATGCCAGTAAAAACGAGTACTTCAAGCTCCACCAGCACAGGGACCTGCTCTTCTTCCTTGAACGACTTAAAGAGAACGCCGAGAAAAAATATAGCGCATTCTACGGCGAGGAGTTCACCCTCGACGGGCAGATTTTCGACAGGGTAATACCCAAGGTGCGCCCAAACGGGAAGATAGATGTCTATGTGAGGGTAGTCAAGAACGGCGTTCCCTTTCCAGTCATCGGCTCCAACTGGGAGCTGTTGGAGAAGGAACACATAAAGCCCGAGGAAAGGAAATTTTACCGCTTTATAATGGATGTCGGGCTGGGAGAGAAGAACAGCCTTGGCTTTGGATTTCTCAATCCCATCGGGAGGTGATACATTGGATTTTTATGATCTGGTGGCCCTCGGGGGGCTTTTCCACGACATAGGCAAGCCCGTCCAGAGGGCGGGGAAATACGGAAAGGAGAGCCATCCGCTTCAGGGATACAGGTTTCTTCTTGAGCTTGCAAGAGAAACAGGAAAACCGGAGTTTGAGCTGATGGCCCTCTTTTCCCGCTTTCACCATGCCGGTGACATGAATGATGGGGAAATCCGGAAGGAAGTGGAAAGAATAAAGCCCTCCCGCTTCGGCCTAACTGAGGAAGAGGTCATCAACGCCCTCTGGATAGTCTATGAAGCCGACAACTTCTCTTCAAGCGAGAGGGAGGAGGGGCAGCCTCAGGCTTCAAGGCCGCTGCGTTCCGTGTTCAACGAAAAAATGGCCTACCAGCTCAGGGAGCTGGAATTCAAGGGGGTCAACGATTCACCAGATGAACTGCCCCATCCACTCCCGCCGGAGGAAGTCCGCGTTGACTACCGGAAAACCGTCGAGGGTCTCGCCAGGGAGCTCTCGGGAGTGCCCTTTAAGGTGGACCGCCTGCTCCCGGTGCTTGAAAAGTACCTCACCTTCGTGAGCTCCTTCACGGCCGAGAACAACGTCATATCCCTCTACGACCACATGAAGATGACCTCCGCGATAGCCTTAGCGATGGCGAGGGCGAACTGTACCGCTGGAGACGTGAAGGCCGGAAGGTGCAGGAACGAGAAGCGCTTCCTCCTCATCGAGGGCGATTTCTCCGGCATTCAGGACTTCATCTATGGCGTGAGCGGCAAGGGGACGCTCAAGTACCTCCGCGCCAGGAGCGCCTACCTCGAGCTGATCGGCTGGGATGTAGTGCTCGAAATCCTCACCCGTCTCGGCCTGACGAGGGCCAACGTTGTCTTCAACGCCGGGGGCCACTTCCTCATCGTTGCCCAGAACACCGAGGAAGCGAGGAGAGAGCTTGAGAAGATAAGGCTCAGGGTTTCCGAATGGCTCTACCGCAACTTCGACGAAAAGCTCTACCTTGCCCTCGAGTGGGAGGAGGTTGCCGGAAGGGAGCTCGGAAAGGAAGGAGGCAAAAACCTCTTCAAAGAGGCCCGGATGAGGCTCAAGAGCAGGCTAAACACCAGAAAGCTCCGCCGCTTTGGGGAAGTGAAGGGCATCTTTGAGGCCCCAAAAGGCCCGGGAAGGCTCGAGGAGTGCCCTGTTTGTGGCAGAGAAGTTCCAAAAAGCGAGCTTGAGCACTTCAGCTACTCGGATGACCCAGAGGCCCAGGCCTGCAAGAGGTGCAACGAGCTGGCGAAGCTCGGAGAAAAGCTGCCGAAGCTAAAGGGCTTTATCCTTGACAAGAAGGCCCACGGGGAAGAAGGCATTACCACCGGCCCCTTCAGGTATCTCATTCCCCACGAGAGGGGGAGCCCCGCCGGCGAGTTCCTCCTCCTCAAGAACACCCTCGATGCCCCCGGGGACATCCCCGAGGACACCGTCTTCATACCCTATCCGGTGGCCGACTACTACAAGGAGGGCAAGACCGGGGTGGCCACTTTCGAAGAGCTTGCCAACGCTTCCTCCGGTACAAAGAGGATAGGAGTCCTCAAAGGGGACGTTGACAATCTTGGCGAGTTCTTCAAGAACATGGACAGCCTCTCAAAGCTCGCCACGGCTTCCCGCTTCATGGACTACTTCTTCAAGGTCTACCTCAAGGGGGTCATCCATGGGAAGTATGGAGACCTCATTGGGGAAGTCCCCTCTCTCAAACCCTGGCCGGATAAGCCGGACATCGTTGTGGTCTACGCCGGTGGCGACGATTTCTTCATAGTTGGCTCCTGGAATCAGGTCTTTGAGCTCGCCTTCAGGATCAGAGAAGCCTTCAAAGCCTACACCGGAGGTGGAAGGACGGTCTCGATGGCGCTCGGCTACTTCGATGAAAAGACCCCCATCTACAGAATGGCCGACGTCGTAAGCGAACGCCTCAATGTTGCCAAGGACGAGGGGAGGAACAGGGTTTACATCATCGAGAGGACGAGGCCGGAAATGGACAACCACCCTGCCAGCTACACATGGGACGAATACAAGGAGCTCTGGAAGAACTATGCGAGGAAGGTTTACGCGGGCGACGGGAAGTTGGTAAAAGACCTCGAAGGAAAGAAAGCCCTCCTCTGGAGGATTCTCCAGTTCAGGGAGCTCTACGTTAGGGATCCTTCGAGCGTCAGGTGGGCATATTTAACGGCCTACCTCCTCGGGAGGCACAAACTTGGAGGCCTCTTCCCGAAACTTGTCGGGATAGACGTTAGGGCCATTAAAGAGGGCCGTCCCCAGGAGATATACTTCGTGGACGGCGTGTTTAAGGTTGTGTTGATGGCTGTTAGGAGGTGACTGGTGTGGGGTATAATTCCTTCCAAGGTGGAGGGTACTCCCGGAACAGGGGTTATCAAGGCCAGAGGCAGCCCCCTGGAAATGATAAGATCGAAGAGATAAAGCGCTCCGCCAAGAACTTCTTTGAATGGAGCGCCCAGGAAAGGCTTCAGAACGCAATGGAGCTCGGAAAGTACCTCTCCCATAACCTCAAGACGAATCAGATAAGGAGGGTTCTGGAGATAGCGCGCCGCATACACCTCGAAATCCGGAGGGGAAAAGAGAGGGACTTCGTCGATGACGTTGTGAGGATGAGGTACCTGCTTGCGTACGCGGTTGGAAAAACGACGAACAGAAACCAGAGGGAAGCCCTGAAAAACTTCTACGAAATCCTCGACCAGATGCTTGATGTTATAATGAAGCCGAAGGATTCGGAGGATTTGAAGCCCGCCGAGAAATTTGAGATATTTTACGACTTCCTCCAGGCCGTTGTTGCCTACCACAAGTTTTACGGGGGTGTTGACTGATGGTTATGGACAGAAAGTTCAACGGAAAGCTCGTTATCACCGGAAAAATAAAAGCCGTCACCGGACTTCACATAGGTGCCCAGAGGGAAGTGGGGGAGATAGGTGGAATCGACAACCCCGTTATCAGGGATCCCGTTACCGGCCTTCCCTACATACCCGGCTCCTCGCTCAAGGGTCGCTTGAGGTCCCTGTTCGAAATTCTCACCAATTCAAAGCTTGACGAGTGGAAGGAAAAGTATATAGGCCTTAAAGGCTACTCCCCCGGAAGCTGCAGGGAAGAAGGGAGAGAGAACTGCGGCAAGTTCTTCAACAAGAGGATAAACAATGGCTGGATTCACGTATGTCCGGACTACCAGAAGGCCTACAACTGTCCGGTATGCAGATTATTCGGAGCCAGCGGTAACGATAGCAACTTCCCCTCGCGGCTGATAGTCAGAGACGCGTTCCTCACCGAGGAATGGAAGCGCAAATGGGAGGAGGGACAGGAGATAACGGAAGCAAAAATCGAGGTTGGGATAGACCGTGTTACATCCCAGGCGAACCCGAGGACGAACGAGCGCGTCGTTGCCGGAACCGAGTTCAACTTCGAGATAATCTACACCGTGGAGGATATAAGTCACTGGGAAGACGACGTCAAAAACCTCCTCACGGCGATGGCCCTTCTCGAGGACAGCTACCTCGGAGGCTCTGGTTCAAGGGGCTACGGAAAGGTGAAGTTCTTCTTCGAGAACATTGAGTTCAGAAAGGCCGACTATTACAGGACAGGGGATCCGAGGGACATCATCAAGATACCTGCCGTGAACAAGAGCGTCCGTGAGATACTCTCCGAATTCGGCGACCTCTTCTCGGAGGTGAAAGCGAAACTGGGGGCGGAGTAATGAAATTCAAGGCCATAAAGCTGAAGCTCAGGGGGCCCCTAACGGAGATTCCCCACGCTGACACGCTATTTGGGGCAATGGCCACGGCCGTTGGGGTACTCTATGGAAAAGAGGCAATCGACGAGTTTGCAGAGCGGTTCCAGAGGGGAGCAAGGATAAGCTCGGCCTTTCCCTACGAAGGAGAAAAGCTCTTCCTCCCGAAGCCTCTGAGCGCTGAATACTGGCTTTCCACACTTCCCGAAGAGAAGATCAAAGGGATTCCTAACTTCAAGAGGCTAAAGAGCGCGAAGTACCTTTCCCTGGGAGAGTTCGAGAAGGCCCTGAGGCTCGAGCAGTTTACGTACGCCGAGCTCCCCTTCAAGAGGGTTGAGCTCCCCAGGGTGGCCCTCGACAGGGTAACAAGCAACTCCGCCCTCTACTTCTGGGAGGAAATCCGCTTCAAACCGAACACGGGAATCTACTTCCTCTATCAGGGCGACGGGGAAACGCTCAAGGGCTACATCCTCCCGGCGCTTCGCTACCTGGGTGATACGGGCATAGGGGGAAAAGGAACGTGGGGATACGGCCTGTTCGACATCGAGGTTGAGGACGTGGAGATAAGTGTCCCCAGGGGGGAGGCCTTCGTTACGCTTTCCAACACGCTCCCCTCGGAAACTCCCCTCCTCTGGAGGCTTTTCCGCAAGGGTGGCTGGAGCCCCTGGGGCAGGAAGCCAAAGCTTAGCTTCATTGAGGAGGGCTCAATAATCGGCAACGACTCCGGGAAGATAGAAACTCTCACCGTTGGAGGAAAAGGAATCTACGTCTACGGTCTGAGTTTTCCCCTTCCAGCTAAGCTCCCGGAGGGATTGCCATGAGGCTTACAGTTCTCTTTCCCCTCCACATAGGGGACGGAAGCGAGATCACAAGCGTTGACATTTATCCCGGTGATGGCATGATATTCGTCCTCGACACCAGAAAGCTCACGGAGGATCTCCTCAACCTCGGGATACCGCTTAAAGAAATTCTAACCCTCTTGAAGGACCCTCCCGGCAACAGCTACGTCTTCAAGGGCTACATAGATTCCCTCAACCTCAACGTGAAGGACTACACCCTATACACGCTCCCCCTCATCGGAGAAGCTGGCAGGGAGAGCATGAGGATAAAGAACTTCATAAAATCCAATGGAAAGCCCTACATCCCGGGCTCGTCCATCAAGGGAGCAATAAGAACCGCGGTGTTCTACAGGGTTTTGAAGGAGTGCGGAGATACTGCAACTGTCATGGACGTGCTCAGCAGCGTTGCGAGAAGTGCCAACAATGAGCAACGGAAAAACATTGAAAAACTGAAAAACTCCGTTGGATGGAACACGCATCTGGTTGAATACTACCTCAACTACATCAACTCACGGCTCGAAGAGGAGAAAAGGTTCGACACAAAGAGCGCCGACGACCTCCTTGAGGCGATAGTCTTTGGCATGGAGCCCGGCGTGAGGTACGAGCCAAAGCGCGACCCCATGCGCGCCCTTGTGGTTAGGGACTCTGAACCCATCGGAAAAAAGCACCTCGCGGTCTACCGCGTTAACATAGTAGGGGCGGACGTTAAGATTCCCACCTGGGTCGAGGCCCTAAAACCAGAAACTACGGTGGAGTTCGAGCTGGCCGTGGACGGGGAGACCCTGAGATTAAACGGAAACCACTTTAACGGCCTCCTCTGGGAGTGCCTTAACAACTATGGAAAGCCGGAAGAGGTCTTCGAAGACTTCATCTGGAAGGCCGTGGACGAGTTCTACGGTGAGGTAATAAAGGCGGAACTGGATGAAATTCACAAGCATGGGCCCTATAGGACCAGCGTCAGCTCCTTCTATAGAACCCTTCCCGAGGGCAGAAAGCTCCGCCTCGGCTGGGGAAGCGGCTGGATATCGACTACAGTTGGAATACTCCTCAGAAAGGAGAAGAAATGGGAAAGCACACGGAGGGAGCTCGGACTGGGCAGAAAGCCCGGAGGCAGGGGCGTTTCCAGAGACTTCCCCAAGACGCGCAGGGTTGCCGATGGAATGCCCATGGGATGGGTGAAGGTGGAATGAAGCTCCTCATAGCCTCCTGGGGCGCCTTCGAGAGGTGGACGGAGACCAAATACCGGTTTGGGAATGTGAGGCTCGCGAACAAGTCAACCCTTCCAATACTCCAGAGGGTCATAGAGCCGGACTGGAGCGTCATAGTCCTCCCCGAGACCCTCGGGGTTGATTTTACCTCTCTCGAAGCCCTCAGGGAGAGCATACGCGGCAAAGTTGAGGAATTCCTCGAGGAGATCGGAACCGGGAGGGAAGTGGACGTTTTAATAGTGCCGGGAATCGGAAGCTTCTCCAACGGCACGTTCTCCGGGAGCGCCCTCGACACCTACCACTACGTCCTCTACCGCCTCTCCCAGATAATCCCTCCAAAGGGAGAGCTTGAGGTCCACTTTGACATCACCCACGGCCTCAACTACGTAACGTTCCTCATTCACAGGGCCCTCCGCGAGCTCCTCGGCATACGGGCGCTCCTGAACAGAACCCGCTTCTTAGCTTACAACTCCGACCCGTTCGTTCCGGGGATAACGAGGGAGCTGGGCATAAACGTCATAGAGGACGTTTACGTGGAGCCCCTTCCCCTCTCGGAACCCCTGCCCGATCTCAGCAATTACCTCGTTCCTTACTCCATCGAAAAGAAGGTACTTGGAGAGCTCAAGAGAAAGCTGAAGACCTTTGATATTATAAGGGATAAAAAGAGAAAAATAGACGCCTGGATCGGCTCGGTGGTCTTTGGTCTGCCCCTCCTCTTCGCTGAGAACTTCCCGGATGGGGGAGCCATAGAAGAGGCCGTTGAAGAGCTCCTGAGAACCTGGGAGGAAAACGTGGAGGTTTCGGAAAAGCGCGTGGAGAGAAAGCTGGCCCTTGGAACCGGCTTCGGCACACTGGTGAAGCTCCTCTTCCAGGTGAAGGTCCTCGAAGGTCTCAGGCCGGAACTTCCGCCGAGTGTTGATGCCCTTTACGAACTCTCGAACTCCCTCTTCAGAGGCTCCATAAGGGAAAGGGTCAACGTGGAACTGCACAAAGTGGAGGAGAAAGCGGCGGAATATGCCTCCTCCGGCCAGTTCCCGGGGTGGACGCTCCTGAGGGAATTCTACAGGTTTGACGAGGCCAACGCCAGCATAACCCCTCGAAACTTCTTCGCTCACGCCGGCCTTGAGGCAAACTCGACGGAGGTCAGAATGGAAGAATGGGACGTTGGGGATGCCATTAGGGAGGCGCGGTTACACACCTTCCTGAGGTACTCACCCGATGCAAAGAAAGAGATAGAGGCCATGGTATCAAGGGCCCTGGGGGAGGGGAAATGATAGATGCCTATCTCAAAAACGGCGAGCTCTTCCTCGGGGAGGAGGAAATAGGGGAAATAACTCCGGAGGTCATTGAAGAGGCCTATCTAAGGCCCGTCGTGGAGATGGCCAACGGCGCTCCCGTCGATTCGGACGAAGATGCCCTGGCCCTGTTGAAAGTCTTTGGTTTCGAGCTTTCGAGCAAAACCAAGGATATCCTTGGGGGACTCACGGATGGGAAAAGGGGGACGTGCTCTATCTGCGGAAGAGAAACCAAAGTGGTTCAAAATAAGGCGTTCATCTTTCCCTTCGAGAGGAAGATAGACTCCGTTGTTAGCGATGCCACGAGGCTTCACTTCTGCCTGGAACACGCATTCAAGCTCTACTCCGCAATGGCCTACCTCTACACCGTCCCGGTTGGAGATTCCACGCTCCGCTTCTTCTTCGACGCCCCAGAGAGAGAGCTGAAGCGCTTCAAAAGAACCTTCAAGGACGACTTCTGGAGGGAAAGCTTCAGGGTTACGGCCGAGACAAGGAATGGAAAGAGGCGGTATTACTTCAGTGTTAACCTGAGCCTGAGCAGATACCACCCCAACGAGGCCTTTTTTGCAGTTCTTCACGAGTTCGTCAAGTTCCTCAAGAACAGGAGATTACTGAAGGAGACCGTGGAGGTCGGAAAAACCGTCAAAGTTTACCTCGTTTACGGTTCCAAGCAGTTTTACGGAGAGAGAAAAGGAGAGGGAGCAGAAGAAGAAAGAGTTTGTCAAAAAGGCAATGAGTGACGAGAATGTTGTTGAGTGGGTTAAGCAAAATGTTCCACAAAATGTCGAGGAAGCAGTTGATTTCTTAGATGAATTGATTGAGAAGGGCAAGATTGATGATTATGACATAGATGCGGATGGCAGGCTTAAGCTTAAGGTAAATGGTGTTTGGACGGCAACAGATAAGTATCTCGACTTTGGAATAAAAATAAAAAGGAGGTGATAAGGGTGTTTAAGATGAAAAGATATGAGATTAAGCAGGCTGTTAAGATTGATAAAAGAGTAGACGGTAATGAGGCAACATTGTTTAGGTTTGATATTGTAAAAGGGAAGAGTAGCGAAGAAGTTGAAGTATTTGGAGTGATTGAGTATAGGTGCGTTGAATGTGGAGATATGCTGTTTGTTTTTAACAGTAAAGAATATGAGGAAGAGTTAAATATACGTGGGTTTAAGATTTTGAAGAAAGTTATTGATTGGGAGAATAATAGGGTGGAGTTGGTTGTTGTATTAAATGATTTGTATTACAATAAGGATAGAAAAAGTCTTGTTGATTTGATTGATGAAATAGTAGAGTATGAGTTAATGGATTTTGGAGCTTCATTTGCAATAGCAAAGATGATGATTGAAGGAAAAAATTTGGAGGTTAAATATTGATGGTGTTCATGAGGCTAAAAAGGAGAGGGACATCACTGGGAAGGATGTTACACTCTACCTCCTCCCGAAGGAGGAGAGGGAGAGACGCCTGAAGGCCCTGCTTGAGGCGATAATGCAGTACCACGGTGGAGCCAAGCTGAGCAACTTCTTCACGAAGGTCTACCCCGAGGTAATGGTGGTTGCCCTGCTGAAGCGCAAGATACCCGTCATTGGAGATGCCCTCCGCGTTAAGCCCGGCTACGTTGACGGAAAGCTCGTCCTCGATGTTGACCTCCTCAAGGAAACGATTGAGACGTTCGAGGACAACATAGAGAAGCTCTACGTCGGCCTCTTCGAAAACCGTTTCGCCAACGTTGAGGAGCTGAAGAAGGCCTTTGAGGGGATGAAGAAGGTAGAGGTTCTCAGCATGAGGGAGCTGAGGGAGAGGATACAAAATATTGAGCTCGGTGGGTGAAGTGCTTGGCCTCGTCGTGGAAGTAAAGCCCCTGCAGGCGCACTTCAGGATTCCCTACAATTCCCTCCTCCTCGACAGCTACCCCTTTCCACCGAGGACCACGGCGATAGGCATGATAGCGGGAGCCATGGGTCTGCCCGAGGAGGGCTTCATAAGGCTACTCGAAGAGCTTAAGTACGGAGTAATAGTCGAAGACCCCGGTGCCAGGGTGGAGGAGACCGCAGCCATATTCAAGAATGCCAATGCCCCCATCTACCCAATAACGAAGGTGCTCTACCACAGGCCTTACTACAGGATGTTCTTCGCCGGCGACGAAGAGCTGGTCGAGAGGGCCTACGATGCCCTCCGCGACCCGGTCTTTACCCCCTACATAGGGGACAGCGAGAGCCTTCTCTATCCAGCAAAAAGGGAGTGGGTGGGGCTCGTTGATGTTGAGGAAGGCGAGGAGAGCACGCTGAAGAGCATCATCCCGGCTGAGGAGTACGCCAGGGGCGCGAGGTTCCTCGTCATGAGGAGGAACAACCTGACGCCGAGGGAGTACAGGATGCCCGTTAATTTCACCTACAGCGGGAAGAGCAGGAGGGCAATCTACCAGAGGGTCATCGCCTTCGCAGGCGGCTTCGTAGAGCTGGCCAGCCCGGTGAGCGTGCTACTCTTTGACAAGGAGCCGGTTTTCGTGTTCTGAGTTTATGTTTTCTTCCCCGCTCACCTTTCGTTTTTGATTTGAACTGTTTTCCAGGTTCAAAGCCGGATTTATAACGGCCAAAAATGTTTTCGTTTTCCGTTTACCACGCCGGTGGTAAGGATTCGCCGGATGGACACGTTTTGCAGAAAAGGCGTGAAAGGTTCCAGACGTGAAAACGGCCCTGAATTCCGGGATTTTGGAGGGTTGAAAAGCCATATCTGCAGCCGGATTTTGTTTTTAATTGTTTTTTCAGGCCCAAATTTATTGAGTAGGGTTTCGATTTTTGGAGGGCAATTTTTAACCGACCAAAAGCTTTTGTAGGTAATTTCAAGCATTTTCGTAGGTGCTCTATTTTTGCGTCAGGTTTATAAATGGGCTGCAGTGCCATGGGTTTTCGGGGCAAGGTTTAAATAGGAGTTCTTACGTTATTCCATTTAGGCATCCGGGGAAAAAAGTCGAGGGTTTCCGTAGAACGTGGTCGTGTGGAAAGCCCTCCTTCCGTTGTAAATAACGAGCCTGGATCTCGTTGTTTCCGTAGAACGTGGTCGTGTGGAAAGTCGTCTATGCAACGTACAGGATCGTGCAGATACTCAAAGCATGTTTCCGTAGAACGTGGTCGTGTGGAAAGCGTACTCAGCAAGCCTGTTTGCGTTGATCTTGGAACCAGTTTCCGTAGAACGTGGTCGTGTGGAAAGAAGAAGCGTACATAAAACAGCTTGAGAAGAAGGCACTAAACGTTTCCGTAGAACGTGGTCGTGTGGAAAGAAATACCAAAAGCCGTTTACAGTGGCATATCCGGTGCGGGAAGTTTCCGTAGAACGTGGTCGTGTGGAAAGCCTTACGCACACACACTACCTATACCCACACTTACCTGTTTCCGTAGAACGTGGTCGTGTGGAAAGCCTGAAGGCTCGGTTGGTTTCGTGAACCTCGAACTTAATGTTTCCGTAGAACGTGGTCGTGTGGAAAGTAGAACACTTTTTCGCCCAGTGGATGATTCAAAGACCATGTTTCCGTAGGACGTAGTCGTGTGGAAAGTCGCTTATTTGTTCAATTTGACGTGGTTCTAAGAGATCAGTTTCCGTAGGACGTATTCGTGTGGAAAGAGGAGTAGAAGGCCCTCACAACGTGCCTCGAGGCTTTCATGTTTCCGTAGAACGTAGTCGTGTGGAAAGTTAACCTCTTCCTCATACTCTTTAACTAACTGTTTTACAAGTTTCCGTAGGACGTAGTCGTGTGGAAAGCTGTATACACCACCTATTTGTTCAATATACGACTGCTCTTCCCCGGTTTCCGTAGGACGTAGTCGTGTGGAAAGGCAAAGCTGATGAACAGTTACATGGGGACTCTGCCTACGAGTTTCCGTAGAACGTAGTCGTGTGGAAAGCAGGCACCATGGACACCACCTTGCAGGCATCACCACCATGTTTCCGTAGAACGTAGTCGTGTGGAAAGTTTTGTAGACATCGATATCTAATGTAAGCCAGTTTTCCCCCCGTTTCCGTAGAACGTAGTCGTGTGGAAAGACTTCTTCAAGCGCCATGGACTGCACCGCAAGGAAACCGAGTGTTTCCGTAGAACGTAGTCGTGTGGAAAGATGTCTCTAACCGTCGCTCCGGCAATCTCCCACCATATCACCAGTTTCCGTAGAACGTACTCGTGTGGAAAGGAGAACACCTTAAAGCTAATCGAAGTACCATCCTTCGTGCTTGTTTCCGTAGAACGTAGTCGTGTGGAAAGTAAAGGTTGAATTCTATAATATAATTGAAAAAACCATAGGGGTTTCCGTAGAACGTAGTCGTGTGGAAAGAGGATTGGTTCAACTCGGATCTGGACATAAACGTGGGTTTCCGTAGGACGTAGTCGTGTGGAAAGTTAAGCGTTCTTTAATTTTTTCCTCGGTGTTATCGGCCAAGTTTCCGTAGAACGTAGTCGTGTGGAAAGCAGGTGGAGAAGGGCTATGGAAACACAATGAATGCGACTGTTTCCGTAGAACGTAGTCGTGTGGAAAGATGAAAACCCTGTTAGTTTCGTGGATTTCGAATTTGAGTTTCCGTAGAACGTAGTCGTGTGGAAAGGCTTCAGCTGGCCCGACATTTCCCAAACGAGGCTGTGTTTCCGTAGAACGTAGTCGTGTGGAAAGTCGTGCTCCCGCTCACCGTTGCGCTTGGAGTGATAAGAGCGGGTTTCCGTAGAACGTAGTCGTGTGGAAAGAAGAGTTCTATTAGCTCACTGCTTGAGCTTTCGGGAAACTCGTTTCCGTAGAACGTAGTCGTGTGGAAAGTATAGCCTTACGTCATCCATAGGACTACTTATGTTCTCAAAGTTTCCGTAGAACGTAGTCGTGTGAAAAGATCCCCGCTTCCCAGCACTCTTCCCCACCCCGAACATCGTTTCCGTAGAACGTAGTCGTGTGGAAAGCGACTGTGTCGTCAAGGCGACCTGGCGTTGCGGTGACGTTTCCGTAGAACGTAGTCGTGTGGAAAGAGTATATCGTCAACTCGGTGGGAGTGATCGTTTTTTCCGTGTTTCCGTAGGACGTAGTCGTGTGGAAAGTCGAACAACACGGTGTACCCTAGCGTTTCTGCTAATTCTGTTTCCGTAGAACGTGGTCGTGTGGAAAGGTCCACCAGTATTCTTGTCTATATTCTTCTATGTACTTGTTTCCGTAGAACGTAGTCGTGTGGAAAGACGTATTCTACCTTTTTGGCACTCTTCAGTTGTTGTGCATGCCCGGTTTCCGTAGGACGTAGTCGTGTGGAAAGCATGTAGTTGTTTAACAAAACTTATAAGTTTCAAAGTTGTTTAAGTTTCCGTAGAACGTAATCGTGTGGAAAGAGGTAGGCAAGAAGAGAAAGAGAACTCTTCCGGTGATATTCAGGTTTCCGTAGGACGTAGTCGTGTGGAAAGCAGATGAACAACTTAGTGAAATCCTCGAAGGAAAAGTGAAAAGTTTCCGTAGGACGTAGTCGTGTGGAAAGCGACCTCTTGGCTAATTCTTCTTGAATAGCTGAAGACCGGGTTTCCGTAGGACGTAGTCGTGTGGAAAGAACGATTCATCTCTGATATTAAGCGACCCGGTATCTGTTTCCGCGTTTCCGTAGGACGTAGTCGTGTGGAAAGCCGTAATATTCTTCTGCAACTCCTATGAGATATTGTAATGTTTCCGTAGAACGTAGTCGTGTGGAAAGGCATGCTGTCCGATGTGGGGATTGGGAAACTAGACGTTCGTTTCCGTAGAACGTAGTCGTGTGGAAAGATCTCTCTGTGTTTGTGAAGGATACCATGTGCTATGTTTCCGTAGAACGTAGTCGTGTGGAAAGTTGTACACATATCTGGACTTGTCGTCCATTATTTCTATTGAGTTTCCGTAGGACGTAGTCGTGTGGAAAGACAACGTAATGCCATCCATGGTCTTGTATTACGATGTTTTTACAGTTTCCGTAGAACGTAGTCGTGTGGAAAGTTTTCGTCTATGACTACGAGGTACTTTTGAGCTCTTCTTTTCAGGTTTCCGTAGAACGTAGTCGTGTGGAAAGACCCAAACTATCCTCCCTTGCACATTGGGAACATCAAGTTTCCGTAGAACGTAGTCGTGTGGAAAGCTGATTTGTTGTCTATGCCCGAAATATGGCTTTTTGTCTAGTATCAACCGGTTTCCGTAGAACGTAGTCGTGCGGTGGTGATATGAAGAGGCCCGTCTACATAACCCAGATTGGCATGCTCGAGAGGAGGGGCTGGTTTGTAGATAGTTAAAAGCGTAAAATTTAAGTATTTTTGTTTCATAATTTGTTTTGGTGAGGTGTGGTATGAGGCTTTATCGGACAGGGAGGGCGTCAGAACTCTTAGGCATAAGCAAACCAACACTCATCAGGAAAATTAAATCTGGTGAGATTAAGGCTTATCGGGTTGGGAGAGAATACCGCATTCCAGAAAGTGAAATTAAAAGACTTCTTGAGGGTAAAACCCTTGAAAAAGTTGTCATCTACGCAAGAGTCTCAAGCAGAGACCAGAAAGAAGACTTAGAGAGACAAGTTGAACACCTCAAGAACTACTGCTCCTCAAAAGGCTACCAAGTCATCAAAATCATAACCGACATCTCATCAGGCTTGAACGAGAACAGGAAAGGCTTAAAACAACTCTTCAAACTTGTGGAGAGCGGGGAAGTTGGCAAAGTCGTGATAACCTACAAGGATAGGCTTACACGTTTTGGCTTCAAATACCTTGAAAACTACTTCAACTCTCACGGCGTTGAAATAGAAGCCATCTTTGATGATGAGGAAAAAACAGAAAAAGAACTCGTTGAGGATTTAATAGCCATAGTAACTTCCTTTGCTGGAAAGCTTTACGGAATGCGTTCACACAAGACAAAACGCCTCATCGAGGCGGTAAAGAATGCCCTCCGAAACAATTAAACTCACGGCAAAATTCAAACTCAAAAACCCACCAGAGGGGTTAGATGACCTCTTCTCCCTTTACCGTGAGATTGTAAACTTTCTCCTAACTTATGCTTATGAGAATAACATCACCAGCTTTTACCGGCTGAGAGAGGAGACTTACAAGGAGTTAAGGGGGAAATACCCGCAATTGCCAAGCCATTATCTTTACACGGCTTGTCAGATGGCTACATCAATTTACAAGAGCTACAGGAAGAGGAAGCGGAAGGGCAAAGCCAATGGAAAAAGCCCGTTTTTAAGAAAGATGTGATAATGCTTGATGACCACTTGTTCAAACTCGATCTTGAGGCCGGAGTGATAAAACTCTCCGCTCCGGGCGGGAGAATTCCCTTGAAGTTTTACCCTGCAAAATATCATGAGAAGTTTAAGAGTTGGAGGGTTGGGCAGGCCTGGCTGGTTAAAACGCCAAAAGGAGTCTTCATTAACGTTGTTTTCTCAAAGGAGGTTGAAGTTGGAGAGCCTGAAACCTTTGTTGGTGTGGATTTGAATGAGAACAATGTCACGCTCAGTCTTCCAAATGGCGGGTTTGTTCAGATTATCACTCATGAGCGGGAGATTAGGACGGGTTATTTTGTAAAGAGGCGGAGGATTCAGAAAAAGATGAGGGCTGGAAGAAAGAGGAAGGAGCTTCTCGAAAAGTACGGTGAGAGGGAGAGAAACAGGCTGAATGATTTGTATCACAAATTAGCCAACAAAATTGTCGAGTTGGCGGAGAAATACGGCGGAATTGCTCTTGAGGATTTAACGGAAATCAGGGATTCAATAAGGTATTCGGCTGAAATGAATGGTCGTTTGCACAGGTGGAGTTTCAGAAAACTTCAGAGTATTATCGAGTATAAGGCTAAATTAAGAGGAATAAAGGTTGTTTTTGTTAATCCTGCCTTCACTTCGTCCCTGTGCCCGATATGTGGGGAGAAACTAAGCCCGAATGGGTGCAGGGTTTTGAAGTGTAAGTGTGGTTTTGAGGCTGATAGGGATGTTGTTGGGAGTTGGAATATTCGTTTGAAAGCCCTGAAGATGTGGGGAGTTTCCGTTCCCCCCGAAAGCCAGCCAATGAAGTTGGGAGGCTGGAAGCCTGCCCGTTACGAAATTAACACCCTACACACACTTTATGGGTAGGCAGAACGGGCTACTTCAGACTGCCGACGGGCGATGGAAAGACCGAGACGAGCCTTTTGGCGACCCCCGATGGTGCAGTCAAGCTCGTCTACTCCCTCCCGACCATAACGACCACCGAAGCAATGAGAAGGCGCTTCGAAATGATGTTCGGGGAGAAAGTTTCCTTCGCCCACAGCCTGCTGTTCCTGAGCCTCTACCATAGGGGGGCGCTGGATGAGAAGCTTTTACACCGCTACGCCATGAGGCCGGTCTTCATTTCAACGGTCGACCAGTTACTCCTCGCTTTCCTCAACTACCCCCGCTTTTCTGTCAGGGAGTTCGCCCTGAGGGGGGCGCACTGGATAATAGATGAAATCCACGCCTACAGCCCCTACACCCTCTCCCTTATCCTGGACGGAATTGAATACGCGGGGCAACACCTCGGAGCAGAGGTAACGGTTATGTCGGCTACTCTGCCTTCTCTCCTCGCGGAGGAGCTTGAGAAAAGGTCCCTCAAGCCGCTCATCCCCTTCGAGAAGGTGGAGGAGAGGTATTCCTCAAGGAAGAGGGTCGAGGTAAGTGTGAGGGATGAGCCCCTCCTCAACGCTGTGGACGAAATTGCCAAGGCGGGAGGAAAAGTGCTCGTCGTGGCCAACACCGTCACGAGGGCGAGAGAGCTCTACATCGAGCTGAAAAGGAAGAGGGAAGACGTTTACCTCTTCCACTCCCGCTTCACCAATGAGGATAAGAGGAGGAAGATGGAGCTCGTTGAGGGGATTGAGGGGGGCATCCTCGTGGCCACGCAGGTTGTGGAGGTTTCGCTGGACATTGATTACGATGTCCTCTACACCGAAGCTGCCCCGATTGATGCCCTCGTCCAGCGCTTTGGAAGGGTGAACAGGAGGGGGTTTAAGAGGGGCCGGGCCTTCGTATTCGAACCGGAGGGGGATAAAGCTTATCTTCCCTACGACAAAAAGAGCTTCGAGGCGAGCGTCAATCTTTTGGGAGAGCTTGAAGGAGTTAAGAGTGAGCTCCACCTTCTCAGGCTTAACGACAAGTTCTACGAAGAGGTGTGGGGTGGCTTTGAGAAAGCCATCAACCAGCACTGGTTGAGGAGGAAAACTTTGAAGACGCTCTCGAGGTGGAAGGGAAGCGAGGACTGGCTGAGCACGAGGGATACCTTCATTAGCCTTCCCGCCATTCCAAGGCCCTTCCTGGATATTGCTCTTGAGTACGCCTCTGGATGGGAAGAACTGAGCGATGAGGAGAAGCTAAAAGCTACGGTGTTCGTCGTTGAGAAGACGGTGAACGTGCCGATATGGGTGTTAAACCAGGCGAGACTCTTTTCCGAAGACCTCTACGAGCGCTTTGGAGTTTTCGGTATTGAAGTGGATTACGATGACGAACTCGGCATAGTGGAAGGAGAAAAAGAGCTGGTGTTCTGAGCGTATCTTTGCCCCATGCAACGGCTTTTCACCTGTTTTGGAGAGCGGAATTCCTTTTTAAAGCCCCTATCCTTGTCCACCCCCACAGGAAGCCGGTGATAGCCGCCACCATGTTCCTGATCACTATTCCGGCCCGCACCCCTTTGAGGCCGGGGAAGTGTAGTGGACGAAGACGTAAGCAAAGCCCGCCTCACGAGCTTCCTGAATATGGTGAGGATTGGGGACTTCCCGCCCTCCCCCGTGCCCTGAAACATTGCAGATGTCATCGTTCCGAAATTACCCGGTAGGTCTTCCCCTGTTTCTCAACAATGCCTTTATTTTCAGGGGAGAGGAGAACCTTTGAGGCGGTCGCTTTTGAGACCCTCATGGGGGCCTTAAACTCCAAGAAGGTTATCCGATTCTCTCAAGTCTTCCTCAAAGGCCTTTCGTATGAGCCAGTAGAGCTCCTAAACTAGGTCACAGGGTCTTTCGCTTTTCTGCGTGAGTTTCAATTGAAACTTTGAGTTAAAAGCGTTTCTTGAGCATCACTGCAACCGTGACCCCAAACTTATAAACCCCATTCTCCATCAGCGCTTAGGTGATACCATGGGGAAGCTCACGGAAGTCATCAAACGCGAGTGGTTCCTCTCGCTCCTTGTAGCCCTTTACGCCATCCTTTCCATCGTGGACCACTCTCTCCTATCGAACACGCCCCGTTTTATCGACTGGAGGAGCCTGGCCTTCATAACGGCCCTGTTCCTCACAAGCAAGGCCATTGAGCTTTCCGGAGCTTTTGAATGGGCCTCTCTGAAGGCCCTGAAGCTCTCGGGGGGCTCTGAGAGGAGGCTCCTCATGGTCTTTATCCCCGTTATAGCAACTTCCTCGGCCATCATAATGAACGACACTGCGATGTTCGTCTTCGTGCCGATAGTGGCCATGACGGCGAGGCTCTCCGGAGTGAGCGTTGCCAAGGCCACGGCCCTCTCTGCCATAGCAGCCAACGTCGGTTCGTCCCTCACCCCAATAGGCAACCCCCAGAACGTCATCATCTGGCAGGCTTACCGGCTTGGATTTTTCGAGTTTGTGTTCTCCATGGCCCCCTTTGTGGTGTTCTGGCTGGTTCTCCTCCTCCCCTATGTCCTGATAGTCAAAAAGAGGCCTTTTGAAACCCGGAAGGAGCTCACAATGCACGTCGATAAACCCCTCCTTGTCGTATCGGTAGGCCTCCTCGCCCTCAACGTCCTCCTTGCGGAGCTCCACCTGCAGTATGCTGGGCTTGCCCTCACACTCTTGATCCTTTTCCTTTTTGGAAGGAGGGCTTTCTTCAACTTCGACTGGGCGCTAATACTCACGTTTGCCCTCATCTTCGTGGATTTCCGGGAGTTGTCCATCCTGCTCTCAGAGAGTGGACTCTCCTTCCCCAGGGGAGGGATTGAACTCATGCTCCTCTCAGCCGGCATAAGTCAGGTTATCAGCAACGTCCCGGCAACTGTTCTCCTGCTCCCCCAGGAACCCGAGTGGCTTTCTCTTGCCCTCGGCGTGAACCTTGGGGGGAATGGGGTAATCGTGGGCTCGCTTGCAAACCTGATAGCCGTTAGAATAGCGGGGGTGAGTATAAGGGACTTCCAGAAGTACTCTCTGCCCTACTTTCTCCTTTCCACGGTGGCTACGGTGCTTGTTCTTTCCTTCCTTCGCTCTTAAGAAAAGAAAACTCTATTAACCTTGCCGGTGAAATTAAAGGGGTGGTGTTATGAAAACGCTCGTCGTCTTCTACTCCCGGAGTGGAACGACGAAGAGAGTGGCGGAGGAGCTTGCTAAAGCCCTTAACGCCGACGTTGACGAGGTAATTGATAAGAAGTCCCGCAGGGGCATCATCGGATTCCTGAGAGCCGGCTACGATGCCACGAGGGGGAAGACAACGGAGATAGAGTTCACGAAGGACCCGTCAAAATACGACCTCGTGATTGTGGGAACCCCTGTATGGAATGGAAGGATTACACCCGCCATAAAAACATACCTCCTGAGGAACAGGGAGCGGATCAAAGGCGCGGTATTCTTCGCAACCTGCGCCGGAAGGGCGGGGAAGTGCCTCGAGCAGATGGAGGAGCTCTACGGTGATAAAGCGCTCCTGAAAAAGACTATCGTCAAGAAAGAGCTTGAAAAAGGGATAAGGGAGTTAAAAGAAGAGCTCAAGGCCTTAATAACTACCTGAACCCCCTTCCAAACTCATCGTGACTAACCTTCTCCCACTCGAAAACTTCATCGCCGTGGGGCGGCTTATTCTCAGCCGGATAGCCCACTCCAACGATGCAGAGCACGCGGTAGTTCTCCGGAATGCCCAGAAGCTCCCTAACGTACTCTTCGGCGCTTTTGGTTCCGTCATGCATCCTGTTCCTTATCTGCACCCAGAAGGAGCCTAACCCTAAATCATAGGAGGCGAGGTGGATGTGTTCTGCCACTATGCTCGCGTCTTCAACCCATACGTCGCTTTTCCTCTCGTCGGCTGTGACGACTATCGCCACCGGGGCCGTTTTGAGGCCAGAGGCACCGAGCTTTGCCCTTGAGAGGGCCTCAAGCTTCTCTTTATCATCAACAACGATGAAGTGCCACGGCCTCTTGTTGTAGGAGCTCGGCGAGAGGAATGCCGCTTCAAGGAGCTTTTCTATCACCTCTCTCGGCACGGGCTTGTCCTGAAAACGCCTTATGCTCCTCCTCCTTTTCAGGACTTCAAAGAACTCCATGTTACCACCGTTGAGATTTTTGACGTAACGGTTATAAGAATTTTGAAAAATAACCCCTTTAGGCGATTGCCAATGATCGGATGGATTGGCCTGGGTCATATAGGTCGAGCCATGGCGGAGAGGTTATCAGAGGAGTACGAGCTCCTCGTCTGGAACAGGACGATAGAGAAGGTCAAAGGTTTCAAGAACGTCGCAAGAACTCCTGAGGAAGTTGCCGAGAAATGCGACGTGATCTTCCTCTCGCTCTACGACAGCGAAGCGGTGAGGCAGGTCTCGGAGAGGCTTTTAAAGGCAGATCTCAGCGGGAAGATAGTAGTGGACACCACCACGAACCACCACGAGAAGGTCTTAGAGTTCCACGAGATGTACAGAAACGCGGGAGCCTTTTACCTCGAAAGCCCCGTCATCGGGAGCGTCATTCCGGCGAGAAACGGCCAGCTGACGATCCTCGTGAGCGGCGAGAGGGAAGCCTTTGAGAAAGTCCGTCCCTATCTTGAGAAGCTCGGGAAGAAGGTATTCCACTTTGAAAAGCCCGGGAAGGCCACAAAGCTCAAGCTGATAAACAACTTTGTGCTCGGAGCCTTCATGGCCGCCCTTGGTGAGGCAGTAGCTTTGGGTGAAAAAGCCGGAATCCCGAAGGAAGAGCTTATAGAGGTGCTTGAGAACGGCGCCGGCAACTCGGTGGTGCTGAAGGCGAAGAAGGCAAAGCTCCTCAGTGAAGATTACTCGACCCACTTCTCCGTGAAGAACCTCGTTAAGGATCTCTCCTACGCTTACGACCTGGCCTTGGCATCGAGGAAAGCAGTCCCGCTCAACGCTACCGTGAGGGAGCTCTACAGGCTTGCCTTTGAAAGGGGCATGGAGGAGCTTGACTTTTCGGTGGTTTACAAACTCCTCCGGGAGCTTTAATTTTGAAAAGGATTAAATTCATAAAGCATCTTTCATACTTTTTTTCGGTGAGGTAGCATGGACTTTTCGAGACACTTTCCCATTATAGGCATTGAGGGTCAGAGAAAGTTGGGCGAGAGCAAAGTGGCGGTCGTTGGGGCTGGAGCTTTGGGAAGCTGGGAGGTTTACTTCCTTCATAAGCTCGGTGTGGGGGAGATAATCGTCATAGACAGGGACTTTGTGGACGAAAGCGACCTCCCCAGGACAATATACACTAAGGAAGACATAGGAAAGCCGAAGGTGGATGTGCTAAAGGAGAAGTTTGGAGTTAAAGGTTACTTTGAGGATTTGAACCCCTCAACAGTTGCTCTTCTTGACGAAGCTGACCTGATAATAGATGGAACCGACAACATCTACACAAGGCAGGTTATAAACGATTATGCAGTAAAAAACGGCAAGCCTTGGATATATGTGGGGGTTTTATCCACCTATGGGAACATAATGCCGATAATTCCTGGTAAAACAGCGTGCTTCAGGTGTTTTATGCCCAAGCTGCCTTCAAGACCTATGCCCACCTGTGCGATGGCTGGGATTATGAGCTATGTTCCCCCGCTGGCAGCTTCAATAGCCGTTGCTCTTGCGGCAAAGATTTTGTTGGGGGAAGATGTCAAAAGCGAGCTCATATTCTTCGACACAAAGACGCTTGACTTTGAAAAAGTTGAGGTGCCAAGAAGGGAGGACTGTCCGGCATGTGTAAGGGGGGAGTTCACCTTTTTAGAAAAGCGTATAAAGATAGAGAGGCTATGTGATGGTTCAATCCAGGTAACGCCCCCGGAGAAAATGGATGTTAACCTTGAAGAGCTTGGAAAACAGCTCGAAAACCTCGGCCTTGAATATCTAAAAACCTCGCAGTTCATTCAATTTGAAGATGAGGATTATGAAATACTGATCTTCAAAAGCGGAAGAATGGTTATTAGGGGGGCTGAAGAGGAGAGAGAAGCGAAGAACCTCTTTGCAAGGTATCTGGGTGGTTGATGTGATAATAGTAAGATACGGAGAGATAGCGGTAAAAGGCGGAAAAAGAAGGGAATTTGAGAGAAAATTGGCCGGGAATATTGAGAAAGCCCTAAAAAGAAAGGGAATCGAGGGAAGAGCGGAGGTAATAAGGGGCAGGATTCTCGTTGATGCCCCGGATAATGCCGCCGAAATAATAGCCAAGGTTCCGGGAGTTGTTTCAGTCTCACCGGCGAAGGTCATGCCCTATGAGGAAGTTCCCAAGTATCTTAAAGAGGCCCTTAAAGGCCTCACTCCAAGGAGCTTTAAAGTTGAAACCCAGAGGCTTGACAAAACGTTCTTGAAGACCTCTGTGGAAGTTAATAAGGAAATAGGAGCGTTTGTTGTTAAGGAATTTGGATGGAAGGTCGATCTTGAGAATCCAGAACTTACAATTGGAATAGAGATAATAAACGGAAAAGCTTACGTTTTCTTTGAGAAGATTAGGGGTGTGGGAGGACTACCGGTGGGAACGCAGGGAAAAGTTGTGGTTCTCTTGAGTGGAGGGATAGATTCTCCAGTGGCGGCTTTCCTAATGCTGAAGAGAGGTGCTGAGGTGATAGCGGTTCACTTTGACCAAGGAAAGAATGCGAGAAAAGTCGTTGAGAAGGTCGTGGAGATTCTCAACGATTATTCCCCGGAACCCATAGAGCTGATCGTAGAGAATCATTTCGAGATCCTCAAGCCTTACGTGATAGCATTAAATAAGCTTAACAGAAGAGAATGGACCTGTGTGGTATGCAAGGTGGCCATGCTGAGAAGAGCGGCTGAGATAGCAAAAGAGAACGGCGCCCTTGGGATAGTCACCGGTGACAGCCTCGGCCAGGTTGCATCGCAGACCCTGACTAATCTCTACTTTGAGACCATGAGTGTGGACTTTCCAGTTCATAGGCCCCTTTTAGGATTCGACAAAGAGGAGATAGTTTCCATAGCCCGGAAAATAAAAACATATGATGCCTTTTTGGAGTATCCTTACTGTGACTGCCCCTTCAGGCCAGAGCGGGTTGTAACACAGGGGAAGCTTGAGGAGTTCGAGAAAATAAGGGCAGAGCTGAAAAAAGAGGGTGTGATCTGAGAAGTTTATAAAGGAGTAGTATCCCTTGATTTATGATAGAAGTTTGCTTTCCAAAACATCCTTTTTGGAAAAGCAAACTTTATATTGTTCCAGGTCGTATAACTTCAAAAGGAGGAATTGTGGATGGTTTAGGGAACCTTTCTTTGCCCCAGTTAATGAAGTTCTTTGGCCCTAAAAAATCCTTGTGTGCTTTGCTCCTCTTTTTGTTAACGCTCCCATTTGCAACCTCCGGAAAAATATTTTTATGGGACGTTGGGGGGATAATACTCCATCCCAGGCTCTCCCCCGATGGGCTTTACTTCAGCACCTACGGTGAGAGGGTGTGGCTCAAGACCAATGAGACCCACTTCATCTACTGGGAACAGCCCTACCTTCTCAACGGCCTTTCGGTTGGAGATAAAGTTTACATGGCGGCCGATTGGGGGCCTGCCCTGGCCTTAAATCCGGCCAACGACACGCTCTACGCTTGGGAATACCCGGGTTTGCAGTTCATCCACGTCTATGCCAAAAGAGGTACCGCGTACTTTGCCGGTATGATCAACAGAACCGGCGGAGTTGGAATACTTAAAAACGGCATCATGACCTTTTATCGTCTTTCCAATGAGACCTTCAAAGCCTACGACGTCTTTCCAGTCCTTGATAGAGTATACTTCACCGTTGAGTTTAAAGATGAGCCCAAGGGTGGCGTGGGGTTGCTCTTTCCAGATAACGGGACATTCTACCTGTGGCGCTTTCCCGGGAACTATTCGACTCTCGTTCCAGATGGAATAACCGTTGATGAGAATCTCACCATCTATACGGCAATAATGGAGGGTAAGATGACGGGCGTTGCGATGTTCGAGCCTCACAACGCTACTTTTCACTTCCTCCAGATTATAGGCCGGCCCCTCCACGTTAAGCCCTTTGGAGACTACGTTCTCCTGATGAACTCGGACTGGGATCTGGTTCTCTTCAACCCGGGGAACGTCACTTGGACTGGAGAGGCTGCCCTCAAAAAAGAAACCGGGAGAGCGGAGGTTATCCTCCTTGGGGGGCCTACCAAAACATTGAAAGTTAAGCGCGGTGAGATGGATATAAAGCCCACACTTGAGAGGGTGGAGAAGAGGACTTATCCTGAGGGTTACACGACCTTTCCGGGCGTTGCCTTCACGCACGACTTCGGCGGGGGATATGTTGGCTCGGGCGGAAAGCTAGTGCTCCTCGAAGAGCTGAGGCCAGAAGTTCACCTTGTCTATGAGAACGGAACCCTAAGGGCATGGGTGACGCCAAGGGAGTACTTCCAGGGACCGGTCTTTCTCTACATAAACGAAAAGCTCGCCAGGTGGGGTGAAGGGATAGAATGGAACGCGACTTTTCTGGCCGGGGAATACAACATCACGGCGGTATACTTTGATGGCGAGGACGTTTACATGAATCAAACAGTGATCATAAGTGATTTAAAGCCAAAACTCGTCTGGAAAAAGACCCTTAGGGTAGAAAATGGAACGATCATTTATGGAAAAATAAACGTGCCCGGAGCACCTGCGAACATCTCAGGAAGAACCGTCTAGGCAGATTCGGATGGCTACTTTTCCTTCTTGATGGAGAACGGGAGCCACTCTCCAACTGAAACCCCGGAACCCAAACTGGGTACTTTTGACTGGGCTGTTCTTCCCGTGGTTCTTGGTGTTACAACTGGAGCCGTGGGGATTGCCTTCTACATGAAGAAAGATAAGCGGGGGCTGGTTTTGTTACTCATAGGACTCATCTTAATAGCGGGACACTTTGCGGTACCAAAACCAAGAGAAGCCGTCTCAGAAGAAAAACCCTTAACCCTTTCAATCGTTGTGGTTATTCCTCCGGGCCTTTATGGCGCCAACATCACCGTTTTGGTAGATGGCGAAGAAGTCGGAAGGACCGATGGGGAAGGAAGACTTGATATCCAGCTTGATTATGGTATCCATGAGGTTCTCCTCAAATCAGGCAATTCAACGACGTCCCTTACGGTTGCAACAGCAGAGGACAGGAACTTAACAGTCCCCTTCTTCCCGGGAATTAACGCCGTCCTTAAAAATGGGCCCGGTTACAACGGCTTTTCTGCAAGTTTTGGCGAGACAACGCTTGGCACAATGCACGCAAACACTTACCCTTCGGGACCCATGAGCCTGAATACCTACACTACCCCGGAGGAGTGTGAGCTGTGCAAACTTAAAGCCGCTATGGTTGGCGTTGTGGAGGGTGAAACCTGCAGGTTGTGCTGCCTTGAAAGTAAAAACTTTGGACCTGCTGTGGTTTTTGCTTACTACTTCCATCTGATATGGGATGCCATAGAAAGGTATCAATGCATCGTTCCATGGCCTCCAATGCCCGAGACCAATGCCGTTGTAACTGGAGCTTCAATAAACTCTTATGCGAGCGACATCAGGAATAGTCTCCCCCGGCCGGGATGGGGTGATTTGCACCCGTGTTTGGCTCCCCTTGATGGCATGGATCCCAAAGATCCGGCCAATGTATGCACCATGCTCGAATGCGCAGATGTCAAGTTTGACTGCAACTGTTATATGATCTGCGTTACCGGGCCTTTCAAGGTGTGGGATGCATTCGTCAAGTGTCTGGGGAATAGGGGGTAATGGACAGGGGAAGAATGAATTCGAACCAATATCTTAAAATATCTTAAAGTCCAAAAAATAGTGGTGATGGCCATGTTGAGTGAAAAAATGCTTAAGGCTCTGAACGAGCAGCTAAACAGAGAGCTTTATTCTGCCTATCTGTACTTTGCAATGGCAACGTATTTTGACGATCTGAACCTTGAGGGCTTTGCCAGCTGGATGAAAGCTCAGGCTGAAGAGGAGCTCGGCCACGTGCTGAGGTTTTACAACTACATTTACGACAGAAACGGGAGAGTTGAGCTTACTGAGATCCCAAAGCCGCCAAGGGAATGGGGGAGCCCCATAGAGGCGTTTGAGGCAGCTTATGAACACGAGCAGTTCATAAGCAAGTCCATCCATCAGTTAGCAGCTCTGGCAGAGGAGGAGAAGGATTATCCAACGAGGGCTTTTCTTGAGTGGTTCATCAACGAGCAGGTTGAGGAAGAGGCGAGCGTAAAGAAAATACTGGACAAGCTAAAATTCGCCAAGGACGCCCCACAGATTGTGTTCATGCTCGACAGGGAATTAGCCGCAAGGGCTCCGAAGCTTCCATCCCTTTTAATGCAGGGTGAGTGATTTCATTTCTGCACCTTTTTACCCATTTCTGTTCTGAGAAAGACCTTTATAGTTTGAAGTCTAAATTATTTCGGTGTTCCTATGTCCCTGAAAGAGGTTCTGAAAG
Source organism: Thermococcus sp. 2319x1 (assembly GCF_001484685.1). Taxonomy (NCBI): domain Archaea; kingdom Methanobacteriati; phylum Methanobacteriota; class Thermococci; order Thermococcales; family Thermococcaceae; genus Thermococcus; species Thermococcus sp. 2319x1. The sequence goes on along the minus strand of NZ_CP012200.1, from coordinate 1,512,971 downwards.
AGGAGCCCCATGCGGGCTATATGCTAACTAATGAGGCCATAGTCAGAGCCGCCCTCGAGGCGGACGTGAAGGTTGCGGCCTTTTACCCCGGTTCTCCGCAGACAGAAATCTTAGACACCTTTGAGAGGGTTTCCCGCTACAGGGATGACATCGCTGTGGAAATAGCGGCCAACGAGAAGGTTGCCCTTGAGACAGCGGCAGGAGCCGCTTTCGTCGGTCTTAGAGGGTTCACATCAATGAAGAGCGTTGGCGGAAACGTGGCATCGGACACGCTCTATTCACTTGCCTACACCGGCGTCAAGGGCGGGCTCGTTGTGGTTATAGCCGATGATCCCTACGCCCACTCCTCCCAGTCGGAGCAGGACGGAAGGTGGTTCGGCTACACGGCTTACCTTCCAATGCTCGAACCATCCAGCCCGCAGGAAGCCTACGAGATGGTAAAGAAGGCCTTCAAGCTGAGCGAGAAATACAGTAGCGTCGTTCTGGTGAGGACAACGACGAGGGTAAACCACCAGAGCGGAATAGTGAGGGCTGGGAAGCTTGAGAGGACGCCCTTCAATAAGCTCTCGTGGAAAGAAAACCGGAAAAGCTACGCGACCGTTGGCTCCCTCGCGAGGAAGTTCAAGGCCGAGCTTCTGGAGAAGATAGCGAAGATTAGGGATGACCCGGAGTTTTTGGAGTTCAACCGCGTGGAATACTTCGATGGGGAGGGGGTAAGGGAAGCAAAGCCGGGGGAAGCGAGGGGAATCGGCATAATAACATCGGGCGTGGCATATTCCTATGTGCTCGAGAGCCTTCAGAAGCTCGGGGGAAAAGCGTACGTCCTCAAGCTCGGTGTCCTCAATCCGATCCCGGAGAAGCTTATTGGAGACTTCATAGAGGGGCTTGAAAAGGTTGTGGTGGTTGAAGAGCTTTTCCCCTACATAGAGGGCTTCGTGAGGCAGATTGCCAAGGAGAGGAATCCAAAGCTGGAGATAGTCGGCAAGAAGAGCGGCCACTTCCTTGAGATGCTGGAGTACAACGTGCCCATAGTCATCAAGGTTCTCGCCGAGGTTCTCGGAAGGGAGCTCCCCTTTGACTACGAGGGGCACTTCAAGAGAATGTGGGAGCTCGCAAAGCTCGCTCCTCCGAGGATGCCCACCTTCTGCGCCGGCTGTCCGCATAGAGCGACCTTCTGGGCGCTCAGGAGGGCCATGGGGAACATCGAAAACTACTATCTCGCCAACGACATCGGCTGCTACTCTATGCTTGCCCTCGAGCACATCGGCTGGACTGACTCTCTCTTAGCGATGGGCGCTTCCCTTGGAATAGCCCACGGGGTGCAGCACTCAGCTGAAGAGAGGGTGGTGGCGCTTGTAGGCGATTCGACCTTCTTCCACGCTGCTTTGCCCGGAATAGTGAACGCCATCAGGAACAATTCCAAGATGACGCTTATAATCCTTGACAACGCCGTTACTGCCATGACCGGCCAGCAGGCCCATCCCGGCAGTCCGAAGAAGGTGAACCCCTACGAAAAGCGCATAGACATAGAGAGCGTTTTGAGGGGCCTGGGAGTGGAGAAGATAGTCGTCATAGATTCCTTCCAGGCGAGGAAGAACATAGGCAAGCTGAGGGAGGCTTTAAAGTACGACGGACTCTCAGTCGTCATATCGAGAGGGGATTGTGCCCTCTACCACTTCCGCGAATACAGAAGGGCCGGAGGAAAGATAGTCCCCTACTTCGTGGACAAGGAGGCCTGTGAGAGGGCCTACAACTGCATAAGGGACTTCGGCTGTCCGGCGATAGTCATAGACGAGGAGGACAAAAAGGCGAAGATCTTGCCAGAGATCTGCGTCGGCTGTGGCGTCTGCGCCCAGCTGTGTCCGCATAATGCAATCCACTCGACGGCCATCCTCTATGGGGGAGAGGACAAGCCCTACGTGACGATAGAAGATTACCGCGAACTGGAGCAGATAATGCTCAGGAGGGAGAAGCCATGAACGTCATCTACTGCGGAGTTGGAGGACAGGGCATAGTGCTCATGTCCAACATAGTTGGGGAAGCCTGCGCCAGAAAGGGAATCCACGTGGTGAGCGGGGAGCTCCATGGTCTCTCCCAGAGGAGCGGTTCCGTTATAGTCCACCAGCGCATAGGCGAAGGCCTCTCGCCCCTCATCCCCTACGGTGAGGCTGACGTGATTTTAGCCCTCGAGCCGATGGAAGCGCTCCGCTACATCTACTTCCTCAAGCCCGGAGGGGTTGTGATAACCAGCACGCGCCTCATCCACCACCCCTACGAGACTGAAAGCTTTGTCAAGGGCAAGATAGACAGGTACGTGACTTATGGAGAGATAGTGGAAAACATCAGAAAATCCGGTGCGAAGCTCTACGAGATAGATGCTCTCAAACTTGCTGAAGAAGCTGGAACTTCCCTGGCTCAGAACGTTGTTCTTGTTGGTGCTCTAACGGCCCTTCCGGACTTTCCAATAGACAAGGAGACGATGCTTGAGGCCGTCAAGGCAAGCGTGCCTGAGAAAGCCGTGGAGATCAACGTGAAGGCCTTCGAACTCGGGTACAAAGCTATGAAAAGGCTCCTTTGATTTTTCTTTTCCTTTTCCCTTCTTAAACCCTTTTAAACGTTACGCAGAAAAACATAGAAATGGTGGTTTTTATGAAGGTGGCAGTTGTTACCGGTGCGTCGAGGGGAATAGGCAGGGCAATAGCGGGCCACAAAGTGGGCGGCGAGAGCTTTAGTCCGGACTTTCCAGATGGAGAACCCCCCGAGGTTCGCTTCCTTGAGCTGAGGCCGGGAGCAGTTGATACTCACTTCGCAGGCCCGAAGAAGTTGCCGAGGCCCTACGCTGTGTGTTGAAGCTCCCACCCGATGTTAGAGTTGAAGAACTCATGCTCCGCTCCGTCTATCAGAGGCCGGAATTTTAAGCAAAAGGGCTGAAATTTTAAACTTTCCTCTTTTGTTATTCTGCTTTCATTACTCACTTTTGTGTAGAAAACTTTTAAAAGCATTTTCTCTTACACAAAAATGTGCCGATAATGGACGGTGATGGTCATGTTGAAAGTGGATAACCTTAGAGTTAAAGTGGAAGATAAGGAGATTTTAAAGGGCATCTCCCTCACCGTTGATGATGGAGAACTTCACGTTGTAATGGGGCCCAATGGGAGTGGGAAATCCACCCTGGCTTTGACCATAGCAGGGCATCCAAGGTATCAAGTAGTAGACGGTAGCATACTCTTTGAGGGGGAGGACATAACCAACATGCCTCCCGAAGAGAGGGTCAAAAAGGGAATTTTTCTGAGCTTTCAGCATCCGGTGGAGGTTGAGGGTGTCAAGGTTATTCAATTTTTGCAGAGGGTTCTGAAGAACCTCAAGGGCTTGGAGGAGATAAAGGCCTATGAACTCATCTTTGACGCTGTTCAAGAACTTGGACTGGATGAATCAATACTTTCAAGGTTTTTGAACGTTGGATTTTCTGGAGGCGAGAGAAAAAAACTTGAAATGCTCCAGGCGTACCTTGTGAAGCCAAAGCTTCTTATCTTGGACGAGCCCGACAGCGGGGTTGATGTGGATTCTCTAAAAATGATAGCCAGCGTTATAAACAAACTTCACGAAGAAGGCACGTCGATTCTTTTGATAACCCACTACGGTAGAATCCTCGAGCACCTTAAGCCCAGCAGGGTTCACGTTATTAAGGAAGGAAAGATAGTTGTCTCGGGTGGAGTTGAGCTGGTAAAGATGATAGAGGAGAAGGGCTTTGCGGCGGTGGGGGGACTATGAGTGAGCACTCAAAGCTTGAGGAAATCTTGAAGGCGGGCTCCCTTGAGGAGATTCTTGGAACGGCCGTTCCTTACCCCAAGGAAATAGAGCTGAAGGGAAAGATAAGCCGAGAAACGGTGGAGGAGCTTTCGAGGATAAAAAAGGAACCTGAGTGGATGCTCAGGCATAGATTAAGGGCTTTGGAGCTTTTTGAAAAACTTCCAATGCCCAGATGGGTTGTTGGTATTGAGGAACTCGATCTGGATAACCTTATTCTTTACACCAAACCCGAGCTTGAGAAGGAGGTAAGGGACTGGGATGATTTGCCGGAGAACATAAGAAAGACCTTCGAGAGGCTCAACATCCCGGAGATAGAGAAGAAGTTTTTATCGGGCTTAACCGCTGTTTTCGACAGCGAGAGCGTCTACTCCCAGCTCAAGGAGGAGTTCGAGAAGAAGGGCATCATAATGCTTCCCATGGAGGAGGCCGTGAAAAAATATCCAGACCTGGTCAAGAGGTACTTCGGAAAGGTTTTCCCGCCGGGCGAGCACAAGTTTTCCGCTCTACACCACGCTCTCTGGAGCGGAGGAGCCTTCGTCTACATTCCGAAGGGGGTTAGGGTGCCTTTCCCGATAGAGGCCTTCTTCGTCATCGGCTCGGCTTTGGAAGGCCAGTTCGAGCACACCCTATTGGTAGCGGACGAAGGGAGCTACGTCCACTTCATTGAAGGCTGTTCCGCGCCGATGTACAAGGGCTTCTCCTTCCATGACGGAATGGTGGAGATATACGCCCACAAAAATGCCACCGTCAAGTTCACCACCATACAGAACTGGAGCAGGAACGTGATAAACTTCAACAACAAGCGCGCCATAATCGAGGAAAACGCCTATGTGGAGTGGATAGAAGGCAGCATAGGGAGTTACATAACCTACACCTATCCCTCGAGCGTCCTGAAGGGCGATGGGGCAAGAACGGCCCAGTACGTCGTCTCGCTCAGCAACGGGCCATATCTCAAAGACACAGGAGCCAAGAGCTTCCATGTGGGCAGAAATACCAGCTCGAAGATAGTCTCGAAGAGCATAAGCGCCAACGGGGGAACCAACATCTACCGCGGTCTCGTCAGGATAGCCAAGGGAGCAAAGAACTCAACTGCCACGGTTTCATGTGACTCGCTCATCCTCGATGAAGAAAGCAGGGCCTACACTTATCCGCACAACCAGAACGATGAGCCATCAGCGAGCATAATCCACGAAGCTACTACCGGAAGGCTCAGCGAGGATAAGCTCTTCTACCTTAACGCAAGGGGCATAAAGGAGGAAGAGGCTAAAAGCCTCATCGTCCTGGGCTTCATCAGCGAGGTCCTTGAGGGGCTTCCCTTTGAGTACGTTGAGGTGCTCAAGAAGGTTATAGAGCTTGAGTTCAGCGAGGTTGGGGGTGTTGGATGATGTCACTTACAATAACTGCAGAAGCGCTTGAAAAGCTCACCTACCAGAAGTACGGGGATAGTCCTACGATAAGGAGCTACACGAAGTGGAAGCTCTTTGAAGAAAACTCTCCCCTAAAGCTCCCGACGGAAGCGAAAGCGGGCGAGGTTCCGGTTAAGGGACACGTTACCTTTTCGGGAAGCGAGGCGAGTTTCAACCTGCCCGGTGGAGTTGAGCTCACAGAGGGGACGCTCGGCCTCTCCCAGCCGGAGGAGTCGAGAATTCTGGGCTTCCACTTTTACGCCCTCAAAAAGGCTTATCGGCTTAAAATAACGGAGGATCTCACGGAGCCACTCGTGATAGTCTCCCACCTCTCGGAAAATGCTTTCATAAGCCATCACCTAAGTATTGAAGTGGAAAACGTCAGTGTGCCAGTAATAATCTACGACCTCTCTGAAAAAGGGGCAAAATCCTTTGTGGTTGAGCTTGGGCTTAAAAATGCTGAAGCTGAGATTTTGACCGTTGGGAATCACAACGCTTTGTCCCACTACCTTCTCAGAGCTACGCTTGGCGAGGGATCCAAGGTTAGAGCGTTCACTATAGTCAAGGGAGGAAGGATGAGCCACCACAGAGAGGACTACTCCCTTGAAGGAGTTGGAAGCGAACTCATCTTAAGGGGAATTCCCATGGCAATAAGTTCAGCCGTTGATTACCTGACCAATGTTCTTCAATATGGAGAGAAAAGTAAAAGCGAAACAAGGGTAAACGGCTATTCCTACAGGAATGGATGGGTGGTGCACAGAGGTGTGGCAAAAGTTTTTGAAAAGGCCAAGAACTCTTCGAGTGAAGTCAGCTCTCACGTGGTCATCATGGATGAGGGCTCCCTCGGCGTGAGCGTGCCCATGCTTGAAGTTGATACCGGAGAGATAGAGGCAGCATCTCATTCTTCAAGCGTTTCCCAGTTTGACGAGGATGCCCTCTTCTACCTTCGCTCCCGCGGATTGAGCAGGGAAGAGGCTTTGAGCCTTTTTGTGCACGGCATAGGCGAAGCCTTGAGCGATCACTTGCAGAGATTGAAGGCAAAGGCGAGGAGCAACATAATGGCTCTTGTTGAAGAACTTCTGTAAGTACAATTTTTGTATTTACTTTTCTCTCTCTTGTAAAGCACAACTGTTATATACCCCAACAACTAACCATGAGTATAAGTCACTTGAGGGAATTTGCTCTTTTTGATTTTTATCGTTTCGTGACTAAAGAAGGTTTGAAAAAATGAAAACGAAAAAACTTGCAGGCTTTGCCCTGCTTTTGAGTGTGGTAATGCTTGGTGCGTTTATATCTGGCTGTATTGACCAGGGTAACATCACCAACACCGGTACAACTTCAAGGGAAACAACAAATCCCACCACAACGACTCCAACCGAGACCTCCCCCCAGCACGACTGGGGAAAGGACGAGGCGAGGCTCAGGGGCCTCATCGAGTTTTACGACAGGGAGATAATGGATAACAAAGAAAAGCTCGCCAAGCTCAACTTCCAGCTGGAGAGCCCCGAGATGGAAACATGGGAAAAGCTGGCATCGACGCTTGAGGAGAAAGCCAATGGCGAGGGTGACCTCAAAACGAGGGTATTCATTCTCCAAGACGTTGCGCAGCTCAAATACTACGAGGTTCTCAACCTCAGATCGCTCGTCGGTATCGGCGCCGTCGAGAGCTCCTACTGGGAAAACGCGAGCACAGGCGAGCCGATAACGCAGTTCTACAATATGCGTGGCGAGTTCTTCTACGTCTCGAAGGACGGACTGCAGAAGCTCAGCAGGGAGAAAATGGTCGAGAAGATGATGGCGATTAAAGGTTACCGGATGGATAGCCTTGAGATATACCACCTTGGAACCGGAAGCGCCCTTAGAAGCATCCGCGAGGGCGGAAGAACGGTGGGAGCAAGCATAGCGGCCGCGAGAGTTGGCGTTCCAACCTCGGGCAATGGGATTGTTATACAGGTTCTCAACGGGGATCGGACTCCCTTTCACAACAAGTACCGCCCGCAGTTCAGGCTCATCAACCCAGAGACCGGCGAGGTTGTGAAAGAAATAACGGCCGACGAGAACGGGCTCATCATAGTCCCTCCGATGAACACGAGCCTTGTTGGAATCTCCGATGATGAGGGGTTCTGTTATAGGCCACTTCCGCTCGACGAGAACACGATGGAACCCATGCCCATGCCGGATGACTTTGTGATATGCCCATCACCGCAGATAGCCCCCTTCATCTTTGACCCGACCAACGGCACAACAGGACCCTACAACCCTGCCCCGCTTGAGCAGGCCTACCTGGTGCCCGGGAACTACACGATAACGACCATCACTATGAAAGCGGACCTCAAACAGCTCGCGGAGCAGCTCGTTAACTTAAACATCAACGTGAGGCGCGGCATAGAGAAGACGGACATAAGGAGGGGCCTCGTTCTGGCGATGAATGCCTTTGAGCCCCAGGAAAGTCAGGAAGCGTCGATGCAGACGCCCTTTGAGACCACCTGCGATTGCTCCGTAAGTCCCCTTCTCGATGGGATTTTCAAGGAGAAGTTCGGCGGAAAGCCCTTTGGTGAGCTCCCCGATGCGAGGATAATCAACATCACAGACTTTGGAAACGGGCCCTTCATCCCCATGGTTCCTGCCCAGTGGAGGGAAACGGAAAACGGGAGCACGGAAGTGGTCATCTACGCCATAACCGATTCAAAAGGAAGGACAACGGTAGTCCTCGGAGACCCGGGGCTTGAGGAAAAGAGCAGGATGGAGACGGGAGATATCGGATACGAAGGCAGGGTTCCGAGCATGACGAGGCTCGCTTCGGATTACCTCGACAGGGTTTTCCTCGAAGTTTACACCGGAAGGAATCCGCAGACGGGCAAGGAGATAAAGGTGCTCGCCTTCAAGGTTCTCAACACCGACGGAACGGTGGGATTCAGGGGAACGGCCTTCATCGAGGACGGAAACGTTGAGGTCACCACGCTTCCGGTTTCAAAAGGCACCTCCTCAATCAACCCGATACCAACTCCATCCCCGGGACACGACTGGGGAATAGATAAGGCGGAGCTGAGCTCATTAATCGACGCTTACGAGAGAGACATAGCCGATTCAAAGGGGAAACTTGAGAAGCTTGGCTTCGAGCTCGAAAACCCCGTGATGACCGGCTGGGAGAGGAATGCTAAGGCCATGATGAAGATGGCAGAGAACGAGAGCGACGTTAGAGTCCAGGTTGCGATACTCCACGAGGTCGCCCAGCTCAGGTACCGCGAAGCCCTGAACCTCAGGGCCCTCGTGGAAGTTGGCGCGGTCGAGAAAGCTTACTGGGAGAACGCCACCACGGGCGAGCCGATCAGCGCATTCTACCGCAGGGACGGTTCCTTCTTTTACTCCACGGATGGGGGGATTAAGAAGCTCAACCGCGATGCCATGGTTGAGGTAATGGGGGCCGTTAAAGGCTACGAAGCGAAAAACCTCGAGATATACCACCTTGGAACCGGAAGCGCCCTTAGAAGCATCCGCGAGGGCGGAAGAACGGTGGGAGCGAGCATAGCGACCGTCAAGATCGGCGTTCCCGAGAACGGGACAGAGCTCACCCTCATCGGTGGAACCAAGGAGATATCGCTCGTCCTGATAGACCCAAAGACGGGAAAGGAGATAGCCGTAATCCACCCCGATGAGAACGGAACCTACCTTATCCCGCCCATAGGTGGAATTGGAGAGATAATAGCTGAGACCGATCCTCCCTCAGGAGGGTTCTGCTACAGGCCGTTGAATGGCCCCACCGTTCCACCGCTCCAGCCCATTCCCGAGCAGGAAATCGAGTTCACCATGGACTGCGGCCAGTCGAGCACGATGATGCCCATTATACTACAGCCTTCGAACGAGAGCACCATTGAGGTGGCGTCCTTTGAGGAATCCTACCTGAGGGCCGGAGAATACACGATAACGGGGCTTGCGATGAAAGCAGACCTAAAGCAACTGGCGGAACAGCTCGTTAGTCTAACGGTCAAGGGGAACGGTGCAAGGGTATCGACCAAAACGCCAGCGAAGGTGAGTGACCTCCTCAAGGGTGCCTTTGAAAACGCCCAGAGAGCGGATATTGAAACGGAGGAGTGGACAGATATTGGAACCTTCCCGCCGACAAGCCCTCTGCTCATGGGAATCTTCGACGGAGAGCTCGGGGGATGGCCTTTTGGCGAACTCCCCAACGCGAGGATGATCAACATAACCGACTTCGGAACGGGGCCCTTCATTCCAATAGTTCCGCTTCGGTGGGACAGCCTTGGAAACGGTAGTACAATCGTCACGGTCTACGCGATAACCGACCAAAAGGGGAACACCGAGATAGCGATAGGCGATCCCGGGGCGGATGGGATGGAAAGGCCCAACACCAACAGGATGGCGGTTAACTACCTCGACAGGGTTTTCCTCGAAGTTTACACCGGAAGGAATCCGCAGACGGGCAAGGAGATAAAGGTGCTCGCCGTCAAGCTCCTGAACGTCAACGGATACCTCGACGCGAGGCACACCGCGATAATGGAGAACCCGAATCTGGACTTTTCGATCTTTGCCGCTCCCAGCGAGAGCGACGTTGAGAAGATTTTCGGCCCGTGATGGGCCCCTCTTTTTTTTGAGCTTCTTGAGGAATGTGGTAGGAACGAGGAAGTAGCCTTCTTCTCCTATCGAGTCCCCTTTGTATTTCACCGCAGCCAGCCTCACAGGTCGAGCTGTCTCCACGCCGAAGCATCGGAGAGCTACGATGCAGTAATCTCCGGGCTCACCGAAGAGGAGTTAAGCTATGCCCTCAGCTGTTGCGGACGATGCGGTGCCAGAGGACATCATTAAAGAGGGTTGCGTTTTTATCACGTCCCTTCAAGGTACTCCTCATAGCCAACCGTTTCGAGCCTCTTCGCCTTCTCCTCCACTTCCTCCTTCATCCTCCTCCGGTACTCCTTGAGCTTCTCCCTTATTTCCGGGTACTTCACTCCAAGGATTGAGAGAGCTAAAAGGGCCGCGTTCTTGGCGTTGTTTATGGCTACAGTGGCAACCGGAACCCCGGAGGGCATCTGGACTATCGAGAGGAGCGAGTCAAGCCCGTTCAGCGTGGAGGTCTTTATGGGAACGCCTATAACCGGAAGCGTGGTTATAGATGCCGTCATACCTGGAAGGTGGGCAGCACCCCCAGCACCGGCTATTATGACCTCTATTCCCCTCTCCTCTGCCGTTTTCGCGTACTCAAACATCCTATCGGGGGTTCTGTGGGCCGAAACGATGGTTATCTCGTAGTCAACCCCAAACTCATCGAGCACCTCAGCCGCGGCCTTCATGACCGGAAGGTCGGAGTCGCTACCCATTATTATTCCCACCTTGGGCATTCACCTCACCCCTCACCCTTATCAGTTCCTTCGCCCTGAGGGCCTTCTCGATGGCTCTGGAGAGTGTTTTGTCGACGGCGGTAACGTGCCCCATCTTTCTGAAGGGGAAGACCTCCCTCTTTCCGTATATGTGGACGAAAACTCCGGGAATCCGGAGCGCTTCCCTAATTCCCTCATAAACGGGCTTTCCATAATAGCCTTTTTCACCAAGAAGGTTCACCATGGCGGCATTTAAAACTATCTCGGTGCTCCCGGGGGGCAGATCGGCCACTACTCTAACGTGCTGCTCGAACTGGCTCGATATGGCTGCTTCTATCGTCCAGTGGCCGGAGTTATGGGGCCTTGGGGCGATCTCGTTCACTAAAATCCTCCCGTCCTCGGCAAGGAACATCTCGACCCCAAAAACGCCGCGCCCATCGAGGGATTCAACGGCCCTAATGGCTATCTCCTCGGCCTCTTCCTCAACGTCCCTTTCGAGCCGTCCGGGAGCGACGAGGAAGTCGAGGATGTTCCCCTCACCGTTGAACACCATCTCGGTGGTTGGGTAGGCGAGCGTCTCGTCATCGTTGCGAACAACTATAACGGAAAGCTCCTTTTTGATCGGTACGAGCTCTTCAACGTACGAAGGGACGTTCAGGGCTTTTTGAAGGTCCTTTTCGTCTCTAATGACTACAACGCCCCTTCCATCGTAGCCTCCGCTCCGGGCTTTCTGAACAACGGGAATGAGATTTTCAAGCTCATCCAGGCTCTTCAGCCCCCTAAACCATGGGACGGGAACCCCAGCTTTCTTCATCACTTTCCTCTGGACGTACTTGTCGCGAATTACTTCCAAAACGTGCGGCTCGGGAATGACGGGTTTCTCCTTCGCCACTTTTTTGAGCGCATCAACGTTGACGCCCTCTATGTCGTAGGTTACAACGTCGACCCTCTCGGCGAGCTCGACTATCTTTTCCTCGTCTTTGAAGCTTCCAATGATCTGTTCAGCAACCATGCTGGCGGGACATCCGGGGGTTGGATCCAAGACAAGAACCTCGAACCCCATCCTCCTTGCTTCCTGCGCGCTCATCTTGGCCAGCTGTCCACCGCCGAGGATTCCGATTCTGAGTTTGTCCATCATGGTTTTAACTAAAAAATGCCAAATTTAAAAGCTTTACTGAAGAAAATATGCATAAAAATGTCAAAAGCTCGGACAAGATAGAAACCCCAGAAACTGAAAAAAGAAAAGAAACCAAAGGGCCTCAGGAGTTCAAGGCATAATAGACCGCGTATTCTGCATCCACAAGCCCGTAGCCGTAGTATACGTCATAACCCCGGGAACCGAGATCGATTGCAGTGCTGATTAGAATGTTTCTGACTTGATACGGCGTGAGCTTTGGCTTGCCTGCCGCAACCCTCAAAGCCTGCATAAGTGCAACAACCCCGCTGACGTGGGGACAGGCCATCGAAGTACCGCTCATCGTGCCGTAAGTACCACCTGGAAGTGTTGAATACACGTTAACACCGGGAGCTACTACATCCGGCCTCCTGTTGCTGAAACTGGCAATTCTGTAGTTTGAGTCGATAGCCCCAACGGCTATTACCTCGGAATAGGCTGCGGGATAGCTTGGATAGGGGGCACCTTCATTTCCACTGGCAGCCACAAGGACAACTCCATAAGAGTAAGCGTATCTGACCGCGTTATAGAGGGTGGTGCTTTTAGAACCGCCAAGGGACATGCTTATTACGTCGGCATCGTCGGCTGTTCCGGGTATTCCATCCGGCCCCTTGGTTGCCTCTATAATGCCTTGGGCGATGTCCGATAAGTAACCGCTGCCCCGGCTGTCCAGCACCTTTACTACGTACATTTGAACGTATGGGGCAACTCCGGCTATGCCCTGCCCGTTGAGGCTCGCTCCTATTGTTCCAGCAACGTGCGTGCCGTGTCCATTGTCATCCCAGCAGTACCTCAGGTCAGTGCCCTTGTAGTAGGATCCCCCATTATTTAGAACTCTCACACACCAGCTAAAAGCACCTTGCAGATCGGGGTGGGTGTAGTCTACACCCGTATCGAGAACCGCAATCTGGATGCTTGGGTGGTAGCCATATGCGGCGTACCCATAGGTTTTGTAGTAGTTGTTCCAGACATTTGGAGCATAGATGTACTGAACGTCCCACTGGACTTCACCAAGGGCATGGTACTTTACGTCTTCTTCAACATATGTCACAAAGGGGAGCCCTTTAATCTTTTCAAGGGCCTTCCTCGGGACTTCCAGAACTATTACACCGATTTCCGGTATTTCCTTTTTCAATTTGCCGTAGCCTTTTAGTTGGGCTGTGTAGATCATAAATTCCGCCATTGGATCTTTGTTCTTTTCTCCCTCTATTTCAGACATGCCGACAACGTTCTTTCCTGCACTTTCACGTACACCTACGATAACTCTGACAACATCTCTATCCTGTGGTGTGTCATAACTAACTGCCATGACCAATGGACTAAACAAAACCAACATTGCAATCAAGATTGTGGCAGCCCTTCTCATGTAAGGACACCCAGCTACAACTTTGAGGTTCAGGGCTTATAAATTTTTCCATTATTTTGGAAATGTTCCGGTAATCTATACAAATACATGTCAATTGAATAAATCATTCAGGCCCGCCGAGAAGGGGACGTTGTTGGACAAACGGCTCGGTCTGAGATAAAAAGTCAAAAGGAGGCTTATTCTGTTGTGAGACCCAGAATCGAATAAAAGAAGGTATCTAAGTTCTTCTTTGCAACAAGCCTGCCCTGTAAGGACTAAACCTCTCAAACATCCTCCATCAACAGTGATTTTGACGGCTTTACGTATGTTAGTAATCGTGACACTTGCTCCTCCATTGCCCGAGGTATACTGGTCTGAGAATGTTCTTCATTATGAATATCCGCCAACTTCTGCTTCGAGGAGCCAATAGGGCAGTTAATCAGGGCCGCGCGGAGCTATGGATTCCCCGTGGATGAAGCGCTCCAGAAGGGCCTTAGAATTGAGGGATGGATTCCCGAGGCTCATGGCCGTGCTCAACAAGCGCAAGAATTTCCAAACAATACCTTCGGAAGTTTCGTCTTCAACGTGATCAAGGTCGGCCTCGAAGTGGACGGAAGAGAAATCGGGCGCTACATACAGCTCATAAGGAGGCCCTTCCTCGAGAAGTGGCAATACACCGTGATAGGCAAGATTGTGACGTTCAAAAAAGGAGGGAATAGAGCAACATCACGTCCCCAGGTGCTCCTCATCCCTCTTCCCTTCTCCTTCCTTCCTCCCTTATCGGTTTTAGGGCTTTGGCGTACTTTTCGAGCGTTTGGAGAAGTCTCTCAACCCTCTCCGCGTACTTCCCGTCCTTAAGCTCATCGCCCTCGAAGAGGTCATCGACATTGTAAAAGAGCACCTGCCCAACGGGCAGCATGCGGTAGTTCACCGCAGCCAACCTAAGCTCCTGGAGGAGTCTTACCCCACCGGTAACTGACGATACGGTAACTATCCCAACAGGTAATCCCTCGTACTCGTCAAAGATCGTGTCGAGAAGGATTTTAAGCTCTCCCGGATAGCCACCATTGTATTCTGGAGCAACTATTACGAGAGCATCGGCTTCAAGGATTTTTGAGCGGTAGCGCTCCATCTCGGGCGTTATTTTCCAGCGGTGGGTATAACAGAGTAAGTAGTCCTTCACATCTATAAGCTCAACCTCCCAGCCAAGCTCGGAGGCTTTCCTGGCTATGTACTTCGCCACATTCTCGCTCTTCCGTCCTTCCCTTGCCGTTCCGAGAATAACTTTGAGCTTCATATCATCACCGTGTAAAATTTCTATTTTGGGGCTTTAAGTTTATCCTTTCGAAGTGAAAAGCTTCGAAGTTCAAAACTTCACACTTTGTTAGGACAACCTTTTTAAATTAGGGCTGCCTAATTAATCGTGAGGTGAACGAAATGGTGAAGGTTGGAGAAATCGTTCCCGAATTCGAGGCAGATGCTTACTTCCCGGAGAAAGACGAGATAGGGAAGCTTAGGTTCTCTGATTACAGGGGTAAGTGGGTGGTTTTGGCCTTCTATCCGGCGGACTTTACCTTTGTCTGCCCCACGGAGCTTGAGGAGCTCGCTGAGTATTACGAGGAGTTCAAGAAAGAGGGGGCCGAGATAATAAGCGTCTCAACTGACACTGCCTATGTCCATAAGGCCTGGCACGACAGCTCGCCGGCAATCAAAAAGGTGCGCTATCCAATGCTTGCCGATCCGGCCGGGAAGGTGTGCAGGCTCTTTGGAACCTACATTGAAGAGGAGGGCATCTCCTGGAGGGCTACCTTCATCATAGACCCGGACGGGAAGGTTGTGCACATGGAGATGCACGACAACAGCATAGGGCGGAGTGCTAAGGAAATCCTGAGGAGGCTTAAAGCCTCTAAGTTCGTGCGCGAGAACCCTGGAATGGTCTGTCCGGCCAGCTGGGAGCCGGGCAAGGAAGCCCTCAAGGTCAGCCTCGACCTCGTTGGGAAGATCTGAGGCTTCCCTTCTAATTTCTTTGTCACTTCAGCATCTTTTTGATGGTATCTTCCAATGACTCTAGTTCCCATCAGGTCGTTAGGATTATACCCTAGTTCCCACCACCTGTGAGGTAATCCCTCCAGATTCACAGCCAGAATCGCCCCTAAAATCCTAACAGCCAAACCCCTCAAACTAACACTCCTGCTCGGTTTCAGAAGAAACTCAGAAAACTTCGAAAACATAATCGTTGCAGGTGGTGGAGGAGGAGTTGAGTGGAGCGAGAGCCAAATCCTAAACTCCCAAGGAATCAACGTCGTTCAAGAAGGCGGCGGTGCTTACATCTACTTTGAGCTCATTGGGATGAAGGAAGGAAATGTCACCCCGGGAATTTTTGACCTCGATGCAAAGCTTAGCTTGAACTTAGATGTAGAAAAGGTTGTAGAAAATGCTGCACAGAAAGTAAAATGGGCCTATAAAGTTGAGAAGAGCAGAACAGAGGAAGCTAAGGTGATTGTTGAGCCGTGGGCAATCTCAATGCTCCTGAGCTTTGCGCTCTTTCCGGCATTCAAGGGTGAACGCCTAATCAAAGAGACAACGCCCCTAGCCAACAAAATCGGTGAAAGCGTGGCGAGTGAACTTTTAACAATTCCTCATAGCGCACTAGGATGAAGTCATCACCAATCGGGTAAACCTCCTCATAAGGGTCATTAATCCGCAACACCTCTCTATTACAGCCAAACACCGTGGAGTAATCCTCATAACGAGCCAGGGCGTACCTTTTGGATGTTATGAAGTCTGTGGTGTACGGCGCTTTGAACGTTAAATCCGGAAGGTATCACTATATATTGTAAAAACCGAGGTAGCTCTCATTCCCCTCCACCGCTAAAACGAGGCAACTCTCAAAAACCGTTACTTAAAACCACGTTTTTAATACCGTTAAAGGGGCACCTGATTAGAAGGGCACCTTCGAGATTTTTTGTAGAGCATTGGGTGCTCTCACTGGAAAACGTGATATAGGCGACAAGGGCAAAATCAAAAGAATGAGCAGGGAGAGCCACTTCGACATTAAATCACCTCTGGATTTGCTGTTGGTGCCATATGTTTGAATAGATGGTTAATGGTATACGCGTTTCGGAGCCTCCTCCAATCTTTACCCTTCATAAAATTACCCCTAACAACTCTAAAGAGGCGGTGGAAGCAAAACAAAAGTTATTATACCTATTAATATGCTAAAGGAATACGCCAGCGGGGCATTATCAATTTGCTCATTGATCTTCTTGCCTAGCAGATAGTAGGAGAGACCCCATGCCATAATTAACGTAATCTGTTCAAAGATTTTACGATAATACAAAAGATTAACGGGCACAAAATAGTCGAGCAGCCTTACAAAAAGGATTAGCAAACCCCCAAATGCTAATGGCATGAAATTAAACAATCTATGGATATTCAATCTTAGCTCTGATTTTACCAAAACAATACTTTTAAGTAATGCCGCCTCTATCCCAAACCACAACATCACCCTAATAAAGCCGCCCAATAACAAAACAGGCGACAGCTGAGTATAACCTGCCATCAGCACTGAAAAGAGATAGGGCGCGTAGAGGCTTGTGGAAACAATAAAAAGTTTAGCAACAACTGTGGAAAAATTAAGAGCTAAATATCCCAGCACACAAAGAAAAATCAAAATCCCTGCTTTTTGATAAACGTTCAGCTTTAGTGCATATAAACTCGAAAGGATTGAGAAGAGGTATAGCATAATAGTAGTAAATATTAACGTATTGTAATAACCGACGGTCTTTTCTAGGGACACGTTGGTTTCCAGATGCCTCTTTGTTATCTTTTCGACTTCATTTTTATATTCTCTCCCCAAGAGGATAATAGCTGGCAATACGAGATAGGTATAAACAGAAAAATATGTAAAAAACAAGGGCAAAAAGTATAATATGGATGTAGTGAGCTCAACTACCAAGAGGAGTCTGTTGCGACCGGCCCACCCCACGAATTTCCCCCCAAGTTTATCTAAACTTCAGTTATCTTGACATCATAGACCCTAGTTCCCATCAGGTCGTTAGATTTATATGCATTTAAATTTTTTGGTTGATTGGGGATTGTTATGGACTTCCTGCTCATAAAATCCGAAATCTACCCAATAGTCAGCAAACATTACCCGAAAAACACTCACAATGAAATCATCCTCACATGTAACGCGCAACACCGGCTTGCACTTTAACCGAATCAAAGCACGCTTGCAGAATCCTAATCGAGGAAATCCTTCCCAAAATCAGGCACGGGAAGAGAACGCTTGAAGGGGCACGAAAAACCTCATCATAACTCAGGAAGAATCCTACGAATACGCCAGAGGACACGTTAGAATAATCGACTCGAAGCCAGTTGAGACCAAAGAGCTGGCCAGAAAAAGCGTAAGGAGAAGGGAAACTCCCCAGAAATCATAACTGAAAAGCCCGCGGTTGGGTTTATTCCCTCTAAAAAAGTTCTACTATGGGTGCAAGCTGACTTGTTACTCTGACGGGAACCTTTGAGGGGTTTGGCCCTTAGGATTTTGGGGGCGATTCTGGCTGTGAATCTGGATAGATTATACAACTTCACGGGTGGTGGGAACTAGAGTACTATCAAAAAGTTTTAAGAACGATTCCGAATTGTAATATTGAGATGATGCTATGAAAAAAACTATTATAGTACTGATAGTAGTTTTATTCTTGGGAAGCATAGCCTCGGGAGCTGCATTATATAACATCCCAATAGACTCCAAGGAGTACCTTGGAGCAAAGGTTGAATACAAGCGGAACTTCATACTCGACCCCAGCCTTGAGATTGAGCTTCCGGAGAAGGGATACGGAATAGTTACGGTGTCAATCCTTCTTCCAAACGGTTCTTTGATGGAACTTGGAACTTTCTCAGGACAGGATAAGATAAAAATAAGCTACAGCCAGCTCACTAAAGCAATGAAACTCTGGGGTTGTTACTTGAAAAGTGCCAAGCTCGATTCCAGAGCGGTGTCGGCATCACTTCTGCTCTTGGGAACCCTCCGAGATGAAAACAACAACGTGCAATACTTCATAAAAGCCGTGCCGATTAATGTGGGAGAAGTGCTCGACAAGCGGAGCATTCAGGTGAAGCTACCCGGATGGAGCTCTAAAAGTCTCTACACTAAAAACCAGATAGAGGAGAAGCTCAAATCAATAGAAAAGATTAAGGGCAACAATATTTCAGCAACCACAGAAAACTGGCCGCCAAGCTTTGACCATGATCAGTGCTACTGGAAATGTGATTGGACTGGGTCATGCTACCAAGTTTGCCTGGTATGGAAGTTGGAGAAAACCATAGTCTCAAAATCCAATGTTATAATCCCCCTGGTTGCCCTCCAAGTCACTGGTGACACAAGCAAGATAAACGGGATTACCATAACTACAATGTATCGGCAGAGGACCACCCAAAGCCTGGAACTAATCTTCTCTGCAGCCGCGGCCGTACAAAAAGGAGGTAGCAGCTCTTCTACAGAAGCGGAGATAATAGGAACTTCTTATAGTATCAACACAGAAGACCTTACGATTCCGGAATCCCACATCACAATTTGGGGCTCGGAGATTTCCAATCCCTCGGTAATAGGGGCAGGCATCAAGGGCACCGTCGTGCTGGCAAAATACAGGCTTTACTGGTGGGACGGTCTCGTTTACCAAAAACTCGACGACGTTGCCTACGTAATCCTTGGGAAGCCCGATGAAGAGGACATGAGCCTACAGAAGTTCGTGGAGCATGGTTGGCCAAGCCAATATGGAGGTATTGGAGAGAGGACAATGTGGTTCGTCAACAGCTACTGGGAGCCAACGATCCACGAGAGCCAGCAGGGGGGATTGACAAAACTCGACGTGGATTTCGTGTCGTCCACCAACACGATTCCCCTCTTCTCAGCGTCGGCGGCGGTACTCGGAACCCTTGACTACAACAACCTTGAAATTGCACCGTTCATCATGGCGATAGGAGTTGGGTTCAATACTGACAGCACGAAGTTCTCGCTAATTCATCTTAACTTGCAACTAAGAGAGGAGTACAAAAACCAGTACGTGGACGGAACTTTCTATTCAAGTAAAGTCAGGTTCCAATATAAGGACAACAAGTACAGTCTGGCAGGTATGTACGGAGATATTTATATCCATAGCAGTGGAAGCCTTCCACCATGCGACCCAAGAAAGGGAATGTGTCCCACTTCAGACGAAGGGCAATAATCAGCTAACCTTTTCTCCTCACTTATATTTTGTAACTCCATTTATGTCAACGTGGACGAAGGCGGTCTCGACCTCTTCCATTTCTTCAATCCTTCTCTTGACCTCCTCACTTACGTCGTGGGCCTCTTTAAGCGTCATATCCTGTGGGACCTCGATGTGAAGCTCCACGTGAAGCTTTGGCCCTACGTAGTGGGCTCTCAAATCGTGGATTCCGAGGACATTGGGGACGTTGAGAGCGCGCTTCTTAATCTGCTCGCACACCTCAAAGGAGGCGGCCTTTCCGGTAAGATAGCCGACGTTCTCGAGGATTATCTCAAGGGAAACTTTCACGAGGAAGACCACCACGATTAAGACCCACTCTCCAACCACCAGCCAGTAAACCCTCAGGGCTCTCTCGATGTCCTCGTTTCTGGGCTCCCTGCCCGGGAAGCGGTAGAGACCCTGTTTCTCCAGCCACACCCTGAGGACTGCACTCATGGCACCTATCGGCTTGTCAGAGTTGAGCTTGAACCTCGCCAGCCGGTAGTACTCCAAAACCTTCCCCCCGCAGAGAGGGAGGTAAAGAAGGACCGTCAGCCTGGCCGGGATGAAGTTGAGCAGGTCGTCGAGCCTCGCCGAGAACTTTCCGAAGTACTCGTAGCGGGGCGTTCTGTATCCGAGCATCGCGTCGAGGGTGTTGACGGCCCTGTAAACGAGCGCCCCCGGGAGGCCAAAGAGAAGGAAGTAGAACAGGGGCGCGACAACGGAGTCGTTGAGGTTTTCCGCGAGGCTCTCTATGGCAGCGGAGTTCAGATGAGCCTGATCGAGTTCGCTCGTGTCCCTGCTCACTATCATCGAGACGGCCCTTCTTTTCTCCTCCACCTCATCGGTCACGGTTCTCGCCACGTGCTCGTGGAGGCTTCTTATGGCAAAGGAGCTCTTGAGGAAGTAGATGGCGATGAGGTAGTTAATGGGAAAAGGGGCGTGAGATGGCGCAATGGATAGGAGGACGGCTGAGATAATCACGAAGACAGCGGCGAGAAGGCCGGCGAGGAAGTCAAGGGCTGGAGAGCGCCTCCCGTATCTGGAATCTATAAGGCCTGCTACCCTTCCGAACCAGACCACGGGGTGGAGCTTCCCGGGCGGCTCACCGAGTGCCAGGTCCCAGAGTAACGCGAGGATGAAGACTGCAAGTCCTGCCTGCATCTTGTCTCACGATGACGGATATTTTATCCCTTTTAACCCTTCCGCCGCCCGGCTCGGTGAGAGATTGATGCAAAGACAACTCAACCGGAGCACATTCCCCGTGAAGGAGAAAGACCGCCCAAAAGCAGTAAAGAAGCTCAAAGACTCGATATGCCGTCGAGATAGAATGAAGTCCTTCATCTGAATTTTGTAAAGATTCTGGTGAGATTTCGGAAAACCCTTTTATCCGTACGCCCAACATTTAGTATTCAGGTGATCGTATGAGGAAGGGGCTCTTTGCACTTGCCCTCACTGCCCTTTTGATCGGGGCGGTGGGTTATTACATCTTCAGCACTGGCACCGGTACTTCCGAAGGTACAGGCACGGAAGGCCATGGAGAAGAAACTCAACTGGAATCTATCAAGACGCCCTACCCCTACACGGTGGTCGATACGGGGCAGGAGAAGTGCTACGACACTTCCGGGAAAGAGATAGCGTGCCCGGAGCCGGGAGAGCCCCTCTACGGCCAGGATGCCCAGTACGAAGGTTATCAACCAAAATACCGCGACAATGGAGATGGAACCGTCACGGACTTAAACACCGGCCTCATGTGGACCAGGAGTCCTGACTGGAACGGGGATGGAGAAATAAACTACGAGGACAAGATGACGTATGAAGAAGCCTTGGAGTTCGTTAAAAAGCTGAACGAGGAGAAGTACCTTGGCTATGACGACTGGAGGCTTCCAAGTATAAAGGAGCTCTATTCCCTGATAGTTTTCAGCGGAGTTGACCCAAGCGGCTACGATGGAGCAGACACGAGCAAGCTCGTCCCCTTCATCGACACGAACTACTTTGAGTTCGCCTACGGTGACACAAAAGCCGGAGAGAGGATAATCGATGCCCAGTTCCTCTCCTCGACCAGGTACGTTGGGAAGGTCATGAGAGGACAGGAGGCAGTTTTTGGGGTTAACTTTGCCGACGGGAGGATCAAGGCCTATCCAATAACAAAGAAGTTCTACGTGCTCTTCGTGAGGGGCAACCCCGACTATGGCAAGAACGATTTCGTTGACAACGGCGATGGGACGATCACGGACAGGGCAACTGGCCTCATGTGGACGAAGAACGACAGCGGCTATTGTATGAACTGGGAGGAGGCCTTAGAGTATGTTCAGAGGATGAACGAGGAGAACTACCTCGGCTACAGCGACTGGAGATTGCCGAATGCAAAGGAGCTTCAGTCCATAGTTGATTACACCCGCGCTCCAGATGCCGTAAACCCTGCTCAAAGGGGGCCGGCTATAGACCCGATCTTCAACGTTACTCCCATAACCAACGAGGCCGGAGAACTTGACTACCCCTACTACTGGACGAGCACGACGCACGTCTCTATGTTTGGGGGCGGGAGAAATGCCGTCTACATTGCCTTCGGAAGGGCCCTCGGCTGGATGAATACTCCGCAAGGATATAAGCTCATGGACGTCCACGGGGCTGGAGCACAGAGGTCCGATCCAAAGACGGGGGATCCAAGCAGGTATCCTTACGGTCACGGGCCTCAGGGGGATGTTGTCAGGATATGCGCATTCGTCAGACTTGTAAGGGACGCAAACGTTACGCCAGCTTCAAACGAGAGCTCCTCACCGGGCGTGGATTATCAGGGCCTGGGTGGGGAGAACAACACGGGGGTGGTGTTGAAGAGTGAGAACGCAACTGAAGGCTACATCCTCTTCAGCCCGCTGTCCTCAAAGAAAACCTACCTGATAAACTATGATGGAGCCGTTATCCACTCATGGGCCACTCAGTACTTTCCCGGACAGAACGCTTACCTCCTCGAAAACGGGCACCTGCTGAGAACGGGAAAGGTGGAGGATTCACCCTTCAGCAAGGCGGGCGGTGCCGGGGGAGTCGTTCAGGAGTTCAACTGGAAGAGCAACCTTCTGTGGGAGTTCCGCTACTGCTCTGAGAACTACTGCACCCACCACGATATTGAGCCACTGCCCAACGGGAACATCCTGATGATAGTCTGGGATAAGAAGTCAAGGGCCGAGGCAATAGAAAACGGAATGAACCCTGAGCTCGTGCCTGAAGAGGGAATATGGTCTGAATGCATAATTGAGGTGAAGCTGGAGGGTAAAGAAGGGGGAGAGATAGTCTGGAAGTGGTGTGCTTGGAACCACCTGATACAGGAATACGACCCGTCAAAGCCGAACTATGGAGACGTTGAGGAGCACCCTGAAAGGATAAACCTCAACTATAAGGGGTTAACCCCTATTCTTCTTTTGTAAGGTTGGTGAGGGATAAGGGATGAGAAGAGAACTCTTGGCGATGGTTTTTGTGGCCGCTTTAGTGGTTTTCTCCCCTCTGCTGACCCTTCCGGTCAGGTTCATCGAGCCGGACGATGCCACGTACTACGCCGCCATGAGAGCCTTTGCGGAAGGAAAGCTCGTAGTAACGCGTTCCGAGCTTGTGGAGCTTCAAAGGGAGGTCGCGGAAAAAGGCCTCGCGGTTGGCGGCTTCCGTTCAATCCAGTACGTTAACGTTGGCACGGGCTACGCGCTCGAAAAGGCCCCGGGCTATCCTTTCATCCTCGCCCTCTTCCACAAGCTGGGCATCGAGAGGTTCGTAAACTTCATCTTTGGACTCCTTGCCATTCCTGTCTTCTACAGGATGGTGGCGAGGGCTTTCGACCCCAAGGCCGCCCTAATCTCCTCCCTAATCCTCCTCTCGAACGCGACCTTTCTGGCGATGTTCTACAGGGTTTACATGTCCGACTTCGTGAGCATGGTCTTCGTGCTCCTCGGCCTTGCATTCTTCTACCTGGGCCTTGAAGGGGATGACTGGAAGAGGGGCGTTCTCTCAGGTCTATCGCTTGGCTTTTCGGTGCTGGTAAGGTATACCAACGCAGTAGCTTACGCAGCACTCCTCGTTTATTCCCTCTGGCTAACCAGGAAAGGGGGAAGAAAGGCACTTCGCTACTCCGGAATCGTCCTGGGGGCGTCGGTTCCCATGTTCCTGCTCCTGATGGCCTACAACAATTCGGTCTTTGGTTCGCCCTTCTCGGTCGGCTACTCAAAGACGATAGGCTACACGAACTTCGCTTTTCAGTACATCCTGGCGGGAAGACTGGAGGAAGGTCTCGGGCTCCTCTGGAGAAACCTGTTAACCCATCCAAAGCTCCTCCTTGAGGGCTTTCCATCGCTTGTGCTCCTCCCGGTGGGGGTATACATCGGGCGGAAGAACAGGGCAACGCCCCTTCTGCTCCTCTGGTTTCTGGCATATTTTGGCCTCTACTTCCAGTACGAGTGGTTGAGAACTGGCCTTTACATATTTATGACGCGCTTCTACCTCCCAATGGCACCGGCACTGGCCGCTTTGGCGGGGGTGGCAATCGGAAAGCTGGTGGAAGAAAGGAAAGGCTGGGTTATAGGCTACGCGCTACTCGCCCTCGTATTGTTAATTGACATCTCGTCGCTTCAGGCTTTCTTTGGCTTCGCACTCTCTGGGGGGCCTGCCCCGAGGATTGGAGGGCCTATTTCAGGGCCAGGTAGAGGAGCACCGCCAGGGCGAGGGTAATGAAGAAGTCGGGAATCACGAGAACGGGCCCGGGGCCTATTGCCCTGTGCCCTATCAGCGTGTGGAAGATGGGGTTGGCTGTCACCGCGTACACGAGCAGGGCAGAGGTGGCTACAATCAGCCCGAGCGTGAACTCCGAGCGGAGCTTCCTGTAGAGGTTTCCGTATATCCAGAGGAGCACGATGCTCATGGCGGCGCTAAGTGACGTCAATCCGGCTTTGATGGTCGTGTAGAGCTTGGCGGTGGAGGGATCGACAACGCTCCTGCTGTGAATTACCCTTTGCACCTCACCGGGGCCGGGGGGCCCAACGTACCTGTATCCAATGAGCGCCCCCAAAATGCCGGCAGCGATAATGATAACCACCACAGCTTTTTTCATTTCTCCCCCTCCCGGGCATCTTCTCTGACTTTAGCCCATATCTCCTCAAACTCTCCGTAGTTCTCCAAGAGAACGGGCGAAAGGAAGTACATCCTCCCGTAGCGGTTCTCCGTTGATGTTATCAGTCCGTTCTTCTGGAGAACCTCAAGGTGGTAGCGGACGGTGGTGTAGTTCAGGCCGAGTCTTCTGGCGAGCTGCCTCGCGTTGTACGGCCTCTCCCTAAGGGCCGCTATTATCCTCGCCCTGTTGAAACCCCCTTCACTTCCCGCAATGAGCCACCAGAGCAGCTGCCTTACAGGGTTCATTGGTAGGACAATCTGCCTCGGGGGTTATAAGTGTAACCCTAGTTCCCACCACCTGTGAAGTTGTATAATCTGTCCAGATTCACAGCCAGAATCGCCCCTAAAATCCTGACAGCCAAACCCCTCAAACTAACACTCCTGCTCGGTTTCAGAAGAAACTCAGAAAACTTCGAAAACAAAGTCTCAATCCTCCTCCGAAAATCAGACAGGTACTTGTAAAACTTCCTCGCCCCCAGACTACTAATCTGATTCTCCCGCTTTACCGGCGTGTAAACAACGCCAAACTTCAGGAATTCCTCTTCCAACTCCCTGCTGACATACCCCTTATCCAAAAACAGAAAACAACCAGTGAACTTCTCAACAATCACCCAGAACTTTTCCCTGACAACGCTCACATCATAAAAGCAGGGATCAACGGACAGCAAAGCCAGCAAATTCCCATCAGAGTAACAGGTCAGCTTATACCCATAGTAGAACTTTTTTAGAGGGAATAAACCCAACCGCGGGCTTTTCAGTTATGACTTCTGAAGAACCTACCTTCCCTTTCCTGTTTTTTCTGGCCAACTCTTTGGTCTCAACTGGCTTCGAGTCGATTATTCTAACGTGTCCTCTGGCGTATTCGTAGGATTCTTCCTGAGTTATGGTAGGTTTTTCGTGCCCCTTCAAGCGTTCTGTCAGTTTGTTGTACCTGATTTTTGGGAGGAGTTTCATACTCTAGTTCCCATCGGATACTGTCAGATAACTGTGGCATCACCTCCTGAAGCCACTCAGCAAAATCACTAGGCGGACCATCAAAACCAGAATGAAACCTAACAAAATTATACCAAAAAGCAAACAGAAAAACAAACCTCTGAGCTTTCCAGTCCTCAGCCCTGAAATTATTCCAGAAACGCTTTGTCCTCTCCTTCAACGTCCTAAACCAACGCTCAACACTGTTCCTCGGCCCGAAAGTCACATGCAGATAAACTTAAAATATGAATGGCACCTATTGGCTTTTGGGAGCTCACAAAATATGTGGGGCAGTAGGGATGTGCGGGTGATGCAGTATAAGGAAAGGTTTTGGCTCGAATCTTCTAGATTTTGCTCTTTATTTTGTTCTCTTTGTGTTATTTGCGTACGGAATGGGGAACGTTTATACGTTAAAGGGGAAGTTTTTAGTTGTACTGGTGCTTGTGGTAGGTAGCATTTACGAGTACCTCCGTGTAAAAAATACAAATGTACTCTCCAAGTACTTTAGTGTGTATGCTAAACTTAGACATTTAATTTTCAACAGATGATTAGTTGTATGCTGTGATTAGCATTTTGGGGTGACGGCTATGGAACTAAAGGGGCCTTTAACTTTATTCATGATCTATAACTCGGGTCGTTAGATTTATGTGCATTTAACTTTTTTGAAGAAACTAAAGAGAGAAGGAAATCAGCGGATAGGCGATTCTGGCCGTGAATCTGGAGGGATTACCTCACAGGTGGTGGGAACTAGGGTTCCAATGCCTCTTTTACTCTCTCGCCTCGTTATTCATTCTGAAACCGGAATGCCCTCATTATCTGTACCTTTGAAAGGCCTACAGGCTCCTCTTCCCGAAACCGGGGAGTTTGTTTCGATACTTAACTTCCATGTTTCCGGGTTCGAACCTGAGAGATTTGACAATTGTCATGTCCGGTGAGCTGAGGAGAACTTTCACTTCTAAGTTCGAAGTTTCAATTTGGCAAAGATAAAATTCATAAGTTCCCCAACTTATTTTAGATTGACCTAACAAATTTGGAGGTGAACCCATGAACGCTGGAGCTTTCCTCATAACCTTTAGGGAAGCCCTTGAAGCAGCTATAATAGTCGCGATTATCGTTGCCTACCTCAGGAGAACCAACAGATCGAATCAGATAAAGGACGTGTGGATGGGAGCGGGCCTCTCGATCCTTGCGAGCGTCCTCCTTGGAGCGGGCATACTGGAGCTCTACGGGGGACTGGAAGAGAAGGAGCTCTTTGAGGGAGTGGCTTCATATCTGGCCGTTATAGTGCTGACGAGCATGATCTACTGGATGGCCACTAAAGGGAGGAACATCAAGGCCGAAATAGAGAGCAAGGTAAGTAAGGTGATAAACCCCTTAGCTTTAATAGGCTTCACCTTCGTGGTGGTCTTTAGAGAAGGCCTTGAGACGGTGCTCTTCCTAACTCCCTTCGCCACTCAGGATCTTGAGGGAACCGTGATGGGACTGATTGCCGGGATAGCTGGGGCTTTATTTTTGGCGTACCTCATCTACGGCGTTGGCATGAGGATAAACCTGCGGACGTTCTTCTACTACAGCTCGATATTACTTGTCTTTGTTGCCGCTGGATTAGCCGGTTACGGAACCCATGAGCTCATTGAATGGGGTGAAGAGGAGGGCATGCACCTTGGATTCATAGGAGAGAAGGTCTACGATCTTGGAATTCCGGGTGACAGTATATGGCACCACAAGGGAGCTATTGGTTCAATCTTCGCGGTGCTCTTCGGGTATTCGGCAAGCATGGAGTGGGGAAGGGTAATGGTCCAGCTCGGCTACTTCACGGTTGCCCTCTACCTCGTCCTGAGGGCGTACGGAAAGGAGCCCTCACTGGCCAAAGGGAACTCCAAGTTGAAAAGCGCCATGTAACTTTTTTTATCCATTTTTGTCCAGAAATGCATAAAAAGGGTGAAAACAAATTCAAGCCCGGTGAGGAAAATGAACCCGAAGGAGTTTAGGAAGATAGCCCTCGTCGGGGCGAGCGAAAATCCGGCAAAGTATGGGAATATAATCCTTAAGGACCTCCTCAGGAAGGGCTTCGAGGTTCTCCCGGTGAACCCCAATCACGACGAGATTGAGGGCCTTAAATGCTACAAAAGCGTTAAAGAGCTTCCGAGGGATGTTGATGTCATAGTCTTCGTGGTTCCCCCCAAAGTGGGCCTCCAGGTTGCCAAGGAAGCCGTTGAGGCTGGCTTTAAGAGACTCTGGTTCCAGCCCGGGGCTGAGAGCGAGGAGATAAGGGAGTTCCTTGAAAGGGTCGGAGTTGAATACAGCTTTGAGAAGTGCATAATGGTCGAGACGAGCGATAGGAAGCTCTTCCTGGAGGTGTGAGAGTGTTCTATTACGTGAGAAAGTTTGATGAAGACCTCGACTTCCTCTGGGAGCGCTTCAAGAAAAGGCTTGAGGAGGAGGGTTTTCTCCTCATCGGTGAGAGGATTCCCGTTGCCATGGTGGAGCGCGAGGACGGAATAGTCGCCGATTACCATTTGCTTTTCATATGCGACAGGGAGCTCGTGGCTGAGCTTGTGAAGGTAGACCCGAACATAGGAGCTTTGCTCCCCTGCACGGGCTTCGGCTACCGCAGAGAGGATGGAAACTACCTCGGCGTTACTTTGCCCAGTGTGGCGTGGAAGATAGCGGGGGAAGAAGTAGTTAAGCTCATGAAGCCCATGGAGGAAAGGGTTATCAAAATTATCGAGTCCCTGTAATTTCAATTTTTAAAACTTTTTTGATTACTTTTTCCCACTTTGAAAAAGATAAGGGCAATAAATGTTCTATTCTAAGGTAATTCTGGTGATGGCAAAATGATGAAAGCTATATTGAAAATACCTAATATGAGTTGCCAGCACTGTGTTATGAGGATAAGCAAGGCAATTGAGAGTGTTGGAGCTAAGGGAGAGGTCAGCCTTGAGAAGAAGACTGCCGTTGTTGAGTTCGATCCTGAAAAGACAAGGCTTGAAGACATTGTAAGGGCAATAGAGCGATACGGCTACGAAGTTGAGGTGGAGTAAATGCCCATTGATCCAGTATGTAGAATGGAAGTTAGTGAAGGAACTGAACTTAAAGCAGTATATAATGGCAAAGTTTACTACTTCTGCTCCCCTGAATGCAAGGCTGAATTTGAAGCTAACCCGGAAGAATACATTAAAGGGGAAGAGATGGAACACGAACATGGAAAGCATTCCCACGAACATGGCCACAGAAGACATGGATGCTGCCACTGATCTTTTTCGCCCTTAATCTTTTGGTGCACTAGAATCAGATTTTTTGTTAGTGGAGGTACAACATGATGAACGAATACGATTTTGTTATTATTGGAGGCGGAGCGGCGGGCTTTGCTGCGGCTTTAAAAGCGGATGAGCTTGATGTAAAGACTCTCATGGTCAACCGAGGCCCGATTGGAGGGACGTGTGTAAACGTTGGCTGTGTTCCTACTAAGTATCTCCTAACCGCCTTGGAACTTAAGAAAAGGGCGTTGATGGGCCATTACTCTGGCCTAAGCTTTACCCTTAAGGAGTTTGACTTTAGAAAACTGCTGGACGGAAAGGATGAACTCGTAAAAAAGCTAAGGAGGGAGAAGTACGAGAAAGTTCTGGAGAGTCTAGAGAACGTGGATTACATCGACGGCTCTGCGAGGTTTAGCTCAAACAGTGAAATCGTGGTAAACGGCGAGAAGATCAAGTTCAAAAAGGCCCTCATAGCAACGGGTGCAAAGCCAAGAATTTTAACCATAGGCGGTGTTGAAGACGTTAAGGACAGAATTCTAACCCACATTGATGTCCTTGAACTTGAAAAGGTTCCCGACTCAGTTGTAATCATCGGGGGAAGAACTCAAGCTTTGGAGTTTGCCCAGATCTTTGCGAGAGCTGGGAGCGAGGTAACTCTTCTGCAGAGAAGCATGAGGATAATGCCCACAGCTGAGCCTGAACTGGCAATAGAACTTGAGGACATTCTAAGTGAGGAGGGGACCAATATAAACACCTCTGCGAGGATAAAACGCCTTGAAAGAGCTGGAGAAGGAGTTAGAGTTCATGCTGAAGTGGGAGGAAAAGAGAAGATGTTTGAAGCACAATACGTTTTCTTCGCAACTGGGAGAAGTCCAAATACCCACGATTTGGGCCTCGAGAACACGGATGTTAAAACCGACGAAAAGGGTTTTGTGGTTGTGGATGAAACTCTGAAAGCGGGCAAAAATATTTACGTAGTTGGGGAGGTTATAGGTGAGCCTATGTTAGAGACAGTGGCAGCCAAGGAGGGCTTTACTGTAGCAACGAACGCATTAGAGGAAAAGAACGTTAAAATCGACTATAGAGTTGTTCCGAAGGTTGTGTTAACCGATCCGCAGCTTGCGAGTGTTGGGTTAACCGACAGGGAAGCCCAAAAGTTTACGGAATGCTCATGCAGAGCGGTAGAGATCTCAAGCGTTCCAAAGGCATTGATTCTAGGTGAAGAAAGGGGCCTGATAAAAATGGTCGTTGATGCAAAAACGAAGGAAATCCTTGGGGTTCATATCTTAGCTTACAACGCCGCTGAGATGATCCATGAGGCCGCTGTGATAATTAGGAACAGAATGACTATAGATGAGGTTATAGACACTCTTCACGTCTTCCCGACGATGAGCGAGGCAATAAAGCTTGCCGCACTTTCCTTCAAAGGAGATATATCAAAAATGCCGTGTTGTGCCCTCTAGCGTCAATTCTTCTTTGAAAACCCCGATCCCTAAAGACCAAAATGTTAAGCTCGTTAAAGCGATTTTCCACTCACTTAATGGCTCATAAAGTGAGTGAATTAGGTATGCACAGCTTGTCGTCGGTAAAAAGAGAATAATTTTGTGGGCAAAGTTTGGAAGAACTTCAATGGGATAGTAAACTGGGGCGAAGACCGTTAAAGCTGTTAGGGTGATGTTCGAAACTCTCATTATAACTATCGGCTCCTTGAGCTTCACACTTATGTAGAGTCCAACGAAAACACTCCAAAGCCATAAAAACACTAAGAGAAGGATTATTTGAACTATTCCCGAGAGAGAAAGTCCCCTCACGCAGGTTAAGGTAGCAATGAGAACAACCAAGTAAGGCAACGCGGGAATGCTCATCCCTACTGAAATTCTAAGGCCGAGTTTCAGCGAATGCACTGGGGGTCGAGAGTACATCATAAAACTTTGAGCGCGTCTTCATTTCTGCTATCTCTATGGTCAAGTCAGCTATTCCAATGCCTGTGACAAAGCTAATCATTCCCCCAATGAGTGCCGTTGGGAAAAGCTTTCCACCGCTCACGACGGTTAAGAGAAAGATAAAAGAGAGTGGTCTAATGGCGAAGCTTATCAGTGAGGCTCTACTCTTCGTGAGAGCTTTGGCGTAGTACTCGATTACGCTAATCATTCGCCCACCCCAGCAGAAACAAGTCCTCAATTGTAAGTTCTTCAATTTTAAAGGGTACTCCTCTGGAGATGAGCGATTTTGTGAGCTCTTCAAGCTCATTTTCACTTTTTGGATAAATAAAAAGGTATTTCCCTGCTTTTTTGACAGCATAGTCTCCTACATCCGCGTACTCAAACACCACAACCTTCTTCCTAAAGCGCGGCAAGTAGTGCTTTACGACCTCTTCGGGCTTTCCTTGGAGTAATATTTGCTTGTTAAGCAGAATTATCTCATCACAAACCTTTGAGACTTCTTCTATATAATGACTGGGTAGAAAAAAATCGTCGAACTTTTGGTTTTCTCTCTTAAAATCTGCCGGAGTTCGAATCTCGCCGAGGGGTTTTAAGCGAGTGTAGGCTCGTCCAAGAACTACAGCTTAGCGTCGAAGGAAAGGACCATAGAAACCAGTGCTTTTCTAACTTTCCCACCTGAGAGCTCTACCCTTAGCTTGTCGGCATAGCTTATGTTGAATTCTCTTATAGCTTCACGAGCTTTTCTTTTGCCTCTTGCCTTTTCAGCCCGTGCATTCTGAGGTAATAGTAGATATTCAAAAGGTGTGAGGGTGTAGAAGTGGGCTTTGACCTCCTGAGGTAGAAGGGAAATTCTCTTCCTTATTTCAGTGCTCCTCTCTAATTCATAGCCCAGAACGTAGGCTTTCCCTGATGTAGGCTTGAGCTGAGTAGTTAAAATTTTTATTAAAGTCGTCTTTCCAGCCCCCATTTGATCCTATTAGTCCAATTATCCTATTTTGCCCTACGCTAAAGCTTAAAGAGTCGAGTGCTAATGTTGAGTCATAGCGTTTAGTTAAGCGGTGAGCTTTTATTGCGTAAATTAGCCATTAACTCCCTAATGCTATTAGTAGACGAAGATATTTTAATATTTTTGCATACAAGAGCATTGTGGTGATTTCAGAGGACGTCAAATTTTGACGGTGTATAGGGTTCTGTTTCTGCGAGAAGTTTAATGCTGAAACCGCTCAGTATATGATGGTTTCAGTCCTCTTCTCCTTCTTTTTCTACTGCCAAAAACTTAACCTTAACTGCTTATCATGATAATATTTACAACTTGAAGAAAAAATTTATAAGATTTGAAAACATAAAACATTATGCTATAATACAAGAAGTTTGTAAAGGGGGTCTCTCAATGAGGAGAAAACTCTTAGGTTTACTGTTGGGGTTGTTAGTGTTGGTTTTGGTGGGGACTGCCCAAATGACAGTAGCAGAACCTACTAACCAAAAGGAAATAAACCCAGAGCAGATAGTATATTTCAAAGACATTACCATAACCTTGCATCTTCAAGTAGGGGATGCCGGACACATTTACACAGCTTCTGGAACGGCTGAGGATGGCAAATTCTATGCTTATGCCAAGCTTGATCTTATACACTGCTCAGAGTATGCATGTCCCTTATATCTTGAGTGGGATGGTCCCAAAACTATTCTCGTCGAAATCTCTGACGTACCTCTACCAATTCCTATGGCATTTCATTCCATAAAAATTCAAGCATATGATGCATTTGACAAATCCTATTTTGACTGGGACTACTTTTCTTTAAATCCAGATGACCGTTCGGGGCATGTCACAATAACTTATGCTGGGAGAGTTAATACTCGGATTGACATTAAGGTAACATGGACTTATTGGACGGCGATATTATGATAGTTGATTACTTCATATCCTTTAGTTTTTTGTTAATTGTCTTCTGGGGGTTTAAGAAAGAATTTAACTCTTACTACTCGGCCTTAATTTCAACCATCTTAACATTAATCATCCCGGGGTTAATTTTTAATGTGATTGACAGATTATTCCTCCTTAATAACGTAGTCAGGCTGGGAGTGTTGGTTTTTTTAGTAAGCATTGGCGCTTACACATCCATTCAGCTATTCTCACCCAAACAACACCAAAAGAATTAGAATCTCATGATATATAGTAGTTTGGGGGCACTTGCCATGATAAGCCCTCAGGAAGAAAACTCTAAAACCTTTCAGTCACAATAGGTGGATGAGCCAATGCGAAATACCAAAAATCATCCATACGAAGACTGATATGAGGATAAAGCACGATGAGTTATAACATGCACCAAGAAGAGCAATACTACAATCCACACAGTCAACAGTACAAAAGTTGAAGGAGCGACAAGCTCAGGAGCTATCCAAATCACTACTGGCACGTATGCGAGGTAATAAAAAGGAAGGAATGTTGCAATACTTTTTAGTGGCTCAGGATAAAGGTATAAGGGAACAAATCCTCCAGAGAGTATTAACTCAACAAATTGATATATTCTTGTTATACCCACTATTTTACCAGTCCATACAGAAGCTAAGCCGAGTAGAGAGCTTATTAAAAACTTGATAGTAGAGGATGCCAACAAAACTAAGAAAGCTACCAGAATATGTTCAGTGTCAAATTTTAAACCAAGTTTTATCGCAATAGGAAAGTAAACAATGAGGTAGACCGGTATAAAAACAAGGTATCTTACATAACCTTCAATGGCATAATTAAGCAGGGGAGAAATTGGCTTAGAGAGAAGTACATCAATTCTGCCCGTAAATATATCTCTAGAGAGCTTTCCAGAGATATTTAATGCTGAGATTGCATTATCATAGATAAGGAGAAGAGCATAATAAGCAATCGTTACGTTAAGTGTAGGTATATCTGTTTTTTGAGAGAAGGTTCTATAGACATAGCTCCAAAAAGCTACAAGAAAGAGAAATTGTATGGGAGCAGAAACAAACCCTATTAAAAAATCCCGCCTATACGTCTTGAGCTTCTCAAAATGAACCTGTACAAGAGTTTTCACCACTGCGAGCTTCATACACTCATCCTCCTGCAGATGTGTATTTCTCTAAGCCCTTTTTGAAAACAGCCACAAAAATCCCAAACCACACGATGAGTAGAATACCCTCCCCGATGATTGATATTATGAGCTTCTTAGTCGATAGTTTCCCAAGTAAACTGAGAGTAGGGAGTGTGACTAAGAATGCCAAGGGTAATGCCCAAGTAAGAATGCTTCTCAGACCCTTAGGTAGAAAATTTAGCGGATAATACGTGTATTCATAGGCGTAGTCAATTAGCTCAATGGTGTGCTCCATCCTACCTACGAAGAAGGCCAACATACTCAAAGCCCCGTAGATTAAAGCATAAAGAGCTACGCCTCCTGAGAGGAAAATAATGCTTAAAAAAATGTTTTTAATAGTTATTGGGTTGGGCAATAGTGGAATTGATATTAGGAGTAGAATCACTCCAGTAAGAATTTCCAAAACTACTCCAGCATGGCTTTTTGTTAAGATTACTAAAAACACAGGATTTATGGGCTTGGTCAGGTAAACGTCAATTGTGCCATCTACAATGTAAACATGAAGATCCCGTACACCCCAGAAAAAAGAAACGATGCCCCATGCAATATAGTACATCCCTATAAATGCAAGCACTTCTCCACGTGTAAAGGTCACAATCTCAAAATTGGCTAACACCGAAGTCCAGAAGGTCATTAACAGAGCGGTAAATCCACACCATGCTACTAAATAGAGAGCTAGGTCGGTTTTATACAGCCTAACCCTTTTCACTGCAGATTTTAAGAGGACGTTGATTACACAAGACAGCCTATTCATAGTTAGACACCTTCTTAATGATGTCTTCCAAAGAAGGTTCTTTAATGATAATGTCCTCTATAATGTTCAATTTGTGATTGTTGGGCATTAACATGAGTGTTAAAATTTCATTGACTTTTTCAGATGGCAATCTGCACTTTACAAATGTCCCGTCCACTGTAACATCAGAAGAGACCTTCTTGAGCATCTCCGCTACGTAAGGTGCATAAGCTTCGGAAATTACGTGCATTTCAATTTGCTTTAATTGTCCAAGCCGCTTTTTCAGCTGTTCTATGCTCGTGTCAAGTACTAACTTGCCACTGTTCAGTATTATGACTCGATCACAAAAATCTTCCACGTCAGATAAAATATGGGATGAAATTAAAATTGTGGTCTCAAGTTCCTTGTTTATCTTTGTCAAATAGTTTTTTATAATATGTCTTGACACAACATCAATTCCGATTAGGGCTTCATCGAGAATAAGAAGTTCGGGTTCGTGAAGGAGAGAAGAAATTAGTTCAAATTTTATTCTTTGACCAAGGGACATCAAGCGAGGAGGGCGCTTTAGAAGACTTCGTTCAATTCCTAAAATTTCAGTCAATTCTTTGAGTTTTTTGTTAAATTCTTCTTTAGGCACACCATATACTGCAGCTGCGAGTTTAAGAGACATTATAACAGGTACATCTGGGATTAAAAAACCTTTATGCCCAAAAACAACTCCAATTTTTTCCAGATATTTACGACGGTCTTTAAAGGGGTTCAAACCTAAACAAATTACATTTCCAGATGTAGGCCTAATAATTCCCGCCAAAATTTTTATTAGTGATGACTTCCCCGCCCCGTTGGGACCCAGTATGCCAACTTTTTCACCTTTGCTGATAGTCAAGTTAATTGAATCTAACGCTTTGATGCGCTCTTGGCCACGCTTGTAAATGAGGTTAAGATTTTCTATTTTGATTATTATCTCGGACATTTTTCTCAACTCTGAGGTTCTTTGATATTTTCCGAAAACAAGAGCCTCCAGAGGTTGCAGAAGATAACATCCGGGGCAGATGGATTTTTACCACTGAAATAGTAAGCTCTTGATCTACATCCGCCTTTGCATCCTCTGGAAATTGCCACGTGATTATGACTACGTTCGCTAAGGCGTTCACTCCAAGAATGCCGAGCTCTTTCGTAGTGTATTTAACTTCCTCCATTAACCGAGATTTGATCATCTTGTGAGGCATTTCTCAAACCTCCAGAGCATGCAGTATGAAATTTTATAGTTTTTTGATGAAGTTGCTTTGCTGTAAAGCTGCATTGTTCACGATAAAAGCGCATATTTCGCTGATAGATGCCTCCCGGATCTCTTCGTTTTTAATCTTTGTAATATTGGAGAGGGCATGGCGTTCTCCAATGACCGACACTCTTTCATTAATTGCCGCTGTTACATTATGGTGGCTTTTCAGGATTTTCTTAATCTCCGAAAGTGACTCCATATCTATTGCATAGACATCCTTAAATGCCTGTTTCAGATTGTTGGGAGAATCTGCGTACAGTAGTTTTCCTTGATGTAGAATCAATATATAATCGGCTATCTCCTCAAGCCAGGTGGCCGTGTGAGATATGAGGAAAATGCTTTTACCTTTCTTTAAAGCGTGATGAATTAGCTCCGTAACCTTAATTCGCCCCCAAAAATCCAGCTCTTCGAATGGTTCGTCCAAAATATAAATGTCTCTGTCAGGTAGAAATGCAAGGAGTATTGACAGGCGCCTTTTTAAGCCTCCGCTTAAGTTTCCGGCAAGAGTGTCCCTATACGGAGAGAGCCCCAGGTAATCCAATAGCTCATCTGCCTTAGTGTCAGGTTCTCCAAAAAGCCTGGAATACAGTTCAACAATTTCCTGAACAGTTAAGGCATCCTCGACTATATTATCTTGGGGCAGGTATGATATCATTTGCCGGATTTCTCTTTTGTTTGAGTTTACTTCCTTTCCTTTTACCTTTACATTCCCCTCGTCGTAGGGTAAAAGCGTACTGATTATCTTAGCCAAGGTGCTTTTCCCACTTCCGTTTTTACCAAGCAATATTATCAGTCCCGGAGGGGCTGAAAAGTTAATCCTGTCAAGAGCACGTGTTTTTCCAAATGTTTTTGTTAGTTCTTTGCACATAATGAGAGGTTCCCCCATCATTCACACCTCCGCAGGAATACATGCAAAAATATGAACGCAAAGGGAACTACCATTGCTCCAAAATATATCCCTAGGATCATTAGGATAGACGCCAGAAAGGGAAGCAATATTGAATCTTTTCCGTAGTACTTTTTGAATTTCCTCAAGAGTGCTATACTGGAACCAAGAAATGACCACAATATCAACCTGAGGATAATTTTAGTGTTTATCCCGACGGTAAATGGGACGGTTATGATCATTGAAAACAGGGTGAACATTGATAAGGAAATAAAGAGTTTCCTAAAGTTTAAGAGTCTCAACGTATCTGCCACACTAACACTACTAATCAAAAAAGATGGGAGAAGGTATCCAATAGTCATGTATATTATTTCAATTCTTTCAAGCCCTGAAATATATTTGTAAATAATGGGGGACATAAGTATAGGGGCAGTTATAAAGGAGTACCTTACTGAGTAGCTCATAATGAAGGAAATCCACGCCAGGGTTCCTTTAAAAAATTTTACTGGGATCATGATTGGTCTCACACTTGGCTCCCTTCCTATAAATGTTAGGAATAGTATGGTAAGGGCCATGGTTGATAATGATATTAAGATGAGATTCTCAGTTTTAGGGATCTCCATAACCAACTCTGAAATACTTCCTGAATTCCCAACTATCAAGGATGTCTGAATCACCACAATCATTAGCAATATTACCGCAGGGATTAGACCAGAAATCAGAAATACTCCAAACAGAAGGAAGCACGAATAAATTGTTGAGACAAGGCTCATATTCAGGATATCATTCACCGAGAATTCAAATCCACCAATAGCTATCATAATGCCAGAAACTGAGAATACATAAAACATGGAGAAGGCAAAAAGCGCTGATATAATACCAAATTTTTCAAGATTGTAATATCTACCACCACAGGAGAATTTCCTTATCTGGTATAACGTAGAGTTGCATTCAATAACATATCCAATAACAAATACTGTGATGTATAAAATGAGTGGCTCGATTATAAATGGCGTTTTTGAAAGTATAGAGAAGAATAATGAAGAGCCCATCGCCAGCCCGTAGTATTTCATAAGCCTGTTAAAGTAATGAAGCAAGATAGAGTTAAAACACATCTGTCAGGGCCCCCCTGTTACTTTCTGACATCCTTACTAGCTCTCCAATTACAAATAGTATTAATTACGAATTTAAGTTTTTTCTAAACTTTATGTTTAAAACATTAAGTTAACAAACTACTATAAAAAAAGCAATATCCTGTGAACCTAATTTCTGAATATCGAGTACTTAAAAACTTACAACTTCCGATAGTTTTCACTGTTTTGGACGTATATAATCTTAGACCAACCATAGAGGGATTTTATCATCAGAGAAGATACAACGATGGTCCCCCGTGGAAAGGAGCAGGGAAATACCGAATGCCATTGGTATTGAGAGTCCCATCCCGGATACTTGGAGATGTAGAGGGGCGCAAAGAATGCCACAGGAGCAATGACTCCCTTTACAACGTCAAGGCGTATCGAATGGAACAGGAACGTTATCAGGATTACCGGAAAAGTGAAGCTGAAGAGGAGAGGAGCCGATATTAGGACTCCACTGAATATCTTTGTCAGGGAGAGTGGATTGCCTAGGTATGATATTCAGTAAGCATCCATCCGGCGATACTACCCAAAGCTATCCCCCGTGATTCCTATGATAAAACTTCCGAGAGTTCTAATGAACACAAGCTGAACCGGATCAAGCGGAAGACTGAGGAACATCTCGTGGATGCCCAAAAGCTTCTCCCTGGAAACCGTGACGCTGAAGAAGAGGGCACTTGAAATTCTCGATGAAAAATACGCCAGAGGCGAGATAGACGACGAGGAATATCAGAGAAGAAAGAGAAAGCTTCTTGAAGGGTGAGGATTAACAGCTCAATCCTCAGTCTTTTGTAGCTATTATCAGCCTCACGATATCATAGAAGAGGTTCTCGACCTTTTCTATTTTAAAGCCCGCCCTCTCGATGTTTCTCTGAGTTTCCCTCAGCAGAGAAGTTCCGAGGAGCGTTCTTATGAAGGGCTCCATGAGGTAGAGGGGGACGTTGAGAAGCTTTGACTCGCTTTTCATGTGCTCAAGAAATATTGCTCTTCCTCCAGGTTTTAGCACTCTGTAAGCCTCTTTTAGCCCTTTAATCGGATCTGGAACTGTACAGAAGACGAACGTGCTAACTATGGTGTCGAAGGTATTATCCTCAAACTCCAGATCTTGGGCGTCCATGTATAAAAGCGTGACGTTCTCTAACCTGAGCTTCCTTCTCCGTTCTTCAGCTTTTTTAAGCATGTTTCTGCTGAAGTCTATGCCAATAACCTCCACATCCTTCGGGTAATATGGGAGGTTCTTTCCCGTTCCTACTCCTATCTCGAGGACTTTACCCCTAACAAGACTTAGGGCTCTTTTCCTGTATTTTGAAAAAGCTCGTATCTCCATAGGGCTTTCAAACAGATCATAAATCTTTGCAAATCTATCATATTTTTTCGCGGGATCCACGTTTCTCGCCTGTTAATTATCTTCACAAACTTCCAATTAAGCTTACCCTTCCATTCTGGCAAAGGAACAACTTTTTGGTTGCCATGCTGGGAATGATAAGCCTATTATCCCTTGCCCACCTAGGAGTGTATTAGAAAAAGGGAGAGGATGATAAGATGGAGTGGAAGTCACTGCTAATTGGTTTCATAATTGGGGCGCTCATAGCAATCCCGTATGGCCTAGCCCACAGTGGCGGGTTTGACGTTGGAGAGAAGACCGGTTCGCACTGGGGCTTTGGTCCAATGGGCGGTCATGGAATGGGCATGGGAATGATGGGCTACGGCATGCACGGCATGATGGACGAACACGAAGAGATGGAGGAGTACATGGCCGATGGGAACTTCACCGAGTTCCATGAAGAAATGGAAAAGGAGATGGAAGAGCATATGGGTGTTAACTGGGAAGAAATGAAGGAAATGCACGAGGCATGCGAGAAGTATATGGGCTTTGAAGAAGAGGAAGAAGAGAGCCCATGATGTCCTCAGTGTCATTCCATGAAATTTGGCAACTTACATAAGGAGGTGCCACAAAATGAAAAAGATTATCTTACTATTATTTGGGCTGTTAAGCATGAGCGGAAGAGTTCTAGCCGAGCCCATAAACGAATTTACGGGATTGACGACCCTTTCCGTAATAGCACTTGGGATTCTGAATGCATTTAGGCCCTCTATTTTTCTGATGATTGTGTTTCTCCTCTCGATGATAGCTCTGATCGACAAAAATAAGGTTCTCAAAGTTGGACTCTCGTTTACTGCGGGAGCTTTTCTGGGATATACTATAATAGCCTCCGTCTTGATGAACCTCCACGGAAAATTTATCGGCTTAAGGTACTTTGTTGTGGCATTTGGCATCTTAGTGGGAGCCTACAAAATAGCATCATCTCTGGGATATGTAAAAATATCCCCAAGCAACCCCCTGAGGGAGAAAAGCAACAGAATTCTTGAGAGGGCTACATCACCACCGAGTGCTTTTTTAGTGGGTGGCATAATGTCTTTTCTCTCTCTTTCGTGTGTTCTTCCCTCGTACCTGCTTGTAACCTCTTTGTTATCTGATGGATTCTCCTTAGGCACTAGGGCAGTACTCTTGGGAGTGTTCATTGGGATTTCAGTGCTCCCCTTGGCATTAGTTACGTTGGGGTTCCACTATGGAAGCAGATATGCAAAGCTCGGCGAAGCTGTCAACAAACTCTCAAAAATGAGTGGAAGAGGGGACTTAGCCATGGGTATGGTGCTCGTGTTCGTGAGCATCCTTTACCTCCTGCTCCTTGGATAGTTTAACTTTCTCCAGGTTTTCCCTTGCCTTCTTGAACTCTCTAAAGCAGGTGGGACAGCAGAAGAAGTAGACTTTGTTGTGGTACTTGTAAACTATCGGTTCTCCAACGATTTCCTTTCCGCAGTAGTCTCTCAATAACCCGCTTGAGGTCTTCCATATTTTCCACAGTCACCTTTATGAGGTACTTCGTGCTTGTGAAGCGGTTTACCTCAATTATTTCCTCGAACTCCTCCATTTTATCGGGTTCTCAGTTTTAACAACCAGAGCGACCACATTATGAGCCCTCTGAAGTTCGGGATTTAGCTTTATTGTGTAACCCTGGATTATTCCCTCCTTCTCGAGCTTCTCCAACCTTGCTCTCACCGTTAGCCTGCTAATTCCAAGCCTATCGGCCAGCTCCGATATGCTCAGTTTCTTCTTGCGACGATAGCTATACTCTATGCTGGCAGGGGGATTTTCGAGAAGGCCTATTCTTCACTCAGACATAAGACGCTCAACATGGAGGTCATGTACTCTCTGGGCATAGGTTCTGCGTATTTGACGAGTGTTTTGGCCACATTTGGGATAATTCCAGAGGAGTTTAACTTTTATGAAGCGAGCGTTCTTCTTATGGCGTTCCTCCTCCTCGGAAGGTTTCTTGAGGCGAGGGCCAAAGGGAGAACAAACGAGGCCATAAAGAAACTTATGGGCCTTTATGAAGTTGAAGAGTCTAAAGTTCTCCCTGGCAAGGGAGTTCAAGGCGTCATTAACGGAAAAGAAGTTCTCGTCGTAAGCCCTGGCTTCTTGAAGGAAAATGGCCTCTGGAAAGAAGACGAGCGTGTTAATAAGGTTCTTGAACAAGGTAAGACCGTAGTATTCTTACTTATTGATGGTGGACTTGTAGGTGCTTTAGCTTTAGCCGATAAGATAAGACCGGAGTCAAGGGAAGCCATAAAGAGGCTTCATGGGATGGGAATCAAAGCTTACATGCTCACAGGAGACAACGCAAAAGTCGCAAAATGGGTTGCCGAGGAGCTTGGTTTAGATGGTTACTTTGCAGAGGTTTTGCCTCATCAAAAGTCGGAGAAGATTAAGGAGCTCCAAGAAAAAGGCTTCATCGTGGCAATGGTCGGAGACGGAATAAACGATGCTCCTGCTTTGATTCAAGCCGATGTAGGTATAGCAATTGGAGCTGGAACTGATGTAGCAATAGAGAGCGCTGACATAATCCTTGTCAAGAATGACCCAAGAGACGTTATAACGGCAATACACCTCGCGAAGGCGACCTACAGAAAGATGGTGCAGAATTTGGCATGGGCAACTGGTTATAACACATTTGCAATTCCCTTAGCAGCTGGAGTACTCTACAGCTATGGAGTACTGTTAAGCCCAGCAGTGGGTGCTCTTCTGATGAGCTTGAGCACAGTTATAGTTGCAATAAATGCAAAGTTTTTGAAGGTTTGATGTAACTGCCTTAGACTTTTTCTCTTTTTTAACTGTCTGGACTCTTTGTAATATTGTTGAGTAGAGAGCTTTTAATGCATATTCTGAGTTTTCATGAACTATTAAAATCCCTGAATTCCTTTTCTTCTCATTTTAATCTCAAGTGATTTGTAGCTTAGAATCCCCATTCCAAAGTATCCAAGGGACATTATAAAGAGAAGTATCAGTTCAGTTTCAAAACTGAGAATTGTTTTGGAATCTAAAAACACAGCTC
The DNA here is from genome assembly GCF_001484685.1 of Thermococcus sp. 2319x1. Lineage (NCBI taxonomy): Archaea > Methanobacteriati > Methanobacteriota > Thermococci > Thermococcales > Thermococcaceae > Thermococcus > Thermococcus sp. 2319x1. Next base: position 1,470,788 of record NZ_CP012200.1, on the reverse strand, counting down.
TGAGTAGATCAATTCCCCAAGTAAAGGGAAATACATAAGAGATAACTAATAATGGCGTTGGAAGTAGAGTTACAGGAAAGTAAAGACCACCTAAAAGAGGAGCAGCATTTCCGAGTAATGAAACTATTTCATCACCTTCTCTAATCACTAACGTTAAACCAAAAATTAAAAATGCAAAACCAAAAGAGGCTATCATTGAAATTAAAAATATGGATACCGCCAGAATACAAGTTTCTATGCTCAGGTGAAAGATGTTTATTACCAACGCTACTATAATTAACGGCAAAGAACTTATTGTTGTTAAACTTATCGCCAAGAAAGACCAACCAAGAATATATTCCCATGGCTTAATCGGAGTAAGAAGGAGCTCTTCTAATTGTCCAATCCTCATGTGTTCTCTGAGTACGAAAATTGAAGTCCACACTGCTTCGATATAGTTCCAATATGCAATTCCGAGGATGTAGTATTCAAAGAATTTTTTAGTTCCAACAATATGGGAAAAATCTAGAAAACCGATTTTATTCCCATACCAAACGGCAATAATAACAGGAAGAATCCCCAGAACAGGCATTAATACATTGCCATACCAGTCTATTCTATAACGTTTTGCAGTTAATAGAGATGCTTTTGCGAGATATAAGAACCTCACCAAGCTTCCCATCCTCCCGTACTCCTTAAATTATTTTCAGCCCTTTTGAGCATTACTGTTCCCATAGAAAAGTACAGAAACGTTATGATTGTCAGGATAGCTAAATCGGGGAGAACTTCAAAAAAAGTTCTTCCTAGCAGAATTTCTCTGCCGATTTTTATTGTATATGTTAGGGGAAGAATATAAGCTACAGTTCTCATTAGTCTAGGATAAGCATTAATGTTAGCAGTGACACCAGAGGCTATCCCCAGGATTTCTTGAGTTATAAAATTTATACCCGCGATCCTTCTGAATTGCAACACTAAAGCTCCCCAGAGGATAGAAAATGCAAACGTATACAACCCTGAGAGTATGTAGACAGCGAACATCTGAAATGACGTTGCCTGCGATGTTCCCAGAGCCCAGAAGATTAGCATGGTAACCCCCGTTATGTATATACATTCCACAAGGATCCACATTCCTTTTCCAATCAAAAACTCCAGCAGTGAGATTGGAGCTAAAGCAATACTTATTAGAGTCCCCTCTTCTCTCTCCTCTTCGAATGCTTCTTGAACTCCAAAAAAGTATTGATTGAGCCAGTACCACATGAGGGAGCTAACTAAAACAGCTTCCCCAAAGTCTGAGGAGAACATTCTAGCGGTTAGAACCCACGGAGCCAACATAAAGAACGGGGTTAAGGCAAGGTTAAGCCACACTACGCGATATCGAAGTTGTATTTTGTATTCTTTTTTGGCAATTGTGAGTACTCCACTCATGTTAATCATCTAAAGAATCCTCCTTAAAATGGAGTATAAGTCATCTCTTTCAATTTGAATATTCTTGGCTCCACCTTTTGTGAGCTCTATTAATGTTTCATTGAGCTCATTTTCGGATACTATTCTTTCAATTTCTTTTCCGTTAATCGTTGCTTTGATTTTTATACTCTCATCCAATTTGAACTTCGAAAGTTTATCGTCAAGCACAATCCTACCATCTTTCATAACTATCAGCCTAGCTTTTTGAGGTAGATCATGAAGGACATGGCTAATTAAAACAATTGTTATCCCATTTTGATTTAATTCCTCAAGGAACTCTATAATCTCTAAATAGGACTTGGGATCGAGACCGTTAAGTATTTCATCAAGAAACAGGATTTTGGGGTTATGAATTGTGGCTTTAGCTAAAAGCAATTTCCGTCGCATGCCACTTGAATATTCCTCTACAAGCTTATCTTTTACATGTACTAGATTAAGTTTCTCTAAGATTTCTAAGGCCTGTTTTTTCCCTTTTTTGACCCCATAAAGTCCGGCAAATATCTCTAAATTTTCTAGGCCTGTAAGCTTCCAATATAGGCTCCTTTCATTTGCTAACGCAACACCAATATACTTAGAAAGTTTTTTCCAGTCTTTAGATACATCAAACCCTAAAACCCTAACTTTGCCTTCATCTGGGATTAACAGACCTGTCATTACTTTGAGAAGTGTTGTCTTACCCGAACCGTTTTCTCCAGCTATTACTACAAAGTCCCCCTCACGAATTCTAAGATTTATATTTTTTAGCACCTCGATATTTCCGAAAGACTTAGAGACACCAATAATTTGGATTACTTCATTATTCATAGTACGTCACCATACGTTGATAATTTTCTGTCCTTTTTGAAGTAATTGTAATTTTTATAGTTTTGTTATACCGTCTCCGTCAACAAAGATGAAGGAGGCCTTTAGTTTTTGTGAAATGCTTTCATTATCAGCATTATCAGACACAATCTCAATGGATTTAGTCAATATGTTGAATAAAATAGTCTGACCATTGGGAAGAGTTTTACGAACTACATACTTCATTGGTGATCCCTCCTTTTCCGTGAGTTTATGTCTCCAGAGTAGGATTTGGTATTAAAATAAAAAATTAATTTTGCATCTCTGGCTACGGTTGCAACATCCTCCTGCGGGGGTAGGACCAGATATTAGTCTTGACAGAATTGTCTTCACCATTGGTACTCCCTCCTAACTTAATATCATGCATAATTTAGTAGGTTGCTATATATATTTATTCTTCTCGTAAACTTATAGTTAATAATCAGAAGTTAATAAATTTCCAAAAAAAGTAAGTCCTCAAAAAGCTTCTTTTCACAAATTCTAGATAAAACTTTAAATATTATTCAAAATTTGAAAATTTAGTTAATTCTAAAAGTAGCATCTTTAAAATCATGGCAACGAGCATTAACTTTATGTTATCCTTTCTCACACATTCTATGATAGTCCTCTTAAATTTACACTATCCAGTATCACTGTTGTAAATCAAAAAGTTAAATAATTGAAATTACAATAATAGTTATGAAAACTTGAAGGAGGAATTGGCGTGAGATGGGGGTTGTTAAGTCTTTTCAAGAACGGTAAAAACACTGGATTCATTTTCGTCTCGGCAAGAGAAGACATGTCCCCAGTTTTGGAATTCAGCTATGAATTTTATCTAATTTTCCATAACACATGGGACTCAGAGAAACATTATTTCGTATATGGGAATTGGGATACAGCAATTGCCACATATGTCTATGCCTATAGCTAGGGGGAGATAATATGGCGAGAAAGACCATGGTGCTCATCTTTTTAATTCTCCTTTCTTTATTCTTATCAATTCCTCTTCAGTACTGTATAATCATCTTTTTTGACATTCTTAAGATTGATCAGTTTCTTGGAGAATATGCACTACTTTTATTTATCATTCTACCGGCCTTCATAGTATCCTTAATTCCTTTTTATTTTCATGAGAATAGGAAACTTTCAATTATCACGACAATAATAACATTTTTTGTAGCTGGGATAATTTTAACATCAACAACACCAAAAGCTGGACCAAGTCCTTATGCTGCCGCTTATTTAACAATTCCTCCAAGCCTCCGTTCTTCAGAAACTGCCACTAAAACGTCAGAATGGATAAACACATACTTCTACGTTGTCCCGAAGGAGCATGATGCCTCTTGGATTGGAAGTATTAATGGAACATATCATATAGCAATCTTTATATGGAAAGACAAAACTATGGGATTCATAAAGCCTCTTTTGAGTTTAAGCAATAAGAGAGGGTATTGCTTAGAAAAGTTTAATATAATTGAGAAGAACCTAAAATCTCGAAACTTTAAGGAATTAAAAATTCCAATTCAGCGGAAAGCTTATAAAAAAATTCTATTATCGAATGCCACTGAAGTAGTATACCTTGAATGCTCTGAAAAATTTGGATATCCAAGATTAATCTTCCTCGTCGGAAATAGTAATAAAACCAAAGAAGTTATTGAATTCATTGAAAATCTCAGATGATGAGGGCTGGCTTGACCGAGTGGTAAGGAGGACACCCTTTGCTGACCGCCTTGGGGGTCTGAACCACTCGTATTCAAGCTTGGAGCATACCGCTCTCGTGATTGCCTTGTGAGTTCTCCACTTCAATCTCCAGCCATCCAATCTTTCTCGAGAATTCGCAAATAAATCCTTATCCTAACAGTATCAACACGCCCCAATATATAGAAATATTTATAAATATGGATTGTATAACTTCAAATATAAGAACTTGTTGGAGACTATATACTATGAAGTGGAAAAGCTTGCTGGCTTTTGGTATTGTATTCTTAGTTTTTGTTATAGTGCCGGAAAGCCAAGGAGTTTCCGCTAAAGACTCACCCCAGTTATACTCCCTCCACATCGACTGGCTCCAAGGAAAACCCGTGGGGCTGGTTAACTTTCATGTAATTCCATCAGAAAAAGTGGAAGATGCGATTCTCATGATTGTTGACTATAATGTTAATCCACCAAAAGTGTTTATACATCAAGAGGGCTGTCTGAAGCAGCAGTGAAAATCAAAAGAATTCCCATAGGGGTTGAACGTACAACGAAGATTGAGGGAGGGAATATTGAGCAAATTGAAAACCCTAGTTCCCATCGGGTCGTTAGATTTATATGCATTTAAATTTTTTGGTTGATTGGGGATTGTTATGGACTTCCAGAAGGAAATCCTGCTCATAAAATCCGAGATTTATCCAATAATCAGAAAACACTACCCGAAAAACACCCGCAGGGAAGTAATCAGCCTCTACGACCTCTAGAGGAGAGGAAGTTTTACAAGTACTTGTCTGATTTTCGCGGGAGGCTTGTTTTCAAGGTTTTCTGAGTTTCTTCTGAAGCCGAGTGGGAGTGTTAGTCTAGGGGTCGGCCGTTAGAATTCTGGGGGCGATTCTGGCGGTGAATGTTGAGGGATTACTTCACAGGCGGTGGGAACTGGAGGAAGTATTTAAACCTAATCACCTTTTGTCATTTCGGTAAACACTTTCTCTATTGGGGTTTCTTTTGGTTTCACTTCATATACATTAATCCCCTGGGTGAGCAGTATCTTCATAACTGCTGGCACTTCCTCGCTATAGTTAGAAACTTCCAAGATAACTCCGATGCTTTCCACCTTAACATGGTATCCAAACTTCTCTAGGAGTTCTTTTGCCTGTTGTTTTTTGTCGACTTTAAACAGTACTTCAATGTTGCTGATTCTGTTGAGCAGGTTCTCCAATCTTTCCTCCAAAACTAGCCTTCCTTCTTTCATTATTCCAACCCTGCATTTTACCCCTTCAAAGTTTTGGAGCTCGCTTAGGATATGGGTTGAGAATAAAATTGTCTTGCCCTCTTTTAGCATCTCAAAAATTTTGTCTCTTAAGCTTAAAACGGTTGGAATGTCTAAATTGGCAAATGGTTCATCCAAAACTAAAATATCTGGATTATGAAGTAATGCTCTCGCCAAAGCGAGTCTCTTTCTAAAACCTCTACTTAGATATCCGGCTTTTGTATTTTTGTATTTTTCAAGTCCAAATTCTTTTAGAAGTTCATTAATCCGCTCTTCTTCAACATCATAAATTCTGGCGAAAAATCGCAGATTCTTGTAGACAGTTAAATCCGGATAAACTCGCTCCCCCTCCGGCAGATACCCAATCTTTCTTTTAGCTTTTTCAGGTTCCACCCAAATATCAATTCCATCAACTACTACTCTACCCTTGGAAAGGGGTAAAATACCGGTGATTGCTCTAAATGTCGTGGTTTTACCTGCACCATTGGCTCCCAATAATACATAAATTTCCCTTTTTATTGCGATAAAGCTTAGATTTTTTATCACATCGCCATTACCGTAACCTGTACTAATCTTTTCAGCCTCAAGCATGGAATCACCCCTTAATTTGTAATGAATGCTAGGCGGTTGATAACACGCTTGCCAAACATTGCAGTTATAAGTGATGCCACTATTGAGACAGTCCCTAGGAGCAGATAAACTTGAAGAGCACCTTCCAGTCTCATTCTGTAAGAGATGAAGGATATCACGATTGGAACTAAAACTAAAGGGAAGCTTATGACGTTCACTAGCTCGGGGCTTTTTATTTTTATACTAGCTATTAGCCCGACACTAGTAGAAAGAAAGATCATTGAGAAGGGGACAAATACCGCAATAACAAGAAAGTATTTCGTTGGGATCCACATGCTCCCCAGAGTCTTTAAATGTAGATACTGCAAAAGGCCGAGAACTGCCACAAAATTAGAACCCCACGAAAGTAGACTAAAGAGCAATCCAGACAACAGTTTTCCTAGAAGAATCTCAGATTCAGAGAGAGGAGACGAAAAGAGAATCTCCATTGTTTTATTTAACCTCTCATGAAATAGTGACGCCACTATCGAGACGTAAGAACTTAAGGTTGAGGTCAATATTATTATAACCGGCAATTGTGATACCAATGAGGCAAAGGTTATTGCACTCTCACCCATTCTTGTTACATCTTCCTTGGAGAGTCCGAATACTAAAGGATTCTCTGATATTTGCTTTATAGCCACTTGTTTTGAATATGGGGTTAGATACTGCGGTCCAGTCATAATCAGCAATAGGCCGATGACAAGTATGACCAAAGCGTTTGTCGAGAGCACAATCAAGTTCTTGTTCGAAAAATACTGCCAAAATTCTTTTACAACAATCGGCTTAATTCTCATTATTTTCTCACCTCTATGACTTTCTCTTTTATGCTATTGTCTAGTATAGCGTCTATGACTTCGTGGATATTGTCAAAAGCCAGGTAGTATCTTTTTCCGTCTATGTCATCTATAAGCAAGCCAGAATCTGAAATAGCATAGGAAACTACCTCACCGTATTTGCCTGTGTACTTACCTAGCCGGTATCGCCCAAATCCAAGTCCATTGGTTCTCCACCTAAGTACTTCCCGATGCTCTTTGATTCTGAAGTTCCCAATGTTAATATGCGTGGTTTTTCTTTTCGTCTGTATGATTAACTCAGTTTTATCCCCTTTGTGTCTTACTATGACTTTTAGGGGAATGTAGTTATCCAAATAACGCTTTATCATTATTGCCACAAACGTTACTGTCCCGAGGATAGGCGTCAACACTATTAAAAGGGGCATCAGTGAATTATCTACCATTGCTACTCCCTCACTATTTTCTGGATTTTTGATCGTTTAACATTTCTTTTAATATTGTAACGAAATGGATTTCTTTATCGCCTATATAAAAACATATAAATGTAGTGATCCTACCATTATTTTCGAATCTGAATTTAAGGCCTTTAGGCATAGTGAGCAAATATTTATCAGATTCAACTCCATTCAGCAAATTATCCAAATATTTACCAATGTTAGTACTATCAACATGCACCGCCATTTAGCAACACCTCCCGAACCTTTTTCGCTAGAGCTATAGATTCCCTCTCATTTTGTCTTTTAACGGTAAGGACCAAATAACTACGAAAAGAACTGGCATAATCTGAGTGAATATTGGTCCTGGACCACCGACTTCAACTACAACACTGCCAAGTTCGTGTCCGAGATCCTCTCCGATGGGAGGGATATACCCTTCCATTGGTACTCCCTCCAGTTTAATATTATATGTTGCTGTATATTTATTCTTTTCGTAAACTTATAGTTAAAATTTGAAGTTATTAAATTTCTAAAAAAAGTAAGATTTAAAGAGCCTCTTTTTACAAATTCTAGAAAATGAATTTAATAAAACTTCAGGTAGTACTCAAAAAACTTAAACCCTCTTTAATTCTAAAAGCATTATAAGCATTATTTTAAAACCATAACAACGAGCATTAACTTTATGTTATCCTTTCTCACACATTCTATGATAGTCCTCTTAAATTTACACTATCCCCGAGCATCTTTCTATGTTTTTTACACAACCCTTTCACTTTCTTTATCTCCTCTGTTGTATGGCAATTGTGGAGCATGCATTACTCGTTCTCGCAAAATGTCAACCTTTACATCGATTTTCTCATTAAATCCAAATGAGTGCATCATATAATATTGGAGGGGCTTTGCTGGGGCACAGAGTATTCCCTTAAGCGAAATTATCGCCGCAGGTTCCATTACAATCATTCTAAGGTGATATCGCCCATCCTCTCCGAACGTGGCTATAAGCCTGTCTGTTATCAAAACCGTCGGCTTAGATGTGTCAACGTCTCGGGAGAAATATTTTAGCAGTTCCACCCCATCGTAGATAACCCCTTTTGTGAGACCCTTGGGAAGGGCTCGTAAAACTCCCTCTTATTTGGGTTCCTCACTCTTATGTAGGCCAGAAAATAGGGTGCTGGTGCCCTTACTGTTATCTTGTTCATTAAGAATCCTCCGATCCAAAAGCCCCCTCCGAGATAATTGTTTCTTTCTATGACCAACACTTTCTTGCCAGCTCTTGCAAGCTCCTTTGCCGCCATCAATCCACTTGGTCCGGCTCCTACTATTATTACGTCCGATTCAGTGTATTCTTTGAGCATCCCATAGAAAGTGTCAACTATAGCTGAGGTCACGTCCTTTTCGCTAACCTTTGCCAGGATCTTTCCGGCCATGTTATCACCGAGTTTTAAACTTTAATAATTAAGTTTTAAACATTGCCCTTGCAGAGCATCATAACTAATGAGAGTATTCTTTTGCATTTTGAGAAGTTATCTGGCGAACATTTTCAATATTGTCACCAATAAACCCTATAACTTTACCATTGAGTAGTATCTGGTGAAAGAAATGATGTTTGAAAACGTGGGTGGGAACTTTTTGGTTCATGCAGGGGAAGAATGGGGGTGGCACGATATGATGGGATTCGGCTGGTTTGGATGGTTCGGCATGCTCTTCATGCTGGTCTTCTGGGTATTGGTGATACTCGGTATAGTCTGGCTCATCAAGTGGGCGGCTGAAAGTGGTTCCAAAACCTCAAGAAAGCGCGCCCTTGAAATACTCGACGAGAAATACGCTAAGGGAGAGATAGACGACGAAGAATACGAGCGGAGAAAGAGAAAGATACTTGGGGGCTGATCCTCCTATTTTGTAGCCACTATCAGCCTTACAATGTCATAAAACAGGTTCTCCACTCTTTCTATTTTAAAACCGGCCTTTTCGATGTTCTTCTGGGTTTCCCTGAGCATTGATGTGCCGAGGAGCGTCCTTGTGAATGGCTCCATGAGGTAGAGGGGAACATTGAGGAGCCTTGACTCGCTCTTCATATGCTCAAGAAATACCGCCCTTCCTCCGGGTTTTAGAACTCTGTAAGTCTCTTTCAGTCCTTTAATCAGGTCCGGAACGGTGCAGAAGACGAACGTGCTAACTATGGTGTCGAAGGTGTCGTCCTCAAACTCCAGGCTTTGGGCGTCCATGTGGAGAAGTGTAACGTTATCAAGGCCGAGCTTCTTTCTTCTCTCCTCGGCTTTCTTGAGCATCTCCTGGCTGAAGTCTATTCCAATCACTTCCACGTCCTCCGGGTAGTAAGGGAGGTTCTTTCCCGTTCCTACTCCTATCTCAAGGACTTTGCCCTTAACGAGACTCAATGCCCTTTTCCTGTATTTTGAAAAGGATTTCATCTCCATAGGGCTCTCAAACAGATCATAGAGCTTTGCAAATCTGTCGTATTTTTTGCGGGATCCACGTTCTCACCTACTCGTTATGTCTGCAAACTTCCGATTAAATTTACCCTTCCATTCTAAAAAGGAAAGCCTTTCTGCTTGTCATGTTGGAAAGAATAAACCTATTAACATTATCTTCTCATAGTGTTACTTGGAAAAAGAAACGGGAGGATGAGAGGATGGACTGGAAGTCACTAATAATTGGTTTCATAATTGGGGCGCTTATAGCGGTCCCATATGGTCTGGCCCACTCAGGCGGGATTGACGAGGACAGGGGAAGCTTCTGGAATGGCTGGGGCATGATGAGCGGCCACGGAATGGGCATGATGGGCTACGGCATGCATGGAATGATGGACAAGCATGAAGACTTCACGGAGATGCACGAGGAGATGGAGAAGGAAATGGAGGAGCATATGGGCGTTGACTGGGAAGAAATGAAGGAGATGCACGAAACCTGCGAGGGGTACATGGGCTTTGAAGAAGAGGAAGAGGACCACTGACCTCTCTTACCTTTATTTTGAAGGCCAGCACCGTGAAAATTTCGTTTTTGTTGGTGCTTTCGTGGTTATTGTTTACTACCCCACTTCTGAGGGAGACTTCTCTTTGGGCCCACCTTCACGTGCACGGCCATCTTTGACTCCTCTGGGCTCACTAAGGGAGCAGATATGCAAGGCTCGGTGAAGCTGTCAATAAACTCTCAAAAATGAGCGGAAGGGGAGACTTAGCCATGGAGGTGATCCCGGTGGCCGTTGGTATTCTCTACCTTTTGCTCCTTGGATAGTTTAACTTTCTCCAGGTTTTCCCTTGCCTTTTTGAACTCTCTAAAGCAGGTGGGACAGCAGAAGAAGTAGACCTTGTTGTGGTACTTGTAAACTATCGGTTCTCCAACGATTTCCTTTCCGCAGTAGTTGCACTTGAAGGGCACCTTTATTTTTGGTTTGAGCTTCTTTTCCCTGCTCTCAAGGATGGGCATTACCTCAATGACCTCCACGCCAGTGCCCTCAATGACCTTCCTGAGCTCTTCCATATTTTCTACGGCCACCTTGATGAGGTACTTCGTGCTCGTGAAGCGGTTTACCTCGATTATCTCCTCGAACTCCTCCATTTTCTCGGGGTTTTTGGTCTTAACTATAAGGGCCACCACGTTGTGCGCCCTCTGAAGTTCGGGATTTAGCTTTATTGTGTAACCCTGGATTATTTCCTCCTTCTCGAGCTTCTCCAACCTTGCTCTCACCGTTGGCCTGCTAATTCCAAGCCTATCGGCCAGCTCCGATATGCTCAGCCTCGCATCATCCATTAAAAGGTATATGAGCTTTAGGTCCAGATCGTCTAATTTGGTCATCTCAACTTCCACCTGTGAGTATTTGTTGCCAGAATATAAAAAACATTCGGTTAAAATTTACATTTTGGTATGAATAATACCCATAAGCTCCTTCACGAAGTAAATATGGGTGGTGGAAGTGAGGATCACTCTTAAAGTTAATGGCATGACATGTGCCATGTGCGTTAAGACCATAGAGATGGCCCTGGCAGAGCTGGAGGGTGTTAAAGCCGCAAAGGCCAACCTGAACAGCGAGACGGTCTTTGTTGAGTTTGATGAGTCAAAAGTTAGTTTGAATCAGATCATCAAAGCCATAGAGGACGTTGGATATGAAGTCATCAGGGAGCGCAGGGACGCGGTGATAAAGATAGGCGGAATGACGTGCGCGATGTGCGTTAAAACCGTTGAAAACGCCATAAAAGAACTTCCCGGTGTTTTTGAGGTAAATGTTAATCTCGCAACCGAGAGCGCAAGGGTTTCATACAACCCAGCCCTTGTAACAATTGAAGACATCAAAAGAGCCGTTGAGAGCGTCGGCTACGAGTTTCTGGGCGTGGAAGGAGAGGAAACCCACGACATAGAGAAGGAAGTGAGGGAAAAACACATAAGGGAGATGAAGCGCAACCTTGTAGTAGCTTGGAGTGTTGGGGTACTCCTGTTTATTTCCATGCAGCTAAAGAGGTTTGGGATTCACATCGAAAACCTGATCTATGCTCAGTTTCTTCTTGCGACGATAGCTATACTCTATGCTGGCAGGGGGATTTTCGAGAAGGCCTATTCTTCACTCAGACATAAGACGCTCAACATGGAGGTCATGTACTCTCTGGGCATAGGTTCTGCGTATTTGACGAGTGTTTTGGCCACATTTGGGATAATTCCAGAGGGGTTTAACTTTTATGAAGCGAGCGTTCTTCTTATGGCGTTCCTCCTCCTCGGAAGGTTTCTTGAGGCGAGGGCCAAAGGGAGAACAAACGAGGCCATAAAGAAGCTTATGGGCCTCCAGGCAAAGAAAGCCACCGTTGTTAGGGACGGAAAGGAAATCGAGGTTCCGATTAGCGAGGTCAAAGTTGGGGATGTAGTTATTGTAAAGCCGGGTGAAAGGATTCCCGTTGATGGAGTGGTCGTGGAAGGGGAAAGCTACGTCGATGAGTCAATGATAACGGGCGAACCGATTCCGGTCCTCAAGAAGAACGGGGAGAAGGTAATAGGCGGGACCATAAACAGGAACTCCGTCCTAAAGATTAAGGCGGAAAAAGTTGGTAGAGACACACTCCTCGCTCAGATAATAAAACTGGTCGAGGAAGCCCAAAACACGAAGCCTCCGGTGCAGAGACTGGCCGATAAGGTCGTGACGTACTTCATTCCGTCGGTGCTCACGATAGCCCTCCTTTCCTTTGCCTACTGGTACTTCATAGCTAACAAGCCATTGGTGTTTGCCTTTACCACTCTCCTCAGCGTTCTCGTTATAGCGTGCCCGTGCGCCTTTGGTTTAGCAACCCCAACGGCTTTAACGGTGGGAATAGGCAAGGGGGCCGAGCTTGGAGTACTCATCAAGAACGGTGAGGCATTGGAGATAGCGAGGAAGGCCACCATCGTTCTTTTCGACAAGACAGGAACACTCACAAAAGGAAAGCCAGAGGTTACGGATGTGATACCTTTGGATATGAATGAAGAAGAGCTATTATCGTTAGCTGCGTCTGCAGAAAAGCGCTCCGAGCATCCCCTGGGTGAAGCCATCGTGAGAAAGGTGGAAGAGCTTGGAATCGAGGTGGAAGAGCCTGAGGAATTCGAGACGATAACAGGCAAGGGCGTTAAGGCCAAAGTCCGCGGGAAGGAAATCTTGGCCGGAAACAGAAGGCTCATGGTCGAGAACGGCATAGGCCTTGAGAACGTTGAAGAGAGACTCCAGAGGCTTGAGAGCGAGGGGAAGACCGCTGTAGTGGTGGCGATAGACGGTAAGATTGGGGGAATCATAGCCATAGCTGATACTGTAAAGGAAGGCGCCAGAGAAGCTATCGAGGAGCTCCACAGAATGGGCAAGAAAGTAGGCATGATAACCGGCGACAACAGAAGGACGGCAGAGGCAATAGGAAAGGCCCTTGGAGTGGACTACATTTTAGCTGAGGTTTTGCCAGGAGATAAGGCCAACGAGGTCAAGAAGCTCCAGGAGAGGGGGGAAATTGTAATCTTTGTCGGCGATGGAATAAACGATGCTCCGGCTCTGGCGCAGGCTGATGTGGGAATAGCGGTTGGAAACGCAACCGATATAGCCATGGAGAGTGGAGACATAGTTTTGGTTAAGAACGATCCAAGGGACGTTGTGAAGGCCATAAAGCTCAGCCAGAAGACAATATCAAAGATAAAGCAGAACATATTCTGGGCAATGTTTTACAACACGGTACTCATTCCTTTCGCGGCGGGGCTCGCATTTGTGCTCTTTGGTGTAACTTTTAAACCCGAGTGGGCGGCTGGAGCCATGAGTTTGAGCAGTGTGAGCGTGGTTATGAACTCCCTCATGCTCAAGCGTGTTAGGATTTGACAACCCTTTTATCTTTTGAAAGCAAAATAGTGGTGGTGTGGGTATGATCGAGGAATATGATGGGAAGATAGATTTCAGCAGGGGAAAAGTTGTGCTGTGGTTTTCAATTCCGGGTTGCCCTCCATGCAGGCTGGTGGAGGGTTTTATGGAAGAGCTCGGCGAGGAGTTTAAGGGGATAACTATTATTCACGTGGACGCTGGGAAGTGGGGCGAGCTGGTTGAGAGGTTCGGCATTCTGAATGTTCCTACACTCGTTTACCTCAAAGATGGGAAAGAGCTCACAAGGCAAAATCTCATAAGAACCAAAGAGGAGGTTCTCATTAAGTTTGAAGAACTTCGTGAGACTTAGCTTTGAATCAATTTGAAGCTTTCAAAATCCTTTTATATTTTCGAAACGAGAGTATATTGGGTGAGGGACGTGAAAAAAGTTATTGGGGTAGCAATTTTGTTGGGTTTGCTGGTAGGAGTTTACGTCATAGGGTCTCAAGAAGAGGGAAGATACATAACCCTAAGGGCTACCTTCAAGATGGGTGGCGCAGTTTACAAGGGATATGAACTTGAAGGAGAGGTGCTTGTTTTTAAGTTTGAACGAAGTGGGGACTTCTTTACACAGGCAATAGAGACAAAAGAATTCACCACAGGGGAGAAGCTCTCTCCTAAGAAAGTGATTATGGAAGTAAACACCAACGGCGAAGTAAAAAGGTATGAGGCGAAGTTGATTGAAGAGAAAGGAGATGTAGTTATTTACGAGGCTAGCGAGCTCTAACCTTCTGGAACCCCAACGGGGAAGATGTATAAAGGCTCTCCGTGCACATCAATTACTTTTTTGACTTCTTCGTCTCTAAAGGCCCCAACGGCAACTGTGCCTAGCCCTAAAGCAGTGGCCTGAAGGTAGATGTTCTGCCCCATATGGCCGGAATCTATGTGCACGTACCTGTATCCTCTCTCCCCGTATCTCCCCGTCGTCCTCTCGTAGTGTGCCACTATGACGATGTTTATCGGAGCTGTTTCTACGTGCCGTTGATTGAGGCATGCTTTTGCTAAGGGCTTGTTTAGGTTGCCTTCTCTCACGAGCTCTAAGCTGTGAGTTTTCCCATCGTAGTGATAGAGACCGGGCTTAAGGCCCTCCACGTTTGAAACCGCCACATAGACCTCAAAGGGGTAGCAGGCGCCGGCGCTTGGAGAAGTCCTTTTACCCCAGGCGTTTATTCCATAAGCGGCCCAGAGTATCTGGGACACCTCTTCAAGGGTCAGCGGCTTATCCTTGTACCTCCTCACGCTCTTCCTTAGGTTTATCGCTTCCTCGACGCTCATTTCTCCCTTAAGCCTTGGGGCGGGAAGTTCAACCCTCATGGCGCATCCCAAAATTGATGAGGGTGTCTTCACTGATTAAGGTTTTGGTGTCAAAGTGAAAAAGCAGGGAAAAACGCTATTCCTCTGCAATTACCGGTGCTGCACTTCCCGCCTCGAATTTCGCCGTGAACAGGCCTCTTGTCTTGTTGGCTATCCACACGAGGCTCAGCATTATGGGCACTTCCTCCAAAACACCCACAACCGTGGCCAAAGCAGCTCCGCTTTCGAGGCCGAAGAGGGCTATGGCGACCGCCACGGCCAGCTCAAAGAAGTTGCTTGCTCCTATGAAGGAAGCCGGAGCTGCGACCTTGTGCGGGAGCTTCCAGAGCCAGCTCCAGCCATAGGCTATTGCAAAGATGAAGTACGTCTGTATCGTCAGTGGAATCGCTATGAGGACTATGTGGAGAGGGTTCTCAAGGATTATCTTCCCCTGGAAGGAGAAGAGGAGTATCAGCGTGAGAAGGAGGCCAACTATTGAAATGCTGTTAAGCTTTGGAAGGAACTCGCGCTCGAACCACTCCGGGCCCTTCGTTTTGAGGATGTGTCTCCTCGAGAAGTAGCCGGCAGTCAGCGGGATGACTACGAAGAGAATCACCGAGAGGAGGAGCGTGTCGTATGGAACGGGAACCTCATTGAGGCCCATGAGGAAGCCGACTATCGGGGCAAAGGCGAAGAGGATTATGAGGTCATTCGTTGCAACCTGCACGAGTGTGTAGAGCGGGTCCCCGTCAGCTAAGTAGCTCCATACAAAGACCATCGCCGTGCACGGGGCAGCACCGAGGAGTATTGCGCCGGCTATGTACTCCTTAGCGAGCGACGGCTCGATGATGCCCATCTTGAGGGAGAAGAGCGTCCCTATGAAGAAGGAGCTTATGAGGAACATGCTGAAGGGCTTTATTAGCCAGTTGGTCACCCAAGTGACGGTTAGACCTTTGAGCATCTGACCCTTATGAACGCGCCTTATAGCTGAAAAGTCCACCTTGACCATCATAGGGTAAATCATCGCCCAGATCAAGACCGCTATGGGCATGTTAACGTTAGCTATGGTGAACTTTGAGAGCGCCTCAGGAAGTGCTGGGATGAGTTTTCCGATGGCTATGCCAGCTATTATGCAGAGCGCCACCCATACCGAGAGGTACTTTTCGAAAAAGTTCAACCCTTTTTTCTCGCCCATTCTCTACACCCACCTGATTGAAGGAGTTTTCAAATAAAAGTCTTTTTAAAACCAAAGGTGAAGGCTCAAATGAAGTACACTTCATCTACATTGATCTCTATAGATTATTGCGGAAAGATATTTAAAATGGCTTTCTAACCCCATTGGGGGAGGGCGAAATGGAAGAAAAGCTCATCCTCTTCGTCTGCGTGAAAAACTCCGCAAGGAGCCAGATGGCAGAGGCTTTCTTCAACCACTTCAACGACGACCCAAGGTTTAAAGCAATGAGCGCCGGGACGGAGCCAGCTGGGGAGATAGATCCTTTAGCGAGGAAAGTTATGGAAGAGATTGGAATTTCTCTCGAAGGTCAGTACCCAAAGCTTTACACCGAGGAAATGGCCGATAAAGCCTACATCGTCATTACGATGGGCTGTCTTGACAAGTGCCCCTACGCTCCGCCTGAAAAGACGTGGGACTGGGGGCTTGAAGATCCCTACGGTCAGCCAATGGAGAAGTACCGCGAGGTGAGGGACGAGATAAAGCGCCGTGTTTTAAAGCTCATCGAGGACTTGAAGGCCGGAAAGAGGAGGGAGGAGATAATAGGTAGGAAGAGCCTTTTCACTCTTTGAATACTTCTCCCGTAACCAAGTCTATTCCAATTTTTCTGACCTTCAGCTTCCAGAGCTTCTCCGGTGCACCGCCACCTTCTTCTCTATACCCTGCCATCTCGATTATTCCCGCGTCCTCAAGGGCTGAAAGGTGGTAGTAGAGCGTTGAGCGGGGCATGTTTAGCCCCTTCTCCTGGAGTGCCCCATAGATCTCGTTCGTCCCCTTTGAGGTTGCCACGGTGGCGCTCGGCGTTAATTTCCTCCTCATTCCGGTCATGCTCCCCCTGTGGATAAAGCTCCTCGGAAGTGCCTACAGCGTCCCTGTTCCTTTCTTACTGCTTCTGAGAACGATTTTCATTGTCCTCATTCTCCCGATGTTCCTTGGAGACCTTACGAGGAGGCTCCTCACGAGAAAACTCGGCGAGGAGAGGTTCCTCCAATTAAAGCCTCTCCTTGGGGCAACGACGATGACGACCATGCTTCTCCTCGTGGGACTGATATTCTTCATGAAGGCCCAGCTCCTGCTGAGCAAATGGACTCTCATCGTTGAGCTGACCGTTGTGAACACCGTTTACATGCTCATCATGCTCGCGCTTATAACGTGGCTGGACAGGGCTCTGGGCATGAGTTATGGGGAGCACATGGGAATAGCGTTCCTCAGCGTCGGGAAAAACAACGGAACGGCCATAGCTATAGCCACGCTCGCCTTCCAGCCCCTCGTGGCCGTTCCAGCAGCAACTCTCCCCATATTCCAGATAATCTTTCTCATCCTCTACCTCAAGCTCGCGGGGAGGATAAGGTGTCTCTTTGAGGCCTGCTTTGAACTCAATGAGAAAAGCAAAGCGGAGGTCCTTTAGTCCGCTGGCTTTACTATCTCCACCTCCCCCTTTATCTTTTCCGCCCCAACGGTGTTGAAAACCGTTCCGTACTTCTCCGCTAACTCCTTAACGCGCATTATCTTCTTCTCCGGCTCACTGGTAACCACCCTAACCCTGTAGGTTATCTCCCTAAGCTGGGGCTCCTCCCTGTCCCTCCATCCCGAAACGGTTATCTCCATCTCCCTAACGTCGAGGCGCATCCTCTTGATTAACCTCCCCCAGTTGACGGTTAAACAGCCGCCTATTGCCGCTAAGAGGTACTCCGTAGGGTTTGGTCCCTTGTTATGACCATCGGTGTTCGTGTCTATGCTGAATGAAAACCCTCTCACCTTCGCTTCACTTCCCACGTTGCCGTCCCATTTGAGATGGGCTGAATACTCAAGACGCTCCATAATACCACCGTTTCAAAATGGACGCTCTTTCAAATAAAGCCTTTTTCCATACAAATCTTAACGTTCGAAAGTCTTTTATATTGTCACTCGAGAGTTGAAAAGGGGAGTGATAATGGAACATCACCATGGTGAGCTCAAGGGCAGAATGCTGTTTTCCTTCGCCCTTAACATGACGATAACCATAGCTGAGATCATCGGCGGCCTTCTCTCCGGAAGTTTAGCCCTCCTCAGCGACTCCCTCCACAACTTCAGCGATTCAATGAGCATCCTCGCGAGCTATCTGGCCATAAAGATCGGTGAGAGGGAGAAGAACGAGAAGTACACCTTCGGCTACAAGAGGGCCGAGATTTTGGTGGCCTTTGTTAACTCCGCCGTTCTCGTTGGCGTTGCCCTCTTCCTCCTTGTTGAAGCTTACAAGCGCTTCAAGAATCCCGAACCTATAGACGGCCCGCTTATGCTCGGCGTTGCCCTAATCGGTCTTTTTGCCAACCTAATCTCGGTTCTTCTGCTCCACGAACATGCTCACGAGAGCATGAACGTCCGCTCTGCCTATCTCCATCTATTGAGCGACACGCTCTCTTCAGTCGCCGTTGTTACAGGCGGAATCGCCATAATAAAGTGGAACGTCCTCTGGATAGACTCAATTGTAACGGTTCTTATCTCCCTCTACATCCTCCGCGAGGGTTATGAAATATTAAAGGAGAGCGTTGAGGTGCTCATGGAGGCTTCACCAAATCTAAATTTTGAGGAGATAAAACACGAAATTGAGAGCATCCCCGGTGTTAAGAATGCGCACCACTTCCACGCCTGGCGTATAGGGGAGAAGGAAATCCACTTTGAGTGCCATGTCGAGGTTAATGACATGCCGATAAGCGAGGCCCAAGGGGTTATAGACGAGATTGAGGGGAGGCTTAAGCGTTTCGGGATAGCCCACGTGACTGTTCAGCTTGAGACAGGGAGATGCAAGGACAAAAAGGCAATCTGCGGTGGGAAAGGTGATTAGGGTAGTAGTCCCAACGTCCAGAGGTGGGCTTGACGATAAGGTTCACGAGAGCCTCCTGACCTCCTTCCCGCCGTGAACGGCGAGGGTTCGACTTAACTCCCTCGCCAATGAGGGGAAGGTTTGAGGGGTCCCCATCGGAAACCCTTTTAAAGGTTCCCTAAACCCCTCCGGCCGGGTCTTCGGCCAATTACCCCTACCTGCCGTCAAGCCCGGCAGGTTCGGGGTTATGGTTTTTACAGCTTTCTTCAAAATATTGAAAGCTCCAACTAAATCAGCATTGAAGATAAGCCCCGTCTCGGGACACTTAAAAAGACCAGCTACCTGAAGAGCGAGGGCTACCAGAAGGTCGTCTTCAACATTAAGGTCGGCAGGAACTCGAAGGTAAAGTTGGGAGAAAAGGGAGGTATAGCGGGAAGTTTTCTTTAACAAAGCACCGTGCCAGAGAACTCAAGCTTGAAATGAGGGTTAAACTGGACGATTATGCTGTGACGGAACTCGTTTCCAAGGTAAAGGCTGTTAAAGACGATTCTGTTGAGGTTGGGGAGATTGCGTATTTGAATGGAAATCACTCGCGGGCAAACCTGAAGACTACGGTGATGGCTTTTGACAACGCGAGGGCAAATGTAATAAATGAGGCCTACAGCCTCGGAGACTATGCAAAAGGCCACGTAGAGTGTCACGAGATAGTTAAGGGGAATGCAGACGTCCAAACGGTTCCACTCCTGAGGGTGAAGAACGATAAAGCTGAACTCACCCACGAGGCTTCGATAGGAAGAATAAACGAGGCTCAGCTCATGCAGCTAATGGCGAAAGGTTTGAGCGAAGAGGAGGCAGCGGAGCTTATAATCAAGGGCCTTCTGAGGGAATGAGCTTCTCCTGAAAAATCCTTTTCATGAAAATATTTTTAACCGCTATTTTCTTGTTCAGCTTGTTAACTAAAATGAGGTGAGTCTAAAATGGGTTATGGTCTGATAAAATAAATTAAAACTCCAAGAAATCCTCTCTGATCTAAGGGCCTTAGAATATGTTCTTTCAAAAATTATTAAAATGGAAGAGGAAGAGTCAGAGTGTCTTAAAAAGTGATCATTTACATTCAGACTCTCCACATTCCCCTTTGTGCTCTTTTTCCCGTTCTGTCTTCTCTTTCCAGTAGCGGTCTACTTCAAGAACTTGGCGGATAAATGCCTCAACAACATCCTTGATCTTTCCATAAGCTCCGGTAACAACTTCGATGCCAAGCTGGTTGAAGTAGTCTATTGCTTTCCTCCCCATTCCGTAAGCTAGAACTACACTACCACCGTGGTCTTTCACAAAGTTTGGCAAATCCCCGGCCTATGCTCGTCGAAGGGTACTTCAACAACCTCTGCGTTCTCTGTTTTTCCCTCTTCAACATCCACAAAAACAAAATACTTAGCCCTTCCAAAGTGTCTGCTTACGTTGCTTTCTAAGCCCCTGTTATCCTCAGCTGGAATTGCGATTCTCATTTACATCACCAAAAATGGATGAAATTTGCAACATATAAACTTTGTGCATATGCACAGAAATCACAATAGGAAAGCTTATCAGATTTGAGAGCGTACATTATTTGAGGGATGTCCATGACCGAGATAAAGCACGTAAAAATTGGGGAGGATAAGTTTAGGATTACGGAGGAGGAAGTTGCCAGAAGGGAGCTTAAGGTTACAAAGATAAGTGACGATGTCATTCAGGTGCAGGAAGAGGTTCATGGTATTATAGCCCTTGTGGGCGCTGTAAGCAGTGTTAACATCAAGAAAGAGGAGCTTAAAGAACTTATAAAGGTCGCAAAAGAGGAATTCGGCTGGACTGATATCTGCTGAACTTTTTGCTTTTTCTTCTCTTTTTCTTCTTTGGTATCATTGGGAGTGATATATTTTATAGTGGTAAAATTTTATAAGACCGAAAGTGAACGTATTATTGGTGATGTCACGTGGCAGTTGGAGAAAAGATAACCATCAGCGTGATAAAGGCTGATATTGGGGGATGGCCGGGACACTGCAAGGTTCATCCAGCCCTTATCGAGAAGGCCAACGAGCTTTTGGGTAAGGCAAAAGAGGAAGGGATAATAATTGATTTCTACGCCACGTACTGCGGTGATGATTTGCAGCTTATCATGACGCATAAACATGGAGTAGACAGTGAGAAAATACACGGTCTAGCTTGGAACGTGTTTAAAGAAGCAACTGAGATAGCAAAGGAGCTCGGTCTCTATGGGGCCGGTCAGGATTTGCTTAAGGATGCCTTCAGTGGGAACGTTAGGGGAATGGGGCCAGGAGTGGCCGAGATGGAGATTACCCTAAGAAAAAGCGAGCCCATCGTTACATTCCACATGGATAAAACGGAGCCGGGAGCGTTCAACCTGCCGATTTTTAGGATGTTTGCCGATCCCTTCAACACCGCTGGTTTGGTCATTGATCCTCACATGCACATGGGCTTTAGATTTGAGATATGGGACATAAAGGAGCACAAGAGGGTTATTATGAGCTCTCCTGAAGAAATGTACGACATTTTGGCGCTGATAGGTGCGAAGTCTAGATACGTAATAAAACGGGTCTATCCCAAGAAGGGACACAAGCTTCCCGAAGATGAGCCGGTTGCCGTTGTAAGCACCGAAAAGCTTTACGAAATTGCCGGCGAATACGTGGGAAAAGACGATCCAGTGGCAATAGTAAGGGCTCAAAGCGGTCTTCCTGCCCTTGGAGAAGTCTTGGAGCCCTTTGCCTTCCCGCACCTCGTAAGCGGATGGATGAGAGGTTCTCACAACGGCCCAATAATGCCTGTCCCGCTTAAATATGCAACCCCATCAAGATTTGATGGACCCCCAAGGGCTGTAGCGTTGGGATGGCAGATCAACAAGGATGGAAAGCTGATAGGTCCGGTTGACCTCTTTGAGGATGTGGCATTTGATGAGGCAAGAAAGAAGGCATTGGAGATTGCAGATTACATAAGGAGACATGGACCCTTTGAACCTCACCGCCTCCCGCTTGAGGAGATGGAATACACAACTTTGCCAAGTGTTTTAGAGAAGCTTAAGGACAGATTTGAGTCGGTCTGATGCTCTTTTGCTAATTTTCTTTTTTTCTTTTTTGGTTCTAAAGAATCTATGAAATTCACTTGCATTATCCAAAAATCTTAAATAATTTGCTCTTTTACATAACACCCAGAGTGATATGGGAGGGAGGGATATGAGGTTTTCAGTGCTTAAGATAAACCTTGATGAAAAGAAAGTTGAAGGTGAAGAATTTGAGCGAGAGGGAATTTACGGCATAATTGATTATGCTTTGTACTTGCACGACGAAGTTTATAAGACCTACGAGCTCGAGGATCCCTATGATCCGAGGAACGTTATGGTTTTTGGAAAAGGGCCTTTTGCTGGTTCTATTCTTCCTGGTTCCCATAGAATGACTTTTGTTTACAGATCGCCCCAGTACGGAGGGGTTTTCCCATCAACTATGGGCGGTGCGGCTTATCAATTTCAGAGGGTTGGAGTGGACTTTGTGGTTCTTGAGGGCAAAGGGAAAAAGCCTACAGTGATAGTGCTTTCCAATGACGGAGAAAACCTGAATGTTGAGCTTCATGAGGTTGAACTTGAAAAGGTAATCGAAATATGGAAGGACTACAAAGGGGAAGAGGGAGTTTATGCCCTCACTCAATACCTCATAGATAACTTCCATGACAAGTTTGATGGAATGGAGTATAGAATAGCTTGTGTTGGGCCCGCTTCTCTAAATACGCATATGGGTGCTGTGTTCTCTCAAACTTTAAGAAACGGTAAGAGAGTTGTCGGAAGTGAGGACTGGGCTGCTAGGGGAGGAACCGGGAGCGTTTTGTTGAGGGCCCATAACGTTGTTGCCATAATATTTGGGGGAAAGGCAAGGAAGAAGTTTCCAAAGGAGGATATAAGCAATATAAGGGTGGCAAAGCCGATAGTGGAGGGCATTCACAAGAAACCTATGAATGAGGTAATATCGGAAAAAACTGTGAAATATAAATACAACCCCAAGCTCAAGACGGGAGGAACCTTTGGAGGGAACTATCCAGCTGAAGGGGACTTTGTTCCAATACTCAACTGGCAGATGCCCTACATCCCCAAGGAGGAGAGGATTAAAATCCACGAGAACATAATGAAATACTACTGGGAGCCCTTTAATAAAGAGGCGATAGAACCCAAAAACTGGACCAACTGTGGGGAGCCCTGCCCAGTGGTGTGTAAGAAATACGCCAACGGTCACCACATAGAATATGAGCCGAGGGAAGCTAACGGGCCTTTAAGCGGTGTGATAACCCTTAGGGCAAGCGATATAAGCGTTCACGCCGTTGATGCCATGGGATTTGATGCAATCAGCTTTGGAGGCACCGCTGCGTGGGTTTTGGAACTGGTTTATAGAGGATTGCTCAAGCCAGAAGAAGTTGGACTTAGCGACAAACCCGAATTTGATAAGGATTCCCTTCTCTTAAAGCCTATCGAAACGAGCGAAAAGAATGCCAGGCTTGTTGCTGAATTGGCCCATAGGGTTGCTTTCGCTGAAACTGAAATTGCGAAGATAATTGGAGAAGGCATAAGGAGAGCTAGTGAGGTACTCGATGAGAAGTTCAAGGACAGACTTAGCTATGGAGAAAGTTTCAAAGACTACGGAGTTTACACACCCATAGGAATAAACGGGGAGATGGTACCCACCATGTACTGGGCTATTGGGAACTACATTCCCTTACCAATCCAAGGTCGCTACTGGACTTTCTATCAGTTTGGAGTATTCTTAGAGCCTGAAGAGCTTGCAAATAAGATAGTCGCCAGTGCCCTTTATGAATACTGGTACGACAACGTTGGTTGGTGCAGGTTCCACCGCGAATGGGCAAAGTCTGTGTTGAAGGCACTCTTCATGGAGGCCTATGGAGAAAACGTAGATATGGAAGAACAGGCCAAGAAAACGATAAGAAAACTTGTTAACTTCCTCAAGAAAGCCGGTTATGAACCTGTGTTCTGGGATTCAATGAGGGTTATAGATCTTGTTGCAAAAGGAGCCGAGGAGTTTGGCAACGAAAGATGGGCAGAGCAGTTTAGGAAAGACAAAGTTGTGACAGCAAAGGAGTACCTTAGAAGGGTGTTGGCAGAATACAGCAGAATTTTGGGGGTTGATTGGACGCTTTAATTTTTCGTTTATGGTGTTTGAAGAAGGGGTGGTAAGAATGCTGAAGGAGCCGATTATAGCCATAAATTTTAAGACGTATATTGAGGCCACCGGGGAGAGGGCTTTAAAAATAGCCAAGGCGGCAGAAAAAGTTTACAAAGAAACCGGAATAACAATAGTCGTGGCACCACAGTTGGTTGATCTTTATAGAATCGCTCAAGAAGTTGAGATTCCGGTCTTTGCTCAGCACATAGATCCGATAAAACCCGGCAGTCATACAGGGCATGTTTTGCCGGAGGCAGTAAAAGAGGCCGGAGCCGTTGGGACTTTACTCAACCACTCCGAAAACAGAATGGTCCTTGCGGATTTGGAAGCTGCAGTAAGGAGAGCAGAAGAAGTTGGCTTAATGACAATGGTCTGCAGCAACAACCCTGCAGTTAGCGCGGCAGTTGCCGCTCTAAATCCGGATTACGTTGCTGTTGAGCCTCCAGAGCTGATCGGCACTGGAATCCCGGTTAGTAAGGCAAAGCCCGAGGTAATAACCAACACGGTGGAGCTCGTTAGGAGGGTAAACCCGGAGGTTAAGGTTCTTACTGGTGCTGGTATTTCAACTGGGGAGGATGTGAAAAAGGCTTTAGAATTGGGGACGGTTGGAGTTCTCTTGGCAAGCGGTGTCACAAAAGCCAAAGACCCAGAAAAGGCAATAAGAGACCTCGTATCACTCATAATCTAGCCTTTAAGAATCATTAAATCGGCTTCAATGTCCTCAAGAGAGGCATTCCACCCTCCCACCACGTACCTCTCTCCCTCTTTTGTTTCAACGGTTATATTTGAAATTACCTTTCCTTCACTTTCGAAGAAGTCGATTATCTTTCCAGTCAAATGAACGGGCTCTCTGGTCTTTACAAATTTCCCATATATCTCTATTTCGGTCCCTATTAGGTTGTGGTTCCTTATGTCCTCCACAAGGGATCTGATATGTATGTAACTCTTTGGAAGTTTTATCTTTCCTTTCTTCTTGTAAATTAGTTCCCCAGTGGGCCATAGTGCATGGTAGAAGTATCTATCGAGCATGAAAAGAAGGTTTTTGTCTTTTATTATTAAGGCGTAGCCCTTTATTGTTTGTTCTTTTGATTTGAAGGCTTCGGGAGGGGCGTAAATGCCTAATGCCTTGTCCTGTATAAGTATTATCGGATCTTCCACTTCTCGCACTCTGATTTTATCCGCTATTTTTGGAACTTCTTTTTCTCCGTACACGAACAGGTCAATTGTAACTTCCCTGCTTTTTGTCTTTAGAAGGGGTGCTACTTTTTCCAAAAGCTGTGGGGGAATTGTGCCTTGAGCTCGCCTTCCTCCATTTACTTCCACCTTATATTATGGCTTTTTCAGTGTTCTTGTCAAACACATGGATGTTATCCAGGTCAATCACTATTTTAACCTTACTACCGACCTCAAGGGGTATATGTCCCGGGAGCTTTACCTTTATGATTTGCCCGTTCCCTATATTGGCATGGACAATCGTATCAGTTCCTAGGGCCTCAACGAAGTCAACTGTTCCCTCTATTTTGGCGCTTCTCTTTACATGCTCCAGCCCGACTTGGAGGAGCTTCCCCTTTATCTCCTTAAACTCCAAGGACTCTTCTCTCTTTGCGGACTCTATTGCCACCTCTGCCATTTGGAGTGCTATTAATGCGTCTTTTGCAGTTATTGAGAGTTCTTCCTCTCCCATTATCACTCTGAAAAAGCTTCTTCGCTTGTGAGGGCTATGGGTTTTTCTACAATCACATGTTTACCGCTTTTTGGGGCTTTTATGGCCAGTTCAGCGTGAGTGTAAGTGGGGGTTAGGATTTCAACAATTTCTAATCCAAATCGAGGAACTCATCTAAACTTGTGTACGGTTTTGCATTGAACCCCTTTGCAGCTTGCGCAGAGCTTATAGACACCTATCTTGGCGATGAAGAAGTTTGGAAAAGCGATGTAGCAAGGTTTGGAGTGGATATTTTCCTAACAACTACTGCAGTAGCGGAAGGCTTTAAAGTTATCCAGACAGCGCTGGGAGTTAAGATTCACGATCCAAAGGATCCAGCTGCTTCTCTGGGCCCAATGTTCAACCAAGTTGTAGGGACACTTTTCATGTTGATGCAGAAGTATGAGGATAGGTGGAGGGACGTAAGGGAGATAAAACCGGTTCCGGTTTTCGGGGAGATTGAGGTTAGAGAACCAGAACCTGTCAAGGTTACTTTGGAACTGCTAAAGGAAAAGGCAAGAAAGCTTTTTGAGGAAAATGAAAAGATTCTGGAAAGAGCACTTTCGAAGGAAACGTTTGAGGAAGTTAAAGGGGCTTTAAGAACTTTTGACTTCGACGACGTCCTGTGGAGTCATGTTCTCTTTGATGGGGCAGTGGCATATAAAAACGGAATACTCAAAAATGCCGAACCTTTAGTGCCTCTCTACTTTGCAAAAACCGCGGACTTCGTGGAAAAAACAAGGGACATGACCACAGAAGAGGCAGAAAAACTAGTTCTGAAAAGAGCGGAGACATTCTTAAAGGAGAAGGACTACCTTTTAGAGAGATGGTAGGAGCGCTTCCATCTTCTCATATATTTTGCTTTCTTTTAGGACTTTCTCGACCTTACACTTTGGAGTTCTCATTATACTCATCTCGTAAAAGCCCTCAAGGTTTCCCCAAAACTTCTTGGCAGCCATTGCCAAATAAATAACCTCTTTCGGTTTCAATTTTCGCTTTAGGTCTACGTATAAAATGTTGATGGCCCTTTCCAGCTTTTTGAACGTTTTATCACCTTCCAAAATCGCCAGCATAAAGTCTTCAATCGTTGGCTTTTGCCACTCCACGCAGGGGCCGAGGTCTACCTTGCTCCCGATTAAGAGGGGGATGACTTCAGTTTTTCCAACTTTAAACCCTTTTTTGGTTTCTGTATGGTGGAATGATGAAAGCTTGCCCTTTATGGAATCCATCACAGCCTTTTTGCTCTCATCAATGTCGATTGCAAGGCCTATTTTTCCAACATGAAATTCAAAAACTTCCATTGCTCTCAGGAAGTTCCCAAGATTCCTTATTACTCCAGCGTTGCCTTCGCTGGGTATTATGGCGATGTATCCGTTGTTCCTTATTAGCTCGTAGTTGTCCCTTTCGAAAAGCTTTTCAATTAGCGCTAAATTAGAAGGAACTTCTCTGGCCTCTTTAAAGCCAAAGACCTTCTTATAGCTTGCTTTAAAGAACTTTGAATCGGTCTTCCCTTCACAGAAAAGAACGCTCACTTTTTCTGTGTTCGTTATTTCCGCCCCTCTCAGATCAAAATCAAGGTATTTCCTCAGCTCATAAGCTTCTTTAAAGGTTAATCCTTTACCCGTGTTTGAATAAATTAAGATATGCCCTTCTCCCTGAAATTTCCCAAGTATGAGATCAATAAGCTCCAAGCTTGCGGTTACAATCACTTCGTTGCCCCTTAGGTTGTTGACAAACTCCTTTAGCTTTTCTCTGTTCTTCCCGTATTCTGGGAATAGAATTTTTTCAAAATCTCTTTCCTTTAGGGCTTCGTCGTATCTCTCTCCAGTAACTATTATCATCTACTTCACCAGGTCAACTGCTATGGCTCCTATAACTGCAAAGGTACTCACGATGATTGTGGCGCTGGTGCCGTCCCATCCAAGTTTGTTGGGTTTGTTTTTCTTGTCTAACTCCTCTTGTATCTCATCTACTTGCTTGGAGAGTTTTGCCATATTTTCGTTTAACTTTTTAAGTTCGCTTTCCATTTTTTCACGCTCAGCCACTCTGGGGTCAATCATCTCTTCAGCATTGGATTCATTCATCATCGCACTATTTGAGTTGTGAAGACCAATATAAAACTTTTTATTTTTCCAAGCTGAAAGTGTTCTTGGCGGGCTAATATGGAAGAAGCCCTTCTCTTATTTATAGCGGGCTTCGGAGGTTTTATAGGCTCTTTGATGAGCGGAGGAAGTATGGTGGCTTTCTTTATTCTTACGCTCCTCGGTGTTCCTGCAAAAACTGCTGTAGGAACATTAAAGATGATTATTGCGGCATTAACCCTCGTGTCTTCTCTCACATACCTTAAAGCAGGTGTTTTAAATCTGAAGACGGCTTTAACTATTGTGCTCTTTTCTCTGCTTGGCTCCTACATTGGTAGTGTTTTCCTGCTGAGTATCCCTGAGGAGGCAGCAAATTTTGTAGTGATGGTGTTTCTTATAGTAGGGACGTATTTCACATTAAAAGCGCCACAAGGGGAGCCCATGCTTAGTGGAAAGCTACTCCAATCAATTGTGGGACTGGCAATTGGCATCTACATAGGTGTTTTGGGAATAGCGTCTACCCTTGTGGTAATCTCTCTCCTGAGGATGTTCTTTAGGGTAGACATTTTAAGGGCAAACGCGATGGCAAAGGTGATCATCTTCTTCAACAACTTTGTTGCGTTCATAAACTATGCAAAAAACGGCAGTGTGGATTATTCTATTGGGATGCTTCTCATGTTGCCCGTCCTCATCGGCTCATGGTTAGGTGCCAAGACTGCTCTTAAAATGGATCTCAGGTACCTCAAAGGGGTATTTGTTGGCATTTCTCTGCCGACCTTGGTTAATCTATTGAGAAATTTGGGAAGTTAGGCAAACCTTAATAAAATTCAAAGTTGAAGAGGTACAGAGGTGAAAATATGAAGAAGGCTGTAAGTTTTGTAATGGCGTTGTTGTTCTTTCTCTCTGGTGTAGGAGTAGCCAACGCATACAGCTTTTCAATAGACTCGACAAATGCCGTTATCGTGCTTCCCACTACAAAGGTTGTGAACAATCAACCCCTTCACATAAACGAAGATGCAATTGCTGGGGCACGGCTTGGAGCATTCTTAGTCCTTAAGGGAATAAAACCGGGCTCATACCCCACCTACGTTGAGGTTCCAGTAACGTACAGGAGTGTTATTATACCAGATGACGACCAATATTATAAGTTGAGTGAAACAGACATGCCTGATGTGGGTTTGGTTCTTGGAGAAACTCCAGAGGGAGATAAAATCGTTATTGCGGTGAACTTTTCAAGAGTTCTCTACAATTCAACGTTAAAGAAGGCACAGTTTGGAGATAGAAGTGTGGAGATAATATTCAATGAGAACACGACACCACTAAGCCTTGGTGGGGAGAACTCAAAACTAGTATCAACGGTTGAAAACGGAAAGGACACCCTTTACATATACTCCTATGAAGAGAAAAGTGATTCGAAGTCTCTTGGGAGCACATTGACGGTAAATGGATGGAAGATTTACTTTGTTGATATTGACACTGAGCAGAAAAAGACCCTTGTAGAGATAACCTATCCAAGTGGGCTGGAAAAGACTCAAACACTCTACAAAGAGAAATATTATGTTATGTATGTGGATTCCCAAGGTCAGGAGGACTTTGAAATTTACGATGCTTATCCCGGTGGAAGGATTGAGACCCTGCTGAAGGAAGGTGCTCAAAAAGTTCTTGTGTTCACCCCTTCTGACTTCTTCATAGGTATTGGGGGCACAAAACAGGTTACCTATGAATATGAATATTACGAAAAAACCAAAAAATACCAAGATGGGGATGTGTACAAAGGACAGTGGGTCTGGGATATCGACCCCTCAAACTATTTATTCACCCTCTACCTCCATGTTGACCCCGATAACGGTTTCCCAATCGTAACCTTAGGAGAGGAAACTTTGAACCTTCCCATGTTTGCTCTTAGTATCTCGCCGGTGTTTGAGAAAGATAACAATGGAGCCATAACGGGAATAGCAGGCTACAGGTTTTTAAGGACAGTCACAGTTAAGAAGAAGGTCACGGTAGAAACGACAAAAGCCGAAGTTGTGGGCGATGTTAACTCCCTCATAATAACCGATGAAGAGCTTTCGAGTCTTCCAAACGACAAGCATGTGATAATAATCGGAGGATGGGTCAGCAACAAAGCTTGGAAGGTCTTAGAACAAAATTATGATTCGGCGACAATAGAGGGCCTCAAAAACGACATAATGAACAAGGGCCACGTAGTCGCTATTTTGAACAATCCAAACAATCCAAACTTTAAAGTCATAATACTGGCAGGGAAAGACTACATACACACAAAGAAAGCAGTTGATGAATTCATGTCAAAAGCTTAGTCTTTCTCTTTAAATTTTTTGAGATAATGCTTATTTTACCGTGCTCTGATTATAACACGGATCAAAATGACTCCCCTTATTTTAGCTGTTCAGGGAATATCTGGAGGGTATTTAAGCTTTTCTGCTTCATTTCGATAAGCTTATAAACGCTATGATATATAATTCAACCATGCTTGGACACTACAACAGAGACGCAAAATTGTTAATAGCAGCCAATGCGGCAGGCCAGCTGTTTCTCCAGTTTTCCATATTCATAATGCCCTTTTACCTTAGTGCTTTGGGCTATGGAATGGACAAAATGGGGATTTTCTTCTCAATCCAGACTTTTGCTGGTGGACTTTTCTTTTTGATCGCTGGTCAGGTATCTCTCAAGCTCGGCTATAAGAGAACCTTGATTCTCGGGGCACTTTTGGGATTGATGGGAAGAATACTCCAAGTTTTGGCACTCAACTTTTACGTTATTGCTCTGGGATTCTTTTTAATAGGTGCTAACATGGGAATAAGGCAGCCCAATTTTTATGCCTTGCTGAGTGAAGAGGTAGAAGAAAAGCAGAGGCATCATGCTTTTTCTATAAGCTTTGGAATTGGGACGATCTTAAATGCTCTGGGGGTTTTAATTGCCGGATTTGCTCCCGATTTTTTTGTGGAAACCTTTGGACTATCGAGAGAACTCGCATACAGGCTTGTTGTTTCCTTGGCAATTCTCCAGTTTGCCATTGTAATACCAATCCTCTTGATAATTAAAGATGTTCCCGTGAAAAATCCCCGCATAAATTGGAGAAAAGAGCTAGTTGTGAAGATCCTCAAGTTTTCACTTCCTTCTGCGATGATAGGCCTGGGAGCGGGAATAACGATTCCCTATATGAGTCTCTACTTTAACCTTCGCTTTGGACAAACTTTAGCGACTATAAGCGGGGTTTTCTTTGCCCAACAGCTGGTAATGGGTATAAGCTCTTTCATACTTCCAAAGCTTGTAAATAAAATCGGCCCTGTGAAGACTATTTCCCTCTTTCAGAGCATCGCTGCCTTTCTCTTCGGGATATTCCCATCGTTGGAACTCTTCCTCTTGGCGGCGTTTGTTTATATCATCCGTTCAATCCTTATGAACATTGTGTGGCCCATAGATGATGCCTTCATGATGGGATTCTTTACGACCGAAGAAAAGGCAACGGCTGCGGGGATTAGAAGGGCTTTTTCCACCTTCATGAGGGGAGTGGGGAACTATATAGGGGGTATATTGTTTTCAATCTCCCTTAGCTATCCTTTTTATGCTACAGCGACCCTCTATGTAGCAGCTACCCTGATATTCTACTTCTTCTTCGTTAAGTATAACAGAGTTTAAGCGTTTCGACAAGTTTATAAACGAGGCAAATGACAAAAAAGCGATGCTCGAGAACTACCGAGGATTCAGCAGGGATGCCAAGCTTGTGGTTGTTTATTCCTTTCTGGGCTGGTTAGGGGGCAATATAGCGTGGTTCATCCTGCCTTTTTACTACTCCTCTCTTGGAATGAATTTTTCAAAAATTGGAATTCTCTTTTCGGTTTCCACAATAGCTCAAGCCATAGTTCTTTTAATCGCGGGACATGTAAGCGTTAGGTTGGGCTATAGGAGAACCATCTTAGTTGCGGTGGGAATGTTCTTTGCGGCAAGGCTTCTCCAAGTCTTTATGCCGTATTTTTGGACTTTTGCCATTGCATCTGCCGTGTTGGGGGTAGGAATGGCACTTGAGGGTCCAGCGTTGATGTCTCTCTTGAGTGAAGAGGTAAGCGATGAGAGGAGGCACTACCTCTTCAGCTTAAATGCCGCTTTGGGAACGATAGGTGCTGCATTGGGCATGTACTTGGGTGGTTTACTCCCCAAGATGTTCGATGGTTCAAATCCATACAAAATGACGCTCTTATTTGTTGCGTTACTCGTTCCGGTTCAGGGCTTCTTCATTTTCATGGCTTCTCCAGTTTTGAGGAGGGAGGAAAAGAAACTCAGGTTTGAAAGGGAGCTTGTTGTCAAAATCGCAAAGTTTTCCCTCCCATCGGCTTTAATTGGCTTGGGGGCTGGGGTTACGATACCCTACATGGGGCTGTGGTTTAACAAACGTTTTGGAACAAGCTTGGAGAGCATTGGGGGTCTTTTTGCCATTCAGCAGTTTGTAATGGGAATTGGAACATTCATCCTTCCCGTGATTGCCGACAAAGTTGGGAGTGTTAAAACGATCGTAGGTTTCAATGGGAGTGCAACCCTTCTAATACTTTCAATGCCCTTCTCTCCCTCTTTTCCGATTGCGGCGGTGATTTATACGATCCGAACCATATTAATGAACATCGTTAACCCCATATGGGATTCATTTATGATGCGCTTTTTCACTAAGGAGGAAAGATCGACGGCAGTGGCATTGAGGAACTTTTCGTGGACGACGACCTTCGGCATAGGTCAACTTATAGGTGGGAAAGTTTTTGATTTATCCCTTGTAATGCCGTTTTTTGTGACTGGTATTTTGTACGGGCTCTCTATGATAACTTTTTGGATGCTTTTCTCAAAAGAGGAATGATACCGTCAGGATAACTTTGGTATCCCCTCTTGGATCCATTCAGCGATGTAAACCGAGAATGAATCCTGACAAAATTATACCAGAAGGCAGACAGAAAGACAAACATCTGAGCTTTCCAATCATTGCTTCTAAAATTATTCCAGAAACGCTTTGTCCGCTCCTTCACAGTCCCAAACCAGCGCTCGATACTATTCCCTGGCCCGAAAGTTACGTGAACATCAGCCCAAGGTTGTGTCCTAGCATTATCAACCAGAAAAACAGGCCGCCCTTCACAGGACTTCAAAACAATCAGAATGGAACCTCCATCAACCCACCAGTTTCTGAGGACTGTAATCCAGACTGAGAGGATTTCTCTGCTTTCAACATCAATTGCAGCCCAGAGAAATCCTTTCTGTCCATTGATTTTTATTACAGTCTCACCAACTGCAATGAAGTTCCTCTGTTTTTTCACTGCGGGGATTTTTGGCTTGTAAACTGCTTCCGCTAGTTTTTGGGCTGATTCCAAGGATTATGGAGACTTGCCGGTAGCCGAGGTCTTGCAATAATTTTACTGCCCTGATTTTCTTTTTGCTGGAATTTTGTTCCGGCGAAAAGGTTTTAAGACTGGAACCACCCGGTAAATAATGGTTTCAGCCCTCATCTCCCCTTTCTTTTTCTGAGATAGTGTCAGAGATTTAAACCTGACGCCCCACAGCCTATCCTGACAGTATCCAGCTTAAAACAGAAAGCTAAATATAACTCTATGCCCAAGTTGAGTAGTGGGATACCATGAAAGCAGAGAAAATCTTATGGGGAGTTGTGACGTTAATAATTCTCTATCTTGCATGGAGAACAGTAGCTCCTCTTCTTTCGGCGATATTTTTTGCCGCCGTTCTGGCTTATGCGGTTTTACCAATACACAGACGTCTGGCAAAGAGAGCTGATAGCAAAAAATCCGCATTAATTCTTAC
Organism: Thermococcus sp. 2319x1; assembly: GCF_001484685.1. Taxonomy (NCBI): domain Archaea; kingdom Methanobacteriati; phylum Methanobacteriota; class Thermococci; order Thermococcales; family Thermococcaceae; genus Thermococcus; species Thermococcus sp. 2319x1. The sequence goes on along the minus strand of NZ_CP012200.1, from coordinate 1,437,211 downwards.
TGCTCTTTTAATAGGGCTTTCAGCGGTTATCACGATGGAGCTTGCGCTTATAATAAAGAGCTTGATAGTTTCATTTTATGAAGACATAATGACCTTCATCTCATGGAGCTTAACTCTTGAATTGCCCTTTGGCACTCACGATGTGCTTCAAAGGTTCTACTCCCAGATAACGCCAAAGTTAGCCGAATACGTGCAGAGTTATGCGTTCTCAATACCGAAGTATCTTCTCCAGCTGGTGGTTTTCTTAACTATGTTCTACGCCTTTCTTGTAAACTCCGAAGAAATAAAAAGGCACATCCATGCTTTAATCCCTGAAGGACATGAACATTTAGGGGAAAAACTCTTAAAGAGGGCAGACGTAACTCTGCAAGCTCTCATAAGAGCGTGGCTTCTCCTTAACATTGCCAAGGGAATCATAATGACCCTCGGCTTCTGGGGGTTTGGCATTACGGACTTTCCAACCGCCCTATTAACTGGACTTTTAACGATACTCTTCAGTTTTATTCCCCTCTTCGAGGGATGGATGATATGGGTCATTGCGGCTATATACCTATTAAAGCAAGGGGACGTGCTAAAAGCCGTCGCAATCTCCATTTACGGAGCGACACTGGTGTCTCCGCTTCCAGATTTCACAATAAGGCCTAAAATAGTTGCAAAAGAGGCTAAGCTCGACGAGATAATGGTTCTAATTGGCATGATAGGTGGGGTATGGGCCTTTGGAGTTAAGGGTCTTATAATCGGCCCGATAGTGCTCAACCTTGTATCTGCGTTGCTAAAAGAGTGGAAAAGAATCAAAGCTCAGCAGAGCTGATTATCTTTGCACCTTTTTCTTTCAGCTCTTTGAGGGCTTTTTCTTCGTCCTCAGGCTTTATTCCCTTGACGGCGTCCCTAATGAGATAGACCTCAAAGCCATGCTTTAGAGCATCCAGAGCGGTTGCCCTGACGCAGTACTCTGTAGCAACTCCACAGATGTAGACCTTTTTAACGTCCCTTTCTTTCAATATTTCCGCCAGCTTCGTGCCCTCAAAGCCGGAATATGCTTCCTTGTCAGGCTTGTCTGCCTTTGAAATGATTATCGCATCTTTGGGGAGACTAACCACTATCTCAGCCCCTTCAGTGTTTTGAACGCAATGCCTCGGCCACGGGCCTCCCTGCTCCTTAAAGCTTACGTGGTTTGGTGGATGCCAGTCCCTTGTTGCAACAATAAGGGCTCCCCTCTGTTCGAACTTCTTAATAAGCTCCTCAATAGTTGGAATTATCTTGTCTCCCTCTGGAACCGGAAGGGCCCCGCCCGGCATGAAATCTCTTTGCATGTCAACTATTATCAATGCCTCCATTCCTCACACCTCCAACTTGTCCTTAAACTTCGACATATCAATCCCTTTGTCCAAACCATAGAGGTAGGCAACTATTTTCTTATCCAAATCTCCATACCTTTCAGAAAACTTTTCCAGGTCTTCGAGGACTTCCAGATGGCTCCAGCCCAATTTTTTGGCAATATAATCTATCATCTCGCCAAAAACGTCCTCTCTCTTTTCCTCTTCTTTAAGAGCGTCCTCCTTAATTATGAGCTTCTCCCCTCTTTGCTCAATAATGCCTCTCCTCATGGCCTCCTCAACCAGGGCTTTAGCCTCATTATAATCCATAAGGCGGAGCTTAAGCACGAGGGTTCCTATTAACTCAGGCTTTGAGAATTCATTCGAGCCCTTATAGAGGATTGCATACTTCAAAGCCTCCACAAATTCCACCAAGAATAAATAGGGACTCATAAAATAAAAACGTTTGCCAGATTAAGCCCCCACTCCCCCTCCACTCCAGAAGAACATCTCAAACGGAAAGTCAAAGATTTCCGAAAGTCTTCCACCTGGAGATTGGGGATACACAAGATAAGCCGTTCTAAGACTTTTCGCAGATTTTCCATCTACCTCGTAGATGTAAAGCTTTACAACAGGCAGGAAAGGATATCCTTGAACTATTACCACCTGATCAATTCTCCTTACTATAAACCCCTCCTTCTTCGAATCCAAAAGTTTATACCCCTTTAAAAAGCCTACTGATGGATTTCCAAGCTGTTTAATCCCATCAACATCAAACTTGTAGAACTCATCTTGTTTCATATCTTCAAAAACGCCACTGGCAGTTAAGTGGCTTCCTGTCATCGTGAAGGAGTAAAGGGATAGATAATAATCAACTGCTTTGAATGCAGAAACCGACCAAATTAAAAGGCCTATTAGGAGCCATAGGAGAAATCGCCTAAAAAACGGCCAAACTCCCCCTCTTATCCCTGCAAGCTTGAACTCCTTCTTTAACAGATAATTCCTGTTCACGTATGCCCCGTAAAGTATTATCGCAAGTCCACCCACATAATAAAATGCCATCGTAAGGAGATAAGCACCATATTCCGGGCCGTGTTCAAGGTACGCCACTTTTTCCACCTCGGATAATAAAAACCCTAAAAAATTTAAAAAGTTTTTCAAGAATGTAAAGGTTTATATTTTGGTGAAGGCAAGTGTGCTTTGGTGATGATAATGGAGCAGAAAACTCATCTTTTAACTTCTAAAGACCTTGTTGGAGAGCCCGTAAAAATCGAAAAGGATTATGCGGAGGTAAGGCTCAAGACAAAGGAAGAGATGAGGGTTGATGAATATGGCTTAGTCCACGGTGGCTTTACCTTCGGGTTAGCCGATTACGCAGCGATGCTAGCCGTTAACGAGCCCACGGTGGTTCTGGGAAAAGCAGAAGTGAGGTTCACAAAGCCGGTAAAAGTGGGGGACGAGCTTGTCGCTAAGGCAAAAGTGGAGGAAGATCAAGGAAAGAAAAAGATTGTATTTGTTGAGGTCTTCAATCAGAAGGGAGAAATAGTCCTTGAGGGCAAATTCTACTGTTATGTATTGGAAAAGCACGTTCTTGAAACTTAGAGCAAAATCAAACCCCAAAATACAAAAAGTAAGCCACTTCAACAATACACATGATGAGAAACACCCAAACAATCAACAAAAATTGCTTTTCTTCTGTATTTTGTCTTTTTTGATAGAAAGAATGGAAAGAAAAGCCACAGTCAAAAACGAGAGAGTATTGAAGAAATCTCCCCGTATAATCATGATGAGTGAAACAACAAAAGCCCGGTCCCTAAACCAAGGAGTATCGGGGTTTTTAATTCTGAGAATCTGTTCAACTCTTGGGAATGGGTTAAATAAGCCAATAAAAAGAAAGAAATTGGCACTGGAAGAAAAAGAGAGGCAATTACAATTGTTAGTCCAGAGGCTACGTATTTTCCCTCCGTTTCAAATGACCATGGAGGAAGGGAAAGAGAGAGGATATCTCAATGAGAAGCAACAAAATATTATGAAGAGAATCAAGGAGATTCTCCTGAGTGTTCCCTGTTTTTAGTGCTATGCAAAACTATTTAAACATTCTTATCGAAATTCGATATCGGTGCTCGATATGATGCGCCGTATTATCCTCGGCTTTATGGGACTGCATATACTCCACCATGCGAGCAAAGAACCCATAAGCGGAGCTTTCATGATGAAAGAGCTCGAATCTCATGGTTACAAGGTAAGTCCGGGAACACTTTATCCTTTGCTTCAAAAAATGGAAAAAATGGGGCTTCTCAAGAGCAGATGGGGAGTCCAGAATGGAAAAAGGGTAAGGCTCTATGAACTAACCCAAGCGGGGATTGAAGTATTGGAAGAAGGAAAAAAGAAGGTGAAAGAGCTCTGCAGGGAAATTTTGGGTGATGAAAAATGAAAGAAAGAAAAATCTTTGGAATAAGCCGGAATGTTTTTCTCCTCGGCATTGTCAGCTTTCTCAACGATATGAGCAGTGAGATGATAGCACCGATAGTGCCTACTTACCTGACCGATGTATTGGGGATTGGAAAAGCGGCAAGCGGTTCGATTATGGGGCTCATAGAGAGCCTGAGTTCCCTTTTTAAGGTTCTGTTTGGTTATGTAAGCGATGTATTTAGAAAAAGAAAGATATTTGTCGCCCTTGGATACCTCCTCTCAACGATTTCAAAGGGAGTTTTGGCTTTTACACGCTCATGGTGGGACTTTTTGACTCTTAGGGTTCTGGATAGGGTTGGAAAGGGCATAAGAACTGCCCCCAGAGATGCCCTAATAGCAGAATCGAGTGAAAAAGGAAAGAGCGGCAAATCCTTTGGCTTCCACAGGATGATGGATACGCTTGGAGCGGTCGTCGGGCCATTAGTTGCCATAGGTTTATTAGCGCTCCTAAAAAGCTACCCAATAAAGATGGCATACCGCTATGTGTTTTTGCTCTCAGCAGTGCCGGGTATTGTAGGAGTTCTTCTTGTGCTGTTTTTGGTCAAAGATGAAGGAGAAGAAGTTAAAAAGAAGATAAAGGGGATATCAGCCCTAAAGAGCAGAAACCTTAGAATGTTCTTAGTTATTGTTGCCTTAGCTGCCCTTGGGAGATACAGCTATGCTTTTACCCTATGGAAAGCCAAAGAACTGGGGTATAACCTTCTCCAAGGACTGGGATTCTATGCCGTGTTTAATGCAATCTACGCCTTCTCAGCATATCCTATAGGCTATTACTCAGATAAGGTCAGCAAAAAAGCCGTTATAACAGTAGGATTCGGAGTTGCAGCATTGGCATCGCTTCTTTTTGCATATTCTAAAAGTCTGCCGATGCTTCTTCTTGCTTTTGTATTCTATGGGATTTATATAGCAATCGAAGATACAATTCCAAGGGCATATATGGCAGACCTGGCAGGAGAATTCGAAAAGGGAACGGTGATAGGGGCATACCACACGGTCTTTGGGATTTTTGTTTTCCCTGCGTCCGTAATAGTTGGCTATCTATGGCAGACGTACTCCCTAAAAGTGGGTTTCCTTTATGCCGCCATCATTAATGCTGTGGCAATGCTCCTAATGGCTTTCCTTGTCAAAGACTGAGATTTGTCAATTTTTCTTTTATTTTTCAAATTTGTTGGAGATATGTCAATACATAAGGGGAAAAGTGCACAATTTTTTTGTCAGAAAGACTAAAAAGCCATGAGCGGAAAAAGAAAGTTAGAACGCAGAGGGGCTGAGGATATGAAGAGAATTCTAATCATCGGAACTGGTGGAACTATAGCGAGCGCAAAAACCGATGCCGGATTTAAAAGCGTCCTCACAATAGATGAGATTCTTGAAAAAGCCGACATAAAGCTGAAAAACGGTTATGAAATAGACACGAGGAACGTTTTAAATATAGATAGCACCCTTATCCAGCCCGAAGATTGGGAGAGAATAGCAAAAGAAGTGTATAAAGCCCTGGAAGATTACGACGGAATAGTCATAACCCACGGGACTGATACCTTAGCCTATACAGCTTCCATGCTTACCTTTATGATTAGAGGCATTAACAAACCCGTGGTTTTAACCGGTTCAATGCGCCCAGTTACTGAGGAAGAAAGTGACGCCCCAAGAAATCTGAAGGCCGCTATAAGATTTGCAATGGAAGATGTTTCGGGAATTTTTGTGGCTTTTATGGACAAAATAATGCTCGGATGCAGAGTGTCAAAAATAAGGGCTCTGGGCTTAAATGCCTTTATGAGCATAAACTATCCCGATGTTGCTTATATAAAAGGAGAAGAAGTAATTTACAACCTTCCCCAAAGGAAATTCAAACCAAAAGGAGAACCGGTGCTTGATACAAAATACGACCCAAGGGTGGTCTTTATTAGACTCACCCCAGGATTAGATGGAGACGCAATAGATGCCATTGTAAAAGCCGGATACAAGGGGATAGTGCTTGAAGGCTACGGGACTGGAGGGATTCCCTATAGAAAGAGAGGCCTCCTAAGCAAGATAAGGGAAATTACCCCCAGAATCCCAGTAGTCATGACCACACAGGCCCTCTATGATGGGGTTGACTTGAACAAATATGAAGTTGGAAGGAAAGCCCTCGAAGCAGGGATCATTCCAGCAAAGGACATGACAAAGGAAACAACAATAACAAAGCTCATGTGGGCCCTTGGACATACAAAAAACGTTGAAGAAGTGAAAAAAATAATGCACACAAACTACGCCGATGAAATAGAGGGTTAAGCTTTTTCGAGCTTTTCAACTATTTCCTCGGTTATCGTAAGGGGCTTTTCCACTTCATAGATGTCGTTAAGCTCCCAAATGACTTCCCCTTTGTTTATGGCCTTAGCGTAACGCTCCGCAAGTTCTTTTGCTTTTTCAAAAGAATCAGCCTCAACGATTCTCCTTACGTACCATTTCATTTCCCCATACCTAAGCTTGAACTCCGCCATGTACATGGCTACCACCAGATAAAAATTTGAGTGTGGATATAAAAGGTTTAACTCCTCTTCAGCTTCACAACTTGCTTTGCGAACTCCTCCAAAACCTCTTTCCTCTTGCCCTCAAAGAATTTTATTGAACCCGCAAAGCTATGCCCACCGCCTTCAATCCCAGCATCGGGGAGCTTTTCTTGAAGCACTTTTATTATCTCGTTGAGGTCAAAGTTGTAAGCCTGCATTCCATCGCTTGCCCTAACAACCGCAAAATCCGGACCGTAAGCGAGGGTTAGAATTGGGGTATCCTCTCCATACTGTTCCTTGAAATGGTCATGGATCAAACCACTCAGCTTTCCAGGAGACGGATAATCAAACTTTGGAGCATACAGCTCTACATCGATGGTGTTGAACCTTATCCCATTTGGCAATACGATGCTCTTAACATGGGGCAGGGATGCCTTGAGGGCCTTCTCCTGCTTGGCCTTTACCTCTGGGTAAATTGAATCCACTAACTTCTTATGCCTCTGAAGATTGCCAGTGAGGAGAAGGATCTCATCTACAATCCCATGCCCATCCATGAACTTCCAGTAGTAGGCTTCGTGGTCGATTACCTCCGCTATTTTCTTCAAATCCTCTTCTTCAAGACCTTTGCTTTCTTTAGCTATCTTGAGGTACTGCTGAAACTCCGGAGCGTCGCTTCTATCCCCAGTTCCAGCTATAGCAGGCAAATGTTTTATTTTCTCCTCAACCGGAGGATAGATGAAGCGGGCTATTTCAGTTGCAAGCATTCCCGCCGTTAGCTCATAGTAGCCCCTCTTTACTAGGTGAGGATTAACGTGTACGTCAACGTATTCATCAACTGCAGCCTTGTCCTCGCTTATGAAATCTCTCGGATCGTGGTGGTCAATAACAACTATGGGAACACCATAGGCTTTTATACGCCTGTAGGCGGGGATATCCTCGGTTGTGCCTCCGTTATCGACTATCACAAGGAGGGGAAGCGGATCTCCAAAGCGCTCGTGGTCCTCTATCATGAAGATTATGTCCTTAAGGACATCCTCAAGCTCATAAAACGGGGCTCTGCTTGGCCTTCTCTTGAAGAACTTCCATTTTGCCTGGGGATCTGGAGAAATCTCCTCCAATAGTGGCACTATAGCGTATTCAAGGGCCAAACCAGCTGTATAGCCATCCGTATCTGCGTGGTGTCTCACAATTATGGGCCTCCCCTCAAATATAGCCTTTCTTATTATAAACGCGGCTTTCATTATCTTAGGTTTGAGCTTCTCTAGGACTTCGCTCTCAACAAGAAAACCAACGTCCTCAGGCTGCGCCCTCTTGTTAAGCTCTTCCTCTATCTTCCTCTTAACCTCGGCAGCATCTGGGCCCCAAAGACGGGACATGTCGCTTATCTCTATTTGAATCTCTCCAGCGTGGAACGAAACCTTCCCGATCACTTCCACGATATCCCCAACTTCGATATTAGGATAAGCCCTAACGCCCGGAGCCTCAAAGGCAGCTGCCCACGTTATGCCGGTTCCATCCGTTATCGTGAAGACCGTTGGGCCACCGGTTACCTGTATCTGGGTTATCTTGCCTCTAATTCTTACAGTTTTTCCGGCCATTTCTTTGGTTAACGCCCCAATATCCGTAACAGGAAGCTCTTTCCTAACGACTACTTCCTTGTAGTGCCTCAAAGCGGATTCTATGAGGTCTATTTCCTTCTTTTCAGGTCTTACGTCTAATACCTGAACAAGAATCTCTTCCCCGGGGGTATATTCTTTCTTTCCAAGAAGGTCTTTCCTTTTTATTAACCCTGTCACATGAGGATTGAGCTTTACAAATACTCCAAACCGCTCCACCCTCTCTATAAGGCCTTTGTAAATCTTGCCCACTTCAACATCCTCGTAGTCACAGGTCTTGTCAAGAACGTAAACCACCTTGTACTTCCTCTCACACTCTGGGCACACCCATGAGGTCTCCATCCCGGGTTCCCAGGGTTCTTTAATCTTTCCACAAATGTCACAAGCTAACACTCTCCCGGTTCCTCCACAGGTTGAGCATGTGTCGTAAACTGGAACTACGCCCTTCCCATGGCACTCTGGACAGGGAATCTCATCCACTTCCTCCTCTACGCCAAAATAATCCAAATTCCTGTAGCCTTTAAGCTTGTCTCCCAATTTAAAGTCCGCCGGAACGTAACCCCAACCGTTACACACCTCACATTCCTTCTCGCCACTCTTTACTTTCCCGCTTCCATGACACTCGGGACAATCCTTAACCGCCATCTCCCACTCCTCCCGCAAAAGTAGACTATTCAATGAGAACAAGGCAAGCTTATAACTCTTTCTTTTATTCCTCTGATACTGCCAAGTAGTATTGCCAATCAGTTTATTATCTTAATCTGTTTTCCAGTGGGCTTTTGGGTTGATGCGAATGATAAATACGTTGTTGTTGCCTACTTCCTTGCAAGCGGAGAGGGAAAGAAGAAAAATGGACTTTGCATCTTTACAAGCGAACATTTGGTTAAGATAGCATGCAAAAGTCTCGATAAGATCCAGAAAACGTGAAAATTGAAGGCAGAACGACCCACGTAAAATTCAGAGATGGAAGTATTGGAGCACATAAAATAATTGCTCCTTAAAATGATCATTTGCCTTGGATGATTCCTAGTTTTTTATAGATTTCTTCCTCAATTTCTTTTGGGTTTTCCGGTTTGCTAACCTTTTTTAGGGCTTTCTCCTTGTCGATTAACCCATATCTCACCAGTGCCGCTATCCTTCTCGTCTCGAAGCTGTAACCGTGCTTTCCGTAGTATCTCCTGAGTGCGGGGCCTAAGATTAGGCAGTTGGTTGTGTAGCCGGCAAGCTCAGGGAACTTGAAAGGAAGCTTGTTGAGAATTTCAAAGCGCTCTTCCTCACTCATAAGGCTCAGCAACCGGATTTGAACTATTCCACCGCTCATCAGTCTGTAGGGATGATGCCCAAAAGGAAGCTCATGCCCCGTTATTATATACTTGATTCCCCTCCTTAGGGCGTATTTTCTAAGCTTCTCCATCGTCCTTGAGGAGCACTTTTTGCATGGGGATTTGCCTTTAAGGAGGGCCTCCCTAAAGATATCGGAGTAATCGTAGTGGAGAATCGTCAAGGGCACACTGAGGTGTTTGGCTATTCTTTTTGCGTTTTCTATAGCTTCTCTTGCCATAAAGCCGTGGTCTATCATCACGGCTTCAACATCGACGCCATATCTTTTCTTTGCAAGATAAAGGGCAACCGTGCTATCTTTTCCTCCGGAAAAGGCCACTATGGCTTTGTCCACCTTTCTCATCAGCTCTTCAAGTTCAGCCCGTATTTTTTCTTTGTCTGGCTTATGGGCTAGGTAGTTTATGCATTCCTTGCAGAGGGGTTTTCCATTGACGATTTTGATCTTTGCAGTTCTCTCGTCGTTTATGCAGAGGGAGCATTTGAGCATTCTACCCACCGAAGTATTTGGTGTAGAGCTCCTTCGCTTTCTCTTCTGTAGTGCCCTTCACCAACGCTTTCCCGCTCTTGAAGACAATTATTTCTGCTCCCTTATCTAAGAACCTAACGTAGTCCTTTTTGAACTCATAGGGAGTGTTTAAGCGTTCTAACTTTGAGGTAAGCTCTTTTAGGTCTACTTCCCTCCCAAGACTGAATCTGATTGATCCATCGCAGGTCTCTTCGAGCTCAACCTTCTTCCGCTTTACTATCGGAGCCACGTCTCTTCCTATACGCCTTGCGCTGAAGAGCGTTAGTGCGTCCATGGTTCTATAAATGGCAAGCTGACAGCCGCTTATCCTAACGTCTATGTATTTTTTAGCTTCCATTGCTGCCTTGAGATATTCCCTTATGCTCTCAGCCCTCTCGAAGTCCAGACCCGCTTTTCTTAATCTCTCTTCGTTGAGCTTGTGTATCGTTAGGGGCTGGAGCATCATCTCGTCAACTCCAAGGGAAGCCGCAAGCTCCGCTATTTTTGGAATGTCCTCGTCGTTTATCCCGGGCATGAAGATTGTTCTCACGACGGAGCGGACGGATTTATCTGCCCCAACGATTTTGAGAGCGTTTACCACATTCTCAAAGGTGTCGGCGTTAGTTATCATTTTGTGCTTCTCTCTGCTTGCGGCATCTAAACTAATCATAACCAAATCGAAGTCAAGCTTCTTCCATAGCTCTTCCGTTAAGAGGGAGCCGTTTGTTTGCAGATCAAGCCTCGCATCGGGGAATTTCTTTCTCAAAAGCCTGTTTACCTCAACTATTCTTGGGCTCATGAGGGGCTCTCCGTACTGGGATACTGTTATAGCGTAAGGATTCTCCCACCCATAGTAGCCCGGCTTTGGAGCCTTTCCGAGCTTTACCGCTACGTTGGAGTAGCAGAATATGCAGTCGTGGTTGCAAGCGGGAGTGAGCTCGTAAGAGGGGTGATGAACTGGATTTTCTATGCTCAAATCTAAGCCTTGGCATCTCTGACAGTGAGTTGGAACGACTAAATCATCAACAAACTTCTTTAAGAGTCTCGCCTCTTTGTTTTCCAAAATTTCTGGCTCTATGCCCATTTTTCTCGCAAATTCTTCCCAGCTGTATTTCATTTTCTCACCGAGAGATGATGTGGGAAAGCATTAAAAAACTTGACGCTTTTGAGCTTGTGGTGAGGAAATGAGTATAACCCTAAAAAGGAAGGCCTTCCTTGAGGAGATCCCAAAGGTAGTAGAAGAGCTCATTAAAGAATATGGGAGTTCTTTGAAAACCCTAACAATTGAGGAGGACGAAAAAGGCTGCTACACTGTTTGGGCTACCTACGAAAGCCTTACTTCTTGAAAACCTTTATATCCAGAACAACGTGCCACACTCCCGGGGCGTAGCGCTTAATTATTCTGCTCTCCAAGAGCTCGCTTTCGTAGCCATGTTCTCTGGCTATTTTTTGAAAGGTCTCAAAGGGCTCCCTCGGCATAAGCTTCTCCGGAACGGTGTTGTGATAATGAATCACCGCTTCATCCTTTGCTATCTCCAAAGCTTTTGGAATGAATTCATGGGTTTTAACGACGTAGCCCATCAGAATCCTATCCGCTATGTTTTCCCCTTTAAATTCTCTGTTGTCTATGTTGTAGGCCGTCATTCTGTCCTGAACTTTGTTGAGCTCGATGTTCTCGACCAAGAACTTAAAGGTGTAGGGGCTCTTTTCTATTGCTATTACCCTTGCACCGCAGTGCTTCGCTATGGGCAGGCTTAGGTGACCTATCCCGGCGAACATGTCAACTACAAGCTCGTTTGGCCTCGCAATGCTCGCCATTCTGACCCTTTCCTTTACATTTGCGGGGGAGAACATGACTTTAGAGGCATCAAACTTGTAGAGAATGCCGTTCTCTTTGTGGATCGTTATGGGATCGTTTCCATAGATTATCTCGTAGTTGGTCTCTCTGAATTCCCCCCCTATCCTTCCTTTCCTCAGAACCGTCTTAACGCCTAAGACCTCTGCATAGACCTTTGCGATCTCATACTTGTAAGGCAAGAGCTCTTCTCGAAGGGGAAGGATTAAAACATCTCCCAGCTGAACCCAGTGTTTTGGAAGAAGGTTCACTAATTCGGGAGGAAGGGTTTTGCTTAGCATCTCCTTTATTCTGGGCTTTATGAGCTGGGTCTTTCTCCTCTTCATACGGGATAACCTCCAAGAACTCCCTTAAAACCTTTTGGTCTGGTACGTTTCTTTCTTCGATTGGTCATTTCGGCAAAGAACGATAGAAAAAGCTTAAAAGGAGTATTCCCCAATATTATCTGAGAACCTCACCGGAGGTAGAGTTTGACAATGGATGATGAATCCTCGAGTAGTTTTTGGTTGGGTAAAATATTAAAATCCAAAAAGAAGGAAGGCATCATTGAGCAGAAAATAACGGAAGATGCCTACAGGGACTTGAAGGCTCTTCTAATGAGGGCCAAGCCAGATGTAATCGGGGATAAGATAATTCTCAAGCTGCCAAACGGAACCGTAGAGCTCACAAGGGATAAGCTCAGGATAGTTGCCGATAAAAAGGAGCACGCTGAGAAAATACTCAGGAATCTCCACCACTATGCAATGCCTCCTGGTTTGTGGCCCGCTTATGGTCTCAGCTACTCGATAAAGAAGGGTTCTCTTCTAAAAAGCAGGAGTTAATCTTTTCTTTTTACCTCAAATATTTTAAACCTTCGGAGGTATTCTTAGTTAGCGGATGATGGGCCTTGCCCAGTCTGAGTCAATGATGACGTCGGTATTAGCTGACGCTTTAAACACCTTTTGGAGGAGCGAGGATGAGTGAGCTGCTTGAGTTTTATGCAAGTGAAGCCATGACGTGCCCCAGAAGGGTTTACTTTCGTCTTAAAGGGTATAAAGAGAAATGGCCCGAGTTTGTAAGGGTGAGGCTTGAGCAAGGGGTTAATGCCCACAATATTCTCGGGGAGATACTTAAGAAAAGGTTTGGCTTTGAGCTTGAAAAGCATATTGTGTTAAAATCTCCCCGTCTCGGGCTTGAAATACACGGGAGGATAGATGCATTCAGGCGGTTTCCAATAGAGATAAAGGGAAAAACTTCCCTTCCAAGAATCCCCTACGATTATCACTTAGCCCAGCTGAACGTTTATCTAAGGTGGGCAGAGAGTGAATACGGCTATTTGTATTATGTTAAGCTGCATGAGGAGCCAAAGAGGGTTTTGAAGGACGTGGACTTTTCCAGATTCCCAGTAGTCAGGGGAAAGAACTTTAAAGCTTTTGAGGTACCCTATGATGAAAAGCTTTTCAAAGAAACCGTGAAGCAGTTTTACCTGATAAAAAAACATTATGAAAAGGGCGTTCCCCCGGAGGGGTGGAAGGACTACACCTGCAGATTCTGCCCTTACTACTATATCTGTTTTGGAGATGGCTTCACTCTCTAGCCTTCCATTTGAGGTCTTTTTCCACAACTGCCTCTATGAGTTCCCTGTTGTACAGCGCCGCTATGATTGCCCTTATTGGGACTTGGTTCAGTGCAAGTATCTGGGGTGTTATCTTTGCTCCAAAATCCTTTGCAAGGGCATAGCTGAGTTCACTTACGCTTTTTGGCTCCTTTAGTAACTCGAGAATCCTCCTCTCTCCTTCTTCTACCCTTTTAAGGTTTAGTTCGAGCAGTTTTAAAGCCTCTTCCCCTTTTACGGCCCTCCCATGGGAAGGAATGAGCAGAATACCCTCCTCTGCGTAGCCCGTTAACTTTCTTATGGACTCTTTGAATAGTTCTGGGTCAACCAGGTAAGGCAAGCCCACGGACTGAATAATCCTCTCACCAAAAAAGCTATCCCCAGCGTACAAAACGCCGTTTTCCTCATCAAGGAACCCCGTCATTCCTGGTGAATGCCCCGAAAGCTCTACCGTTTTCAGCCCAAAAAGTTCATCCCCCCATTCAAAAACTCCGTGAACTCTGACTTCTTGCGGAAACTGGTAGACCAAAAACCCCTTCGGCGCCTTCGAGCCAAAGGTCAAAAGCTCCCTGTTGAGGGGGCTTTCAGCTATGGAGAACTCATATCTGTGAATGAATAAGGGTTTTCCAAGCTTCGGTGCGATTGCTATGTGATCGGCATGTCCGTGAGTGGAGAGCATGTAGTCAATCTCAAGGTTTATTTTCCTCAGCTCCCTTCGGAGTTCTTTATGCCTTTTGCTCCCATTTCCCGGATCAACGATAACAACGTTTTCTCCGGCTTTTACCATTGTTGAGGGACTCCCGGGGTAGAGGTAGAGGTTTTCCCCAAGTTTCTCAAGCGCCATAAAATCACCTCAGCTTTTCCAGCTCATCAACGAGCTCTTTGAAATATGGGTAAAACTCACTTTTCTTCAAATACTCCAAAGCCTCCCAAAACTCTTCCAGGCCTTTTGATCCTGCTTTTTCGTATTCCCATGCTTGGAGAACCATTTCAAGCTTGTCGGCAAACTTAACAAGCCTGCCCTCCGGACTTTTTTCTTCTTCATACTCTTGAAAAAGCTTGAAGTATTCCACCCTCTCAGCGCCGAGAATGTCCACTATGGCCTTTCTCTCGGCTTTCTTCTTATCCAAGTACTTCTGCGCCTCAAGGGGCAAGTCAGTGATCCTTGCTTCAGCAAGATCGTGGAGGATAGCTATCTTCAGCGCTTTCTCGACGTTTATTTTCATTCCTTTTTTTCTCAGCTCATCTCCCAAGAATAGGGTTATAAAGGCCACCCTAAAACTGTGCTCGGCAACGCTCTCCGGATTGGGAATTCCTCTAAGCAACCACCCCATTCTGGGGAGCTTTTTTAACCTCCCAGCCTCTGCAAAAAGGTTTAACATCCTTATTCCTCCGTCACGTAGAGGACTCTTTCCGTTTCAATGGCCTTGGCTATTATCCCGTCTCCCACGAACCTGCCGTAGACCTTAACGCTTTCCCCCTTGCCTATATTTGGAGTCCCGGAGAACTCTATTTTTAAGCCGGAAATATGGAACGTTGCTCTATAACTCGGCAACTCCATGGGGAGGAACTCAATCTTTGGCTTGTCCTCTATAACTCCTTCTATGACGACGTTTTTTCCCCTAAAATTGCCGTTTTTGAGCTCGTCAATCGTGAGGATGTAATAATAGTTGTGACCGAACTTGGTTCTCTTCACTCCCATCACCCTTATAACTTAACTCTCGTGAAAATATTCTGGGTGGGGGAGATGATAAAGGTTGCGATTATCGGTGCTGAAAACGTTGGCAAATCCACGCTCATGAATGCCCTCCTGGGAAGGAAAGTATCTGAAACACAACCCATCCCCGGCACCACAAAAGGAGTCATAAGAAGGGCTTTTGGGACGGTTAAGATTCCGAAAACAATAAAGAACCCCCTTGGAGGTGCTGACGAGCTGGTTTTAATAGACACGGCCGGATTGTACGACCCGCAGCACGAACTTAGGGGAAAAGTTCTGAGCGAGGAAAAGTTCAAGGAGCTCCTGAAGGAAATCGTCTCGGCGGACATAGTTATTCATATGATAGATGCCCAGTATGGCCTCCATAGGGGAATGGAAAAGCTTCATCATCTGCTAAAGTTTAGGTACGATAAGCCTATAATAGTTGTTGTCAATAAGATAGACCTTGTGCCGAGAGAAAAGGTCGAAGAGCTCAGGGAAGTCATCAAGAAGAGACTTGAGCAGGAGCCGATACTGCTGTCTCTGGTTACCTATGAAGGGTTTAACGAGCTTTTGGAAAGGCTGGCGTATTACGCTCAGTACGCCAGGAGGTCTTGATTAACTTTAAAATTCCCCCAATGCTTAGCATTTCATCCAAAATAGCGTATTCATCTGCAAGTTCTTCCGCAAGTTCTTTCGGGAGGCCGTTCTTGATCAGCGTTTTCTTGAACTTCCTTTTTGCCCTTTTAACAGCCCTTTTCATTCCAGCCAACTGCCACAGTGTTTTCGGAATTATCATGAGCAGCCGAAAGAAGGAAAAAAAGAGCGAAAACATCAGAGCTCCTCCTCAAACTCCTCCTCTTCCTCTATCTCTATCTTCTTTTTCTTTCCGATGTTCCCGAGGTCTTTGAGGCCTTCAAGCTTGCCCATTCTCTCTTTCATAAACGCCGCAACAAGGGTCTTTATGACGTTCATGCTCTCCATGTACTCTTTTGTGAGTTCAAAAGCCTTATCCGGATCCATCCCAGCTCCTACAAGCTCTTTGTAAAAGCTTGCAACGTTTTTACCGAACTTCTCTGCCCTCTCTGGGTCATATGCATCGTTTAGGAGGTCTTTTATTGGTCCAAAGATGGAGTCCATTATCTTTGGCAAGTGCTCTGAAACGGTTCCAAGTACCTGCTGGAGTTCCTTGATGTCCTCCTCATCCCCCTTGCCCTTTTCGTAGGCCTTGAGCATCTCCTCAAGCATTTCGATCTTCTTCTCGATGAGCTCCACGTCCTCTTTGCTCTTTGCTTCCTTGAGTTCTTTTGTGAGCTCTCTGATCGTCTCCTCTATGAATTTCTTTGCTCCTCTTTCGCTTTCCATTGCCTCTTCAATTTTTTTCCTTATCCCTTCACCAAATTCCATTCCAATCACCTCAATAATTATTCTGTTTGGTCAAACTTAATTGGAATTCCGATCAAATCAAACCACTTATTGAGCACTTCCTTTCTGAGTGCATAGACTTTTCCCTTCTCACCATCAACCTCTTCAACAACGTTAAGCTCAATTAGGTGATGTATCTTTTCCCTAACGGTGTTTCGCGAAGCTTTGCCCCTTCTTCTTTTTAGCTCTTGAGTGATCTGGCTTATGTTTGCGCTTTTTAAATCAAAGAGAATTCTCACTATCTCTCTCGCTATTAGATCATGCCTTATCTCTGAAACGACTACATCTATTCCTAATCCTCCATATTGGGCATAGATGTTAATAAGCCTTAGGTAATTTTCTGCCAGCCTTGAGACTAATTCAAAGCTTGCCATCAGTTCATTTAGGGCCTTTCTTAGGGTTTTGACCTCCTCTGAGAGCTTCTCGATATCCCGGTCTTCTGGCATCTTCATCCCACTACCATGTATTGTTGGTCAAATCATATAGGGTTTCTGATTAGAAATGATCACCCAATTATGAAATAAACTTCTAATGTTCGTTTGGATTTTTGGTTTGATAAACTTTTTGTCCTCAAATGATTTTTCTTTGGAAGTTCACTGCCTCGTATCTCGCATACTCTCTCTTCCTCTGACTTCCTCTCCCTCTCCCAAAACCTTCTCAAACCCTCAAACTCAAACATCACCACATCACCAACAATTAATAGAATGCTCAAACTACAAGGAAATACTGGTCAAAAATGGACGTTTCAAATATCTTACAACCGCTGTGGAAATTTTACAGATTACTCCCAGGTTTTGTCACCTATAAAGAACAATAAAGATGATAATTCGAAAAAGTTATATATAACTTATACAAAGTTTAATCTGGTGATCTACCAATGCGAAGATTAACCAAGATCTTCATATTGGGTTTAGTTTTTTTGGTTTTGTGAGTAGTGCCATCAACAATATACAACCTGGGCCTGTGGTGGTTTTGAAAATTGAAAATTCTACAGGAGCGCACGTTTTTGTTAAGGCGTTATATCCCGAAGGATTGAGAGAGGTTGGACATTACGAAGCAGAAGGAGAGGAAATTTATATCGATTTAAGAGATTTAAAGAGAGCCTGGGATGACTATACCAAACAGCAGGGACTTGGGAGTGAATCACTTTTGGTGATTACTGTTGTAAAAAGAGGTAATGTTGCTGTTCAAGGAGTGCCATTAAAATGGGAAGTGCCAGTTTCTAAAATTACAATAATCCCCAAGTTTAAACCCTTAAAGTCCTCTAGTTCTTATCAGATAACCTCAAGTAAGGATATTCAACCACTGGCTGGATATTATGAGTGGCTTGACGACTCAGAAGATAAAGACATTCGAGCGGTTGTTGCAGAAGTGATGAATTTGGATTCATACAGCTGGGGACACTTGCTTTACTACTATGCTGCAGCTTCGAGGATAGGATTTGGGATGTACGTGTTTACAAGCAGTGAATGGTCTCAGATAGGATACCATTATATTTATGATGTGTCAGGGGACAACTTCAAGAAAGTTTACTTTGATGGTGTGCAGAATGGGTATATCTGGATGACATTTACATATCGCTATGAGCGATGGGGTATTCATATTGATGGACAAACTTTCTATGAGGAATACGTTTATATTAAAAGTTTTGATCCAAGTTCATTAGATGGAGCCAACTACAAACCATCAGATGTCAAGCCCCTTCCTATAGACAATTGGGAGACAATAGCATATAGATACTCCTCTTCTTACAGAACTCCTTACTACACATACACCGTGAGTGGAAGCAGTTACTCTTCATCAGGGGTTGATGCCTTGGGATTTATTGATTATCTGGTGATGATAGGGAAGATTACAGGAACGGCTGCTCAAGCTGCAACCCTGGCGGGCTTGTTTATTGATGTTAGCTATGAGGAAATAAGTAATCAGGCATATCTTGTGGATTTTGAGGTATATGGAGAGAGTGGGACTTGGCATACTGTGAAGAAAGGAGAAGCAACAGCGAACGTTAACAATATGAATACAGTACCGATCTTTGCATTCAAAATTCTAAGTGGTTAATACTTCTATTCCCCTTTATTTTCCAAAAAGAGAAATAGAGTTTTAGCACTCACATATTTTTACAAAAACCTTTCTTCTCCTTGGTCCATCTAGCTCAGCAAAAATCACGCTTTGCCACGTCCCGAGCAAGAGTTTTCCGTCTTTTATTGGAATTGTAAGGCTTGGGTTCAAAAGGATGCTCCTTAAATGGGAGTGGGCATTTCTGTCTATTCTATCGTGTTTGTAACCCTTCCCCTTGGGAATAAAACTTTCAAAGAACTCTTTGACATCTTCAAGAAGGCCGCTCTCATTCTCGTTGATGAAAAGGGCTGTTGTTGTGTGTGTTGTAAAAATCACGGCTATTCCCTCTTTTATCCCGCTCTCCCGTATCTTCTCGTTTACCAAGGGGGTGATGTCAATAAGTTCGAACTCCTCTTTTGTTGGAATCTCAATCTCGAGGATCATCTTTACCCCTCCAGAATTTTCCGTGCTATTCTCTTTCTTGGCTTCTGAAATTATAAAACTATAGTGCCTCCACTTGCTCCATCTTCAGCTGGAGTTATATAAGCGAGTTGGGAAGCTAAGTCCCAGAGCCTGTGTTCCCGCTCACTAACTTTTTCAAAGCCGGGCAACGTGTAGCAAGTTCTCTTAAAGGTTCTTAAGTTGGAATGAGGATTCCACCCGTGCCGAGGAGAAGAAAGCAAAAATAAACTGGGTTAAGTACGAAATGAGCAAAATACAGAAAAGTTAATGCTCCATCATCTATTCCCTCACAAACCTTTTTAAATCCCCCTATGAACTTCCCATCATGTATGCGCTCATCTATGGAAAGAATCCAAAGCTCAGTGAAGCTGAATTCTGGGCTTTTGTGAGGAGATTTGGGTTAAAAGTTAGTGTAGTTGAGAGCTCAAAAGACTGGATACTTTTTGAAGGTGATAGAAGCGTAGAAAGGCTTTTCCATAGACTTGGCGGTTCTTTGAAGCTGATAAAAATTATTGGAGAAGGAGAAGAGGCTATAAAAGACTTAGAGTATGCAAAGCTCTTCACCGTGAGTCTTTATGGAAAAAACGACTGGAAGCTCTGGAGAAAGCTTGGGAGCGAGATAAAGAAGCATTTCAAGTCTCAAGGCACAAGCAAGTTCTTCAAACCCGCAAAGGTCTATGCAATGCCCTCTGAGCTCATCCTGAAGGGCTTTCCCGAGGTTAAGGACTTCGTCTTTCTCTTTGGAAAAAAGGTCTACGTGGGAGAAACAGTGGCCATAACTGACCCGTTTGAACTCAAAAAACTTGACGTTGAAAGACCCGTAGAGAGGGCGATCTTCTCAATTCCCCCGCGTTTAGCGAGAATAATGGTAAACCTCACAGAGGTAAAGCAGGGCAACTTCCTTGATCCCTTCTGCGGGATAGGGACTATAGTGCAGGAGTTTTTGCTTCAAGGTTTAAATGCTTACGGGAGTGATTCCAATCCAAAAGCTATTCACGGAGCCAAAGAAAACCTGAAGTGGTTGAAGAAGGAGTTTAAAGTAAAGAGAACGGCCCATCTTGAAGTGTGTGATGCGAGAAAGCTCAAAAGGTGCTTTAGAATTAGGTTTGACGCTATTGTTACGGAGCCCTATATGGGCAAGCCACTAAAGTATCATCCCACAAAAGATGAGGCAATAAATCTTGCCAACGAGCTCGATAGATTTTATTATCAGGTTTTTGATAGTTTTAGAGATGTTTTAAAGAGAAACGGAAAGGTTGTGTTCGTTTTTCCAGCATACAAGCTCAGCGATGGTAAAATTTACCGCAAAGACAGGAAGTGGCTTGGAAAGCTTGGCTTTGAAGTTTTAGGGAAATACACGGACTTTGAAGCGAGGCACAGGGTTGTTAGGGACATTCACGTGCTGAAATTTAAGGGGTGAAGGTATTAGAGCCATTCTATCTCCACCTTACCATCTACGCGTCTGAATTCTTCATCACCGGTTAGAATTCGGAATTCGTTTCAATTGCAGTTGCCACAACAAAAGCGTCGGCATAACTTAATTTGTGAAATGCTTTGATTCTCCCTGCAAGCAATGAAAGTTTTTCATCTGCCTGTATAAACACTATTTCAACTTTTTCGGCTCTTATCATATGAACGCAGGCTTAATGCTCGGAAAAGAGGGTCTCTTCGTGGAGCCTTCCTCAGCAATAGTCTTGCCCTCGCTAAAAACATGAGGGAAGAGGGAATAATAGATAGAGACGAAAGTGTCGTTGTGGTTGCAACGGGCCATGGTTTAAAGGACACAAAAGCTTGGGAAAGCTTTATTAGATTTTAACCATTTTTCTTCTTGGTGCCATATGCTCTACGAAGAAAGGAGGTTTAGCAGGTTTGTGCTTTTTATTACATTCCCAGCGTATATAGGTCTCTTAGCGGGCCTTTGGGCGACATATCATACGGGAGAGGGCTTTGGGTTTATGGCAGTAGTTTTCATCGCTGTTGTCATGATTTTGATAGACGTGTTGAGCTTTAAAATAGAAATAGATGAAAGAGAGATAAGGCTTCGCGGAACTCTGGGGTTGATTATCAGAAAAACGATTAAGATCGATGAAATCGAGAGTTTTGAGGTTAAATTGGGCTGGGTAAGCTGTTGGGCCCCAATAAGGTTTAATTTCCCTGCTGAAGGATGCATCCTCCTGCACAGAAGGGGTTGGGATGTGGCGTTCACAACTGATAACCCGGAAGAAGTTGCTATGGTTTTAACTACCCTTGGCGTTCCACGAGCAGCTTAGTGCCCCTAACTTGGATTATCCTGACCTTCTCCCCGGTTTTGGCGCTTCCATTTATGCATTCAGCTATCCACAGCTCGTTTCCTACTTTTACAACCCCTTTTGGGCTTAAATCTTCAATCACGGTTGCTTCTTTTCCAATCAATGCCTCGGGCCCAACCTCTGCTCTTTTCTCAAAGACCTCCCAGAGGAACTTAACGGCAATGATATCTTTAAAAACAAGAAAACCTATTACAGCAAGAGCGGGTTTTAAAGGAACCTCTATCCCGACTCTCGGCAAAACAAAGAACAGAAATACTCCAACAACTATCTCATCTGCCAATATGCTGAGGGTTTTGAGGGTGTTTTTGACGTAGGCCTTCATAGTTCACACCCCTAAGTTGGGCAAACCGCCGTAGAGAAGCATGAAAAATCCTACAAAAACCGGCTGATGGATGAGGTAAATCCCTAAGGTGTTCCTCCCCATAAAGCAGATAAACTCTACGGGGGGAATTTTTGGCAGGCTTGTTTTGAATTTTCTCTTTCCTTCGGGATAGATTAACGCCCCAGTGGAGGTTCCCAGAAGGAAAACTCCAAACCACGGGAAAATCGGGAAGTAATCAAGAGTAAAGAACTCGCGAGGAGTTATTCCCAAGGGAAGAAAGAGCAAGGTGTCGACGTGAACGTTCTTCACGATTTGACCTCCAAGGAGAAAGAGAACTGCGGGAAAGATGTTTTTCCATCCAAGGGGGTAGAAGGGAATTATGAGCAAACTTGCGACGCCTAAGAAATGCAGAACTCCAAAGTAGATTGTCCCTTTATCCAGCAGCATAGATGTGATGAGGGTTATGAGCAAACCAAGGCCGAACAGCTTTGTGAACCTGAGCAGATATTTTTTGGGGCTTTTTCTTCCCCTTGCATGACTTATCCAGAGCGATAGCCCGGAAATTGAAACAAAGAGGGAGGCGGTCGCATAGGCGAAGAGCCTCCAAAAGAGTTTGTGCTCGGAATAGCCAAGAAAGAACTGCAAATCGGTGACAAAATTTGAAATTAACATCATGATTAACGCTATTCCTCTAACGAAGTCGACCTCCCAAAAGCGCTTTGAATAAACTTCACTCCCGAACATCAAAGGATATAAACTCCAAGGCTTATTTAAGTTTGGGGTTGTCATGGGGAGAAATGGGTTGAGGTTTTTGTTCTTTACTCTGGCAATTTTAATGATGACACAGCCCGGGGCAATAGCCTTTGCCAATTTTGATGCCCCTTATGGGTTTTACAAGGATTTGTCCACTTGGCTCTCTGCCTATCTCGGAGGCGCTGTGATTTTAATGTTATACGCACTCTTGAAGCGGAAGGAACTTGGAATTAAACTTCTTTCTCTTTATGGGCTGCATTATGCGGTTTTGTTCGTTGTTGTGTACTTTTTGAAGCTGAAAGCAATCAAGAGCATCAATCCCTCGTTCTCTATTGAGAATGCCCCCTTCTTAACTTTTCTCAGTTTTCAGCTCAGTATACTGCTGTTCCCCCCGGCTATCTTCTCCCCACCCCATTACCCCCATGATGTGCCCCTGCTTTTGGTTCAACTCAGCATCTGGGTTGCCTCTTTTTACGTTTTCCTTAG
Source organism: Thermococcus sp. 2319x1 (assembly GCF_001484685.1). Lineage (NCBI taxonomy): Archaea > Methanobacteriati > Methanobacteriota > Thermococci > Thermococcales > Thermococcaceae > Thermococcus > Thermococcus sp. 2319x1. The sequence continues at coordinate 1,414,509 of NZ_CP012200.1, read as the reverse complement.
GCTTGGAGAGCTTGAAGAGAGAAAATTTTCAATTTCTTCAGCTTTCTCAAAGTTGTCGAGGTGTTCCCATGAGGGTTGTTAAGACCAGAGCAAAAAGCATCTACACAAAAAGCGGAATTCCGGGAGTGGATTACGTTGTAAATCAGTATGTAGGATGTCAGTTTGGGTGTAAATACTGCTACGCAAAGTTCATTTGCAAGTGGAAGCCCCATGGCGAGTGGGGAACATGGGTGGAGGTAAAGACCAACGCCCCTGAGCTTGCAAGGAAGAGGGTCTATGGAGAAGTCTTTATGTCGAGCATCTCCGATCCGTATCAGCCCATAGAGAAGGAGCTCAAGCTAACGAGAAGAACCCTTGAGATGATGAACAAGAAGAATAAACTCAGCATTCTGACAAAGTCCCCTCTCGTGGTTAGAGACGTTGACCTTTTCAAGCTCTTCAACGAAATCGAAGTTGGATTGACAATAAACAGCTTTGAGGGGAAGGAAAAGCAGCTCATAGAGCCCTTTACCCCTTCACAGAAGCTCAGGATAGATGCCTTGAAGGCACTCAAAGAGGAGGGAGTGAAAAACTACGCCTTCATAAGCCCGATTATTCCCGAGATTACCGATGTGGAGGAGATAATAAGGGAAACAAGGGACTTCGCTGATTCCTGCTTTTTCGAGATGCTCAACTTGAAGGCCGCCGGCAGGGAGTTTCGAGGGCTATTAAGGGAGAACTTCCCGGAAAGCTATGAAGCTATGGTTGACGATGATAAGTTCTGGCGTTTCGTCAAGAGCCTAATAAGCCTAATAAAACGCTTGAACATAAGGACAGGGGGAATAGAAGTTCACAAGAGAGGCTGGGAATTTATAGAGGTGAGGTAAATGAGAATAGCCCGGGTGGGTGGCCTCTGGTTAGAAATCCCGGATGTCAGGTATTCCTTCTTTGACACCCCGTACATCGGCCATAAGCTTGGGACTGCAGTTGATGTGTACTTTGAGAACAAGGCCCTTTTTCCCTTCGATGAGGGAAAGCTTGTTGAGGTGAAAAAGATAAAAACTCCCCGGTATATTCCCGTTGGAGACGACTACCTTCTCATCTTTGAAGTTGCGGATTTTTGCTTGAAGGTTCTCCACGTGGAGCCCGAAATTAGGGTTGGCGAGAGGGTTTTTCTTGGCGATGAGATTGGGTCCTTAAGACTCTCGGGCTTTTTCTCTCCTTGGAGTGATAAGCATGCCCATTTTGAGCTTAGAAAGTGTGAAGATAGATACAGGGCGAGGGGAGGATTAACGATATTTCCCAAAGTTAGACCTTTAGTTCCCGTTGCTGAGGGAAGGGAATTCAAAGTCGTCGAAAAAACCGCCCACTACTATTGGCTTAAGCCTCTGAAAACTAGAGGGAGGGGAATGACGCCTTTTGGAAACATTGAAGGTGGATTGCCCCATTATCGTTACGGAGCGATTTTCAATGGAAATAAGGCAATGCTGTTTGGGAAGGCTATAAGGGCTGAGAAAACTCTTGAAAATGGCGTTGGGATCTTTAAAGCAAACTTTGAAGTTCTTGCAAACGGGAACAGGGTTAGAGGGGTTGGTGTCTACTGCAACGAGGAGAAAGTTAAGCTCATAGGTGGGGATTTTGAAGTTGAAGAGACTATAGAACTTGAGATAATCTAAAAAATTTTTATGTGGGAATACATGAAGCTACGGAAAAGAAAAGCCGAGTGAAAAAGACGTTGCCGAGTTAAAGGCACTCTTTGCAGAACTCGGCATCTCATGTTTCCCGGAGTCCCTTCAAGGCGAAGTTTGCGGTCCAGCGCTCATCTTGGGACTTTTGCTTGTGCCTTTGCCCTTCAGGAAGTGAGCTTTTTGGCTTTTTAATCTTTGACAGAGTGACAAACTTATACCTGTTTTTGTTTAAGAACTTGCCATATTTACAGAAATTTTGGCGAAGGATATTTAAGGGGTAAGTGCATGTAGTAGAGCTATGCCGATAGGGAGTGAGTGTTTTTGGAATTTGTGATACGTTTTCCTCATTCTCTAGGTTAGCTTATAGGCGGGATTGCTTTTGGCAGGCTTTTTGATTGTCTAAACGTCTCTGCCTACTTGAGATACTTGGCTGCTTTTGACTACTTTACTCTCATTATTCCCTCGATTTTGGGATTTGCAGAGAGAAAGAGGTGGTTAAAATGAAAGCCGTTCTTTCGGATGAAAAAATACCGAAGTTTTGGTACAACATTTTGCCCGACCTTCCCGAACCTCTGGAGCCCCCGTTAGACCCGGAGACGGAAAAGCCCGTAGAGCCAGAAAAGCTACTTAGAATCTTTGCGGAGGAGCTTGTAAAGCAGGAAATGAGCAATGAACGCTATGTTAAGATTCCTAAAAAAGTTAGGAAGCTGTATTCCAAAATTGGACGCCCTACACCTCTGTTCAGGGCAACGAACCTTGAGAAAAGGCTTAGAACTCCAGCAAGGATTTACTTCAAATACGAGGGGGCGACCGTCACTGGCAGTCACAAGATAAATACCGCTCTGGCTCAAGCATATTATGCCAAGAAGCAAGGCATTGAGAGGCTTGTAACCGAAACAGGGGCTGGTCAATGGGGAACGGCTCTTTCTCTTGCGGGGGCTCTTATTGGCCTAAGGGTTAGGGTTTACATGGCCAGGGCGAGCTACCAGCAAAAGCCTTATCGGAGAGTCCTCATGAACATCTATGGAGCTGAGGTGTTTCCAAGCCCAAGTGATAGGACGGAAGTGGGGAGGAGATTTTTAGCCGAGGATCCAAACCATCCCGGAGGTCTTGGCATAGCGATAAGCGAGGCCATTGAGGACGTTCTAAAAGATGAGAGCGCCCGTTACTCCCTTGGAAGCGTCCTAAACCACGTCCTAATGCACCAAACGGTCATCGGGCTTGAGGCAAAGGAGCAGATGAAGGAATTTGAAGAGCCCGATGTAATAGTAGGCTGCGTGGGCGGGGGGAGCAACTTCGCTGGTTTGGCGTATCCCTTTATCAAAGACGTCTTGGAGGGAAAAGAGGAGTATGAGTTCATTGCCGTTGAGCCCAAAGCTGTCCCAACTATGACGGCGGGGGTTTACACGTATGATTACGGAGACTCGGGAAGGTTAACTCCGAAGATGAAGATGCATACCCTCGGTCACACGTACTACGTGCCCCCAATTCACGCTGGTGGACTGAGATATCACGGCTTGGCTCCAACGCTAAGCGTTCTTGTGAACCACGGCATTGTGAGGCCAATAGCATATCATCAAACGGAAGTCTTTGAGGCTGCGGTTCTCTTTGCAAAAGCCGAAGGAATAGTACCAGCTCCGGAGAGTGCCCATGCAGTAAAGGCGGCAATCGACATAGCACTTCGGGCAAAGAAAAGGGGAGAGGAGAAGGTCATACTCTTCAACCTGAGCGGTCACGGATTCCTTGACCTTAAGGGCTATGACGACTTTCTTGAAGGAAAGCTGGAAGATTACGAGCCGGAGAAAATTCCAGTGTTGAATGGGCTTTTCTGATTTTTGTTACTTTTACCCTAGTTCCCACTACCTGTGGGCGATCGCTTCCCTAAAAACCATCTTCAAATGGAAACTATGGTTAAAACCTCTCCACCAGCTCCCTCACCTTCTCCTTTCCCTCATCCAATATGGGCCTTCCATGCCCTGGCAGCAAATGCACAAAATCAACATCCAGAAGTTTCTTTATCGCTTCCCTGTTCTTCATTGGATCGAGGGAATAATGGTGCGGAATCTCTTTCAGTTTTCCGTTCTCCTCCATAACCAAATCTCCCACAAAGAGGGCCTTTGTTTCTAAATCAAGCAAACATATGCTCCCGGGAGTATGCCCCGGAGAATGGATAACCCTCAGCCCCTCTATCTCCTTTCCATCGTTCAGCTCTATTTCCACCTCGACCGGCTCGATCTCTCTTCTGAACTTTTTCTCCCCCGTTAAGTAGGGAATCTCATCCTTATGAGCTGCAACCTTTGCACCGGTTGCGTCTTTAAGGTCTTTCAAAGAGCCCACGTGGTCGTAGTGGGCGTGGGTCACTATTATCGTCTCCACGTCCTCTGGAACGTAGCCGAGCTTCTCTATATACTTCAAAACCTTCTCGTATTCACCCGGAAGTCCGGCATCTATAAGGAAAAGCTTTTCTCCCCTTTCTATCAGATAGACGTTTGCAAAAGTTTCATCCACAAGGTGTATTCCTCCAACAACCCTCATAGGCGTCACCAAAATATATTCTCCCTTAAACCTTAAAGTAATTTTGTGTAGTTAAAACCAAAAGATTTAAGTAGGATTTTTATTTACATTAGGTTAGATAAGGGGGAGTCCTCTCATCACGGGGTGAGACCATGGAGGAGCACGGAAGGTTACTTGATGTCTTTGGAAACGAGACGAGAAGGAGGATACTGCTCCTGCTTACCAAACGACCCTACTTTGTAAGCGAGCTCTCGAAGGAACTGGGAGTTGGACAAAAGGCCATTCTCGAACATCTCAGAATCCTTGAGAGCGCCGGGTTGATTGAGGGCAGGATAGAGAAGATTCCGAGGGGTAGGCCTAGGAAGTACTACCAAATAAAGCGGGGCATCAGGCTTGAGGTCTTCCTCACGCCGTATTCCTTCGGCACCGAGATGTACGAGCCAAAAGCCCCAAGACGAACGAAGGAATATGAGGAGATAAAGCAGCTTATAAAGTCCCAAGAGCCAATTGAAGAGAAAATCAGAGAACTTTCTTCCTTCTTAAGTGAGATAGAGCGAAAAATAAACGAGTATGTGAAGATGAAGAGCGAGCTTGAAGAAGTGAGAATGCTCACCGAGGCTTACATAAAGAACCTCATGCACAGGATTGCCAGAGAAAGCGAGGAGCAGTTTGATGAGCTCTTAAAGGAATTCGAAGGGATCCTCCCAAGAGAAATCCTCGAGGATTTAAAAAGGATAAAGAGAGAACTGATTTAGAGGATTTTTCCTTCTTCTTTAAGCCTTACAAGTCTTGTTATGTAGCCGGCTATTCTGTTCCTTATGGTCTTGCTTGTGACGTTTGTTAGCTCCTCAACCTTCTTTTTGTTGTGCTCGAAGTCCCTTGTGAACTCGTTTGGATATCTGTTGAAGAGCTCTCTCGCGGTTCTCTTAATGAAACCTTGCTTAATGTTTCCCATTCCTCATCCCTCCGGTAATCTTGACTCCACTTCCAAATCAAGTGAGGCTGTTTTAAACTTTTCCCAGCCAAATTTATAAAGCTTCCCTTTAAAGGTTTTTACATGATTAAGGAAACCATCATCTGCTACGGGCATGAAAACGTAAAGGCAACCCACCGCTCAACCCTGGAAATAACAAAGGAGGATTACCTAACGCCAAGGGGGGACTGCATAATATGCATAAAAGCCAGCAAAGCCCTTAAAGACCTAAGTGATGAGTTAAAAGAAGCCCTGAAAAAAGGCAGAAAAATAAAAATAAGGATAATTGTTGATGAAATCTTTGATGAGCTTGAGGCATTTGGAGACAAGAGGCTGAGCTTTGAGAGCGATGTCTCTATGGTGATAAGAAAGAGCGACTACGTTGATGGGAGAACCCTTGCAATAAGGGCAAACAAGGCAGCGAAGGACATTAAACGGGAACTTGTGGAGAAGCTGAAAAATCCGGGGCAGAAGGCGATTGTTGAGATAATTGTGGAATGATAAATTTGAGGTAAGGTCCTTATCGAAAGATTTTTATTACATAGAACATAATTTACATGGGGTGTAAATTACATGGTATGTAAAAACTTTTTCAGCACTAGACCCATTATGGAGGAGGAGTGCCTTTGGGGAGAAGGGCACAGAAATACAGCTGAAAAACTTTTTCAAGCAGTTCTGAGAGGGAATATTTCTGTTCTCTTAGGCCCGAAGCGTGTAGGAAAGACAAGCGTTGTTAATGTGGTCGCTGAAAAGTTCACGAAAAGAAGAAATCATCACTACATATACTTCAACTTTTCTCGCTTCATTGGTGCTAGGGCTATTTCGATATCCGACATAGAGCCAAAAAGAACATCTCTAAGACTTATAACCATGAGTAAGAGCTATGCCCTTTCCCTTCGCGGGATTTCTGTCGAAGTTAGGAAGACAAGCATAGAGGAGTTTACTTCTGACTTTTCTACTCTTGTAAGGGTGCTGTCTCAAAACTCAGCAAGAGGGCTCCTTATTTTTGACGAAGCCCAGGTGCTTGCTAGATTGAAAAACTTAGATTTTCGTGGTTTACTTCAGGAGATAACGGACAGTTATCCGAACATATCCCCGATTTTTACGGGCTCAATGCCCGGTCTACTTATGGAGTATTTGAATCCCGATGCCAGTAAGCCAAACTTTATGCGCTCGGCCGAGATATTTACACTCCCGCGCTGGAGCGTGGTGGAGGGCGTAGAATTTTTGAGAAGAGGTTTTGAAACCTATGGTATTAATGTAAAGAATGAGCTCGAACTTGAAAGGGCTGTAAGGGAGCTTGGAGGCGTTCCAGGTTTTGTTTCTTATTATGGATTAACTGTAACAAACCTTGTAAGGAGGGGAGTTGCTGTAGAAAAAGCTCTTCCGAGGGCACTAGAAGAGAGCAGAAAATATGCCCTTGATGAATGGAAAAAGGATTTGGGGGCTTTCTTGAACGTTTACAGCAGTCCCATTTATGTTGAAGTGCTTAGAGTCCTCGCTAATGCATACCCCAGCGCACTTAGGGGGGCGGAGGTTTACAGAGAGCTTGAGAAGGCAGAAAAGGCACCTAGGAGAATTCAGCACATCTACAAGTATCTAGACACTCTTGAAAAAGCAGGATTCATACGTTCGGAAGGAGGAAGATATTGGATAGAAGATCCCCTCCTTAGAGTCCTTCTGATGTCTCCCTAACCCTTATATCTTGCTCTGCTTTAATACCCTACGGTGATTTACATGATGAATCGAGATGAACTCCTCTCTTATGGAGATATAAAGGCTAAGGAAATCGCTTTAACTCTGATGGAAGAGGCAATAAAAAGTGCAGACCCATACGAAGCGGTAAAAAGAGCCCTAAAGGTTGAGGACGGCAAGCTTATTGTTAAAGGAAAGGAGTTCCCGATAAGGGGAAAAATCTATGTTTTGGCATTTGGAAAGGCAGCATGTTCGATGGCAAAAGCCGTGGAGGATCTTTTGGGTGAGAGGATTGCTGAAGGTATTGCGGTCACAAAGTACGGCTATTCATTGCCTCTCAAAAAGATCAAGGTTGTTGAGGCGGGGCATCCAGTGCCGGATGAAAATTCAGTAAAGGGTGCTCAGCTCGGGGTGGAGCTTGCAAAAAAAGTTAAGGAAAATGATATCCTCCTTGTCCTTATCTCCGGTGGTGGAAGTGCACTCTTCATGCTGCCCGAGGAGGGGATAAGCTTTGAGGACAAGATGAAAACAAATGAGCTCCTCCTTAAAAGCGGGGCGAAGATTTACGAGATCAACACCGTCAGAAAGCACATTTCGAAGGTCAAGGGCGGCAAGCTGGCGAAGCTCGTCAAGGGAACTCTGATAAGCCTTATCCTCTCTGATGTGGTTGGCGATCCCCTTGAAGCCATAGCCTCCGGGCCAACTGTAAAAGACCCAACAACGTTTGAGGACGCCTACAGGATACTCAGGCTCTACAACCTCTGGGATAAGCTTCCCGAGAGCGTGAGAAGGCACATAGAGCTCGGCCTTGAGGGAAAAGTCGAGGAAACCCTAAAAGAAGACCTTCCCTACGTCCACAACTTCCTCATAGCGAGCAACTCTCTTGCCTGCGAGGCGGCAAAGAGAAAGGCGGAAGAGATGGGATTGAAGGCCCACATCCTCACAACTACCCTTGAAGGAGAGGCCAGAGAAGTGGCAATAGCTTTCGGCTCAGTAATTGAAGAAATCTACCATAGGAGCAGGCCCTTTAAGAAGCCCTGCGTTGTAATAGCCGGTGGAGAAACGACGGTAACGATAGAGGGTGAAGCAGGCCTTGGAGGGCCAAATCAAGAGTTTGCCTTGAGCATAACGAGGAAAATAGCGAACCTTAGAGGCGTTGCGGTTTTGGCCATGGATACGGATGGAACTGACGGCCCAACGGATGCCGCCGGTGGATTGGTGGACAGCTACACTCTAGAGGCCCTTAAAAAAGAGGCCATAGATGTCGAGGAATATCTAAAGAAGCACAACGCTTATGAGGCTTTAAAGAAAGCGAAGGCTTTACTTGTAACGGGCCCAACGAGGACGAACGTTAATTCAATAGTGATAGCGGTAATCCTGGGGAGTAAAATGGAGGTAAAAACTCACATGACATGTTCTTAAGGGAGCTGTTGTTATGGTCTTGGGAAAATAGGCTAAGTGAACAGCCAGTGTTTATGTCAACGGCAACCACGGAAGGCTAACTGTTAAGAGCCAACAGAGGAGGAAATTAAGGAAATAAAAAGGCCTGCGAATGAGAAAATCAAAGAGAATGCTCCAATACACATCTACGAGCTCCCGAGGGAAGAAGTAGAAAAGAGATTTGGTGAAGACATGTGCGACCTCTTTCCAATTCCAGAGGAAGTTAGAACCCTTAGGGTTGTGGTTATTGAAGACTGGAACGTTAACGCATGCAACAAGGAGCATACGAAGACAACTGGAGAAATTGGGAGTATAGAAATCAGGAAAGTCAGGTTTAGGAAGGCTAAAGAGCTCCTTGAAATAAGCTTTGATGTCCTCTAAGGGACTATGTGGTGTTTCCTGCATCTTGCTTCGTAGGCTTCCATCCCGCCCACTAAGATCCTTGGGGAATCTCTTGGGGCTGGTTTTCCGTTTATGAGCCTTTGCGTCCTTGTGGCTTCCCTTCCGCAGACGCTGCATATGGCGGTTAGGTAGACTATGTTATCGGCCAGTGCCAACAATTCCTTGGTTACTTCAAATGGCTCTCCCTTAAAATCTAAATTCAGACCGCTGGCTATGACGTAAACGCCTTCATTGGCGAGCCTGTTTAGGATTTCAACGATTGACATCGGAAAAAACTGAACCTCATCGATGCCTATGACCTCAAAATCCTCCTCCTTGGTTTTTTGGTATATAGCCCTCACACCTTCCTCTGTCGTCGGCACTACAAAGGCTTCATAGCTTAATCCATTGTGAGCGACGACTTTATCCTCGCTGTAGCGGTTGTCTATTGATGGTTTGAAAAGGGCGGCTTTTCTTTTTGCAAAAATCTGCCTTTCTATCCTTTTTATCAATTCACTTGTCTTTCCTGCAAACATTGGTCCGGTAATGACTTCCAAGAATCCCTCTGGATGCATGCTTATCACCCTTTTTGTCCTTTGCTCTTCCATTTAAAAAGTTCTTTCCTTGGAATTTTTGGATTTCAAACAATCGCTCACGCAGTTTTTGCTTTAAGTAACATGGCATTTAAAAATAAGATGGAAAAAATTACAAAAGGGAATCATTCTGTCATGTCTTTCATTAATTCGTCTACGTTCTCTGGAGGCTCTGTTACTAGACTAACCACTATCGTTGCTATGAGGGCAAAGATGAACGCTGGCACAAGCTCGTAAAGCTCTGTTATTGGCCTTATGTAAAGCTTCCAAATTATTGTTGTTAATGCGCCCACTATCATTCCAGCAACTACTCCCCATTTGGTTGTTCTCTTCCAGTACAGAGAGACTATGAGCGTTGGACCGATAGCCGCCCCTAATCCTCCCCAAGCAAAGAGGACTAACCAGAAGATAATGTCTTGTGCAAAGTATGCCAGTAGCATTGCGAAGATACCCGCCACAAAAACAACTATCCTACTTAAGAAAACCGCTCTCTCTTCGCTTAACTGCTCTCCTTTGTTTATGATTTCTTGGTAAAAGTCTCTTACTATGGTGGAAGCAACCACAAGTAACTGTGAGTCAGCGGTAGAAAGTATTGCTGCAAAAACTCCACCGATGAGCAATCCATAGAGGAGTGGTCCAAAGAATTCTGATGACAGAACAAGGTATATCATCTCTGAGTTTGCATCGGGAAGCATGTTGACATCTGTGTACAAAGCCCTTCCTGCCAGACCGACAAAGATTGCTCCCCAAGCCAAAACAACGTTCCAGAACGTGCCTATAACCGTTGATGCCCTAAGTCTGTCAGGGTCGTCAATTGACATGTACCTAACAATGATGTGGGGCTGTCCGGGGGATCCTAAACCAATTCCTAAAAATCCTATAAGGCCACCCACTCCCAAGGAGAGAGGATCAACATACTTGGGATCCAGAGCTTTAAGAACTGAGAGCATTGCATTTACTCCCCCTACCTTAGCCACAGCAACTGCAGGAAGCACTGTTAGCCCAAAGATCATTATTACCGCCCTTATAACATCGTTGTATGCAACGGCTATGAATCCACCCAGAACCATGTAAATGAGAATCATGAGTGCCGCAATTAAAAGAGCCGTTAATGTGGACATTCCTAATGCAGTGCTCAGGGACTTTGCTCCTGCGTTAAACTGTGCTCCCACGTAAGCAGTTAGGAACAAGGCAATGATTATTGAAGCCACCAACCTTATGATCTTGGATTCATCCTTAAATCTCTCCTCAAAATAATCGGGGACTGTTATACAGTTGTGTTTCTCTGAGAATTTTCTTAGTCTTATTCCCATGTAAACAAACTGGAGCATTTCCGCAACGATATAACCTACTGCAGCCCAGACCGCACTTACTCCTCTTGCGTAGGCCATTCCACTAAGACCAAGGACAAGCCACGAAGATCTACCTGAAGAAACCGCCGAAAGGGCCACAACAATTTTGTTCATTGCTCTGCCGCCTACGAAAAAGTCCTCCTCTGTTTTTGTCCTCCTCATTACTAAAAACCCTACGAATATTGGCAGCAGGAGGGTAAACAAAAATGCTGCGAGTGCAGCGGGGTTTTTTAGCATTTCATATGCGTTCGCCACATTTTACACCTCCTAAGCTTTCTTACCGCTGGCGTAGTATATTACAACCGAGCACAAAACTATCAGCGTTGGTAGCACAAAAAGCACCAACTTTGCCCCAAGCATAACACTCATCACCTCCTATGGACATTATCGGTAAAATATGTGCCAGTGTTCATATATAAACGTTACGTTTTCAGCTAATTGTCGAAGAAAATTATGTCAAAATAATTTGGCAATAATGTCAACAAATATTTCGTGTTTTTATTAATATAACAGGTTGCAATACTTGACAAACATAAACAAAATCAGCAACTGGGGGATTCCTTTATTTTTAAACTGTAGAAATTACGCCCCTTAGAATTTCATACTCTCGATAAGTGCCCTTGAGATGTCTGGCTTATGCCTTGTTATGAGACCATTCATCCCTTCTTGCTCTCAAAGGGGTTCTTTTCCGAAAGGTTTATATATAACTTCTTTCATAAAACAAAATGCAAATACCAATTTAGACAACTTTAGGAGGTGTGGGAAATGGCTGAGTTGCCAATTGCCCCAGTTGACAGATTGATTAGAAAGGCGGGTGCTCCAAGAGTTAGTGAGGAGGCAGCAAAGGTCCTCGCCGAGCACCTTGAGGAGAAGGCTATAGAGATTGCCAAGAAGGCAGTAGACTTTGCAAATCACGCTGGAAGAAAGACCGTTAAGGCCGAGGACATTAAGCTTGCAATCAAGTCCTGATGGCCTTTCCCTTCTTTTGTTCTTTTTTGCGTAAACATTTAAAAATCCCCTTCTGAGTTTATACCATGCATGAGATAGCTATCAGAATGACAAGGCGAAACCACAACGCTTTTGTGCATCTTTTGGGAGCACTTGAGTCTCAAGGCTTTGATATCGGTGAGCTCTTAATAACAAGGGATTTTAGCGAGATTTTAAGGGCAAAGCCCAAAGTGGTTCTATACTCTTTCTTCACCGAGGAGGTCTGGGAAGTTGAGAAAGAAGTAAACATCCTAAAGGAAAAGACCAACGCCTTATTGGTGGCTGGGGGTTATCATGCAACCGCAATGCCGAGGCACACTTTGAGGATGGGGTTTGATATAGCCGTTGTAGGGGAAGGGGAGGAGGTTATATTCCAGCTTTTAACGGCCTTTAAAAAGAGCAACTTTAAAATAACAAGGGAACTCATGGACATCAAGGGGCTTGCGTTTTACCTCAACGGTGAATTCGTCTTTACGGGTTTTGCGAAGGTTGAAGACTTTACTAAGTTTCCTCCTTTTGCGGAAAGCTCCCACTTAATAGCCCCTATAGAAATAAGCCGTGGCTGTCCCTTTGGTTGTTACTACTGCCAAACCCCCTATGCAAAGGGCTTTCGTATGAGGCACAGGCCGATAGATCAGATCGTGAAATATTCGAGAAGAATGAAGGACATGCGCTACATAACCCCCAATGCTTTTGCCTACGGCAGTCCGGGGGCTATATTAAGGCTCGACAAGCTTGAAGCCCTACTTAAAGCCCTCCAGCCCCTGAGGGAAGAGGGGAGGAGATTATTTTATGGAACTTTTCCGAGTGAAGTGAGGCCGGAATTCGTTAAGCCAGAAACACTTGAACTTCTCTTGAAGTATGCCGACAACAGAAGACTGGCAATAGGTGCTCAAAGCGGCGACGATGAGATGCTTAAGGCCATGCACCGCCTCCATACGACGGAACATGTAAGGCAAGCGGTTGAGTATATGCTCCAATATGGCATAGAGCCTGTTGTTGATTTCATAGTTGGCCTGCCAAATGAAAATGAAGAAAGCCAGAGAAAGAGCATTGAGCTTATGAAGTGGATAATGCGCAAAGGCGGAAAGGTTAGGGCTCATTATTTTATGCCTTTACCGGGAACTCCGTGGGCAAGATGCAAGCCCTCAGCACTTAGCGATGAGATGAAGAAGTTTCTCGGCAGAATGGCGGCCAAGGGTTACATTGAGGGTTCCTGGGGAGTTCAGATAGAACTTTCAAAGAGGCTCCAGAGGCTTATGGAGGAATTCTACGAAGAAAGCCCAAGCTATTTTGGAAGGGTTAATGAAGTCTGCTGAGAAAAGGATTTAATCTTTAGGCGTGTAATAGATAACATGCTGATAGCCCTCATAAGTGACATCCACTCAAACCTCGAAGCCTTGGAGGCTGTGTGGAAAAGGGTAAAGAAAGCCGACGTGGTATTCTGCATGGGCGATTTAGTGGGCTATGGAGCAAATCCCAACGAAGTGGTGGAATTTTTTAGGGAGGAAATGGAAAAGAGAGAGATAATCTGCGTGAGGGGCAACCACGATAATGCCGTTGCCTTTGGCATTACATGGGGTTTTAATCCCTATGCAAGGGAGGCAATAAGATGGCACGAAAGAGTGATGAGCGGAGAAAACATCGAATTCCTTCGAAGGCTTCCTGTGAGGCAATTTTTTAGAACAGAAGAGGAAGATTTTTTGATAATCCACGGCTCTCCAAGGGCACCTCTGGACGAGTACCTCTTCCCCTGGCTCCCCGATAGTGAATTTGTCGAGGTTTTGAAGTATTTCAGAGAAAAGAACCTTGTTGTGGGACACACGCATATGCAGATGCTCAAGGAGATTGGGGAGAGGAGAATAATAAATCCCGGCGGAGTTGGGCAGCCAAGGGACGGAGACTGGAGGGCAGCTTATGCCTTCGTAGATACGGAGAGCAATGAGGTTATATTTGAAAGGATTGAATACGACGTTGACACGGCAGCGAGGAAGATAATAGAAGCAGGCTTGCCAAGGTTTCTGGCTTATAGGCTTTATGGGGGCTAGTTCGTAGATAGTTAAAAGCGTAAATTTTAAGTATTTTTGTTTCATAATTTGTTTTGGTGGAGTGTGGTATGAGGCTTTATCGAACAGGGAGGGCGTCAGAACTCTTAGGCATAAGTAAACCAACACTCATCAGGAAAATTAAATCTGGTGAGATTAAGGCTTATCGGGTTGGGAGAGAATACCGCATTCCAGAAAGTGAAATTAAAAGACTTCTTGAGGGTAAAACCCTTGAAAAAGTTGTCATCTACGCAAGAGTCTCAAGCAGAGACCAGAAAGAAGACTTAGAGAGACAGGTTGAATACCTTAAAAATTATTGCTCCTCAAAAGGCTACCAAGTCATCAAAATCATAACCGACATCTCATCAGGCTTGAACGAGAACAGGAAGGGCTTAAAACAACTCTTCAAACTCGTGGAGAGCGGAGAAGTTGGCAAAGTCGTGATAACCTATCGAGACAGACTCACCCGCTTTGGATTCAAATACCTCGAAAACTACTTCAACTCCCACAGCGTTGAAATAGAAACCATCTTTGATGATGAGGAAAAAACAGAAAAAGAACTCGTTGAGGATTTAATAGCCATAGTAACTTCCCTCGCTGGAAAGCTTTACGGAGCTCGTTCACACAAGACAAAACGCCTCATCGAGGCGGTAAAGAATGCTCTCAGGGACGATTAAATTAACAGCAAAATTCAAACTCAAAAACCCACCAGAGGGGTTAGATGACCTCTTCTCCCTTTACCGTGAGATTGTAAACTTTCTCCTAACTTATGCTTATGAGAATAACATCACCAGTTTTTACCGGCTGAAGAAGGAGACTTACAAGGAGTTAAGGGGGAAATACCCGCAATTGCCAAGCCATTATCTTTACACGGCTTGTCAGATGGCTACATCAATTTACAAAAGTTACAGGAAGAGGAAGCGGAAGGGCAAAGCCAATGGAAAGCCAGTATTCAAAAAAGAAGTTATCATGCTTGATGACCACTTGTTCAAACTCGATCTTGAGGCCGGAGTGATAAAATTCTCAACCCCGAGCGGTAGAATTCCCTTGGAGTTTTACCCTGCAAAATATCATGAGAAGTTTGAGAGTTGGAGGGTTGGGCAGGCCTGGCTGGTTAAAACGCCAGAAGGAGTATTCATTAACGTGGTATTCTCCAGGGAGGTTGAAGTTGGAGAGCCTGAAACCCTTGTTGGCGTGGATTTGAATGAGAACAATGTCACGCTCAGTCTTCCAAATGGCGGGTTTGTTCAGATTATTACTCACGAGCGGGAGATTAGGACGGGTTATTTTGTAAAAAGGAGAAAGATTCAAAAGAAACTTAGGACTGGTAAAAAGAGGAAAGAACTCCTTGAAAAGTACGGGTTGAGGGAGAGGAACAGGCTGAATGATTTGTATCACAAATTAGCCAACAAAATTGTTGAGTTGGCGGAGAAATACGGCGGAATTGCTCTTGAGGATTTAACGGAAATCAGGGATTCAATAAGGTATTCGGCTGAAATGAATGGTCGCTTGCACAGGTGGAGTTTTAGGAAACTCCAATCAATCATTGAGTACAAGGCTAAACTAAAGGGTGTTAGAGTTGTTTTTGTCAATCCTGCCTTCACTTCGTCCCTGTGCCCGATATGTGGGGAGAAACTAAGCCCGAATGGGTGCAGGGTTTTGAAGTGTTTAAACTGTGGTTTTGAGGCTGATAGGGATGTTGTTGGGAGCTGGAATATTCGTTTGAGAGCCTTGAAGATGTGGGGAGTTTCCGTTCCCCCCGAAAGCCACCCGATGAAACCAGAGGGTGGAAGCCTGCCCGTTACGAAATTAACACCCTACACACTTTATGGGTAGGCAGAACGGTATTGATGACCCCCTTTATTTTTCTTTCCAAAAACTCAAACTTAAACCTTTGGTTCAAAACTCTTCATTAGTTTTTAACTTTTGGTTTTGGAAAGATATAAATTCCTCTTTTCCAATTCTGAAACAGGTGAAGGTAGTGAAAGCTTATCACATTCACGTTGAGGGAATTGTCCAGGGGGTTGGATTTAGACCCTTCGTTTACAGAATTGCTCATGAACATGATCTGAAAGGCTACGTCAAAAATCTCGGCGATGCTGGAGTGGAGATAGTGGTTGAGGGGAAAGAAGAAAAAGTAAAGGCCTTCTTGAGAGACCTCAGAGAAAAAGCACCTCCCCTTGCGAGGGTTGAGAGGATAAACGTTAAGGAAATCCCGTTTCAGGGGTTTGACAGATTCTACATTGAAAAGAGCTCCAACGGTGGGGGGGAGGGGGATTCTATAATTCCTCCAGATGTGAGCATATGTGAAGATTGCCTTAGAGAGCTTTTCGACCCCACGGATAAGAGGTACATGTATCCTTTCATCGTGTGCACAAACTGCGGCCCGAGGTTTACGATAATAGAAGACCTTCCTTATGACAGGGTAAACACAACAATGAGAGAATTCGACATGTGCGATTATTGTGAGAGCGAGTACAGGGATCCCCTAAATAGAAGATACCACGCGGAACCGGTTTGCTGCCCTGTATGTGGACCGGGCTACAGGCTCTACACGAACGATGGAAAAGAAATAACGGGAGATCCGCTAAAGAAGGCTGCAGAACTTATCGACAAGGGTTACATAGTGGCAATAAAGGGCATAGGTGGGATTCATATAGCCTGCGACGCTACCAATGAAGAAGTTGTGAAGGAGCTTAGGAGGAGAATTCTAAGACCCCAGCAGCCCTTTGCAATAATGGCCAAAGATATGGAAACTGTGGAGAGCTTTGCAATAATCAGCGAGGTAGAGAGAGAAGAGTTAACAAGCTACAGGAAGCCAATAGTGGCTTTAAGGAAGAAGGAACCATTCCCGCTGCCAGAGGCTCTAGCCCCGGGCTTGCCCACTATAGGTGTCATGCTCCCCTACGCTGGAACCCACTACATACTCTTTCACTATTCCAAGAGCCCCGTTTACGTCATGACCTCCGCCAATTACCCGGGAATGCCAATGGTAATAGACAACGAGAGAGCCTTTGAAGAGCTTAAGGACTTAGCCGATTACTTCTTGCTGCACAACAGGAAAATTCTCAACAGAACGGATGACAGCGTTATCAGGTTCGTTGATGAGAGGAGGGCTGTAATAAGAAGGAGCAGAGGGTTCGTTCCATTGCCAATAGAAATACCCTTTGAATACTCTGGCTTAGCCGTGGGTGCAGAGCTCATGAACGCCTTTGGAGTCGTAAAGGGCTCAAGGGTTTATCCGAGCCAGTACATAGGGAACACCTCAAAGGTTGAAGTTCTTGAGTTCATGAGGAGTGCCATAGCTCACTTCAAGAAAATACTAAGGGTTAAGGGGTTTGATCTTGTGGTTGCTGACCTTCACCCGCTTTACAACACCACAAAACTGGCAATGGAGATAGCGGAAGAGGAAAATGCGGAATTTATCCAAGTACAGCACCACTACGCTCACATTGCTTCTGTTATGGCCGAAAACAATCTTGACGAGATAGTGGGAATAGCGGTGGATGGTGTTGGCTATGGAAGCGATGGAAACACGTGGGGAGGGGAGGTTTTATACCTGAGCTACGAGGATGTTGAGAGGCTGGCCCATATAAGCTACTACCCACTCCCGGGTGGAGATTTGGCGAGCTATTACCCCCTAAGGGCTTTAATGGGGATTTTGAGCAAGCTCTATGGGATAGAGGAGGTAAAAGAGATAATCGAAAGGCACTGCCCAAAAGCTGTTGAAAACCTCAGATACGGGAAGGTTGAGTTCAACGTAATACTTAACCAGCTTGCGAGGGAGATAAACGTTGGCTATGCCTCCTCAACGGGTAGAGTCCTTGACGCTATGGCCGTTTTGCTCAACGTTGCATATAAAAGGACTTATGAAGGAGAACCCGCAATGAAGCTTGAGGGAATTGCCTTTAAGGGCAAAAACGATCTGGGCTTTAGCATTCCCATAGAGGGCGAAGAGCTGAAGGTTGAGGAGCTCTTTGAGCAGGTTCTTGAAAGCAGGGCAAATCCAGCTGATATAGCGTATTCAGTTCACCTGGCTTTGGGAAGGGCTTTTGGGGAAGTTGCGGTTGAGAAGGCGAGGGAGTTCGGAGTTAAAAACGTTGGCATAAGCGGAGGGGTTGCCTACAACGAGCTCATAGTGAAGACAATAAGAAAAATCGTGGAAGGCAATGGCCTGAGATTCTACTCAACCTACGAAGTACCAAGGGGAGACAATGGAACAAACGTTGGTCAGGCTTTCCTCGGCGGTCTCTATTTGGAGGGATATCTGAGTAAAGAGGATTTGATACTTTGAATTTTCCATTTTGCCCCCTTAGTAACATTTTAAAGTATCCTTCAAGATGAAATAGCAGGTGGTAAAGATGAGAATAAAACTCGAGCATGGTGCGGGTGGGGAGTTAATGGAGGAGTTTATTAGGGATGTGATTCTCAAAAACCTTACATTGAAATCAGCCGGTGGGATAGGGTTAGATGCCTTAGACGATGCCGCAACAATCCCCTTTGGGGATAAGCACTTGGTTTTCACCATAGATGGGCATACGGTTAAGCCGCTCTTCTTCCCCGGTGGAGACATTGGAAGGTTGGCTGTGAGCGGAACGGTGAATGATTTAGCCGTAATGGGGGCAGAGCCTTTAGCGCTTGCAAATTCCATGATAATCCAGGAAGGGTTTAGCGGAGAGGACTTTGAGAGAATCCTAAAGTCAATGGATGAAACTGCAAGGGAAGTTCCGGTTCCCATAGTCACCGGGGACACGAAAGTAGTCGAAGACAGGATAGGGATTTTTATCATAACCGCTGGAATTGGAATTGCTGAAAGGCCGATAAGCGATGCTGGAGCAGAGGTGGGAGACATTGTTCTGGTCAGCGGGACTGTTGGGGATCACGGAATAGCTTTGATGAGCCATAGAGAGGGGATAGCCTTCGAGACGGAGCTTAAGAGTGATGTCTCCCCCATATGGGACGTGGTAAAAGCCGTTGCTGAAGCAATTGGCTGGGAGAACATTCACGCAATGAAAGACCCCACAAGAGGCGGTTTAAGCAACGCCCTGAACGAAATGGCAAGAAAGAGCAACGTTGGAATTTTGGTGAGGGAGAGCGACATTCCAGTAAAGCCCGAGGTAAGGGCAGCGAGTGACATGCTTGGCATAAGCCCATATGAAGTTGCCAACGAAGGAAAAGTCGTGATGATTGTAGCGAGAGAATATGGGGAGGAGGCACTTGAGGCAATGAGAAGGACTGAAAAGGGAAAAAATGCCGCAATTATAGGTGAAGTTATAGATCAATACCGTGGCAAAGTCCTTCTTGAAACCGGCATAGGTGGGAAGAGATTTATGGAGCCACCCGTTGGAGATCCCGTGCCGAGGGTCTGCTGAGCCATTCTCTTCTGATGTTCTTTTATATACATTTAAGCCACAAAAACTTATAAATCGCCTCTTTTTCGCCACCGGTGGCGATACAATGATGAACCTTAGAGAGCTCGTGAGGAAGAAGCTCATTGAGGGAAAAATAGGCTTAGAGGACTTGCCACTGCTTTTGCTACGTGGACTGGTATTTTGTAACGAAAAGGAGTGAGGTTTTTGTCTTTTACATTTTTACTATTCGAAACCAGCAAGGTTTATAAGCTGGTCTCTTTTACTAAAAATCGAGCGCCGGGGTAGCCTAGCCAGGGAAGGCGGTGGACTCGAGATCCACTGGGCTTTGTCCCGCCGGGGTTCAAATCCCCGCCCCGGCGCCATAGCCGAGCAAAGCTTCTTTCCCATCCTAAAAAACTGGATACAAAAGCATAACAGAACTACGTGGTCACAAGTGCCCCGTCCTTTTCAACTATTACGGTATGTTCCGCCTGAGAAACAAGTCCTCCCCGTATTTCCTTTAAGATTGGATAACCGTACAATGCTCCGGCTTTTTCAAGTTGCATCAATGCAAGCCTTAGCTGTGCATCCGGCATGAGCCTCTGAACCCAGCGGTATGCGAAGGGTAAGGTGGAGAAGTTCTTTTTGACGTAGCTTAGGAGGTTTCTTGCCTGTGGTAGCCTGACGGGTCGGTCTCTGATGTACATGTATATTAACGTAGGCGGTACCTCTATCACCTGCCCGGCCCCGGTTGTTGCAAAGGGCTCTATCGCTATAACGTCACCCTCTTTGAGCTCGTAGTTATCGTGTGGTCTGTAAATGTTTGGAATTGAAATGCCCGTGTGAAGCTTGTATCTCTCTATTACATGCCCGCTGAGATTGACTATTGGATTGAAGCCTTTTTCTCTTATGGTCTCTTCTATAACCTTCCCGATTTCGTTTATTTTTACCCCAGCTCTGATAACGCTTATCGCATTTTTGAGCGCTTCCCTTGAAGCCTCAATTAGCTCGTCATCTTCCATTCCCACCCTCACGGTAAAGGCCGTATCCGCTATGTAGCCATCAACGTGAACGCCCAGATCAACTTTTAGATAATCCCCCCTCTGGAGAACCGTCTCATCCCCGATATAGGGGGTGTAGTGAGCGGCAATTTCGTTTAGTGAGAGGTTGCACGGAAAGGCCGGTTTTCCCCCAAGCTCCATTATTCTGTTTTCAACAAACTCGGCTATCTCATAAAGTGATGTTCCAGGTTTTATTAGCTTTAAAACCTCTTCTTTAACCTTCCTTGCAATTTCACCTGCTTTGAGGAGATTCCCTATTTTGTCTTCCACTTCTACCACCTAGGTTCACTCTCTATTTTGTTTTTAAAAAAGTTGTCCGATTTCTCGAAAATTTTTTAACGCCCTATTCTCCTTAAACAATGTGGTGACCCAATGCTAGAGCTTCGGAAGTACATCAACATCACCGATGACATCTTTGTCATAAGAAACCTCATAGGAGCGCTTCTTCAAGGTATAGGTGTTGCCTATCTAATCCCAGTCTTAATTACGTGGATTTACAGGGAAGAGATGCAGTACGTCTATTATTTTGTCATTCCCGGCTTGGCGTGTATTCTCTTTGGCGCATGGCTTGCCAGGCATTCGGAACACATAGAAGATGTAAACCTGAGGCAGGCCATGATTTCTGCCGCTTTCGTATGGCTTTTTGCCTCTTTTGTAAGTGTAGTTCCCTTCATGAGGATAGCGGGCATGAGCTTTGTTGACTCCTATTTTGAAAGCATGTCTGCTTGGACTGGAACAGGATTAACCATGATGCGCAATCTGGAAAGCTATCCTCGCATAATCCTCTTCTGGAGAGCTTGGATGCAGTGGCTTGGTGGAATAGGCATAGTCTTAGTTGCCCTTACCATTTTAATTCGCCCAGGAGTTGCTGCGGCGAGGCTTTACAGAGCGGAGGCGAGAAGCGAGAGAATTCTCCCAAACTTGGCAAACACTTCAAAAATAATCTTCCAGATATATACAATCTTGACGGTTGTGGGCGTTTATCTGTATTACATAAACGGTATGGGGCTCTTCGATGCTGTGATACACTCAATGACCGGGCTTGGAACTGGTGGTATGAGCTCCCACGATTCAAGCATAGGGTTTTTCAACAGCCTCAGCATAGAGGCAGTCACGATTTTTCTTATGATAATGGGTGCAACAAACTTTACCGTTCACTATAAAATGTTTAAGGAGAAATCCCTCGTGCCCTTCTTCAGGGATATTCAGGTTAAGTACATGTTCTTCTTTTTAACCCCGGTTATAGCGCTCATTGGATATGGGCTTATGGTTTACGATGGGCTGACAATTGGAGAATCTTTCAGGGAAGCAGTGTTTCATGCGGTCTCTGCCGTAACATGTACTGGCTTCTCTATATCGGATTTATCCAAATATCCAGAGCTGGCAAAGCTCTTAATTGGTTTCCTGATGGTAATTGGCGGTGGGGCTGGAAGTACGGCGGGAGGTATAAAGCTCATCCGCCTCACCCTAACGTTCCAGACCTTGAAGTGGACTATCCAGCAGGCTATACTTCCTAAGGGGGCGGTCATAAAAAGGAAAATTGGTGATTACATCTTTACGGAGGAAGACCTGCAGGAGGTTTTAGGGTTTACGATGACCTACATTGCTTTCTTGCTAATTGGAACCGTATGGGTCATGCTTAGGGTTGGCGCCAGCTTGGCAGATGCCTTTTTTGAAGTTGCCTCAGCTCAGGGAAACGTTGGGTTAAGTGTGGGGATAACATCTCCGGGACTGCCGCTGGATGTTAAGGTTCTCCTTATCCTTCACATGTGGATTGGAAGGCTTGAGATATTCTCAACCCTCGTGTTCATATTTGGCGTTCTCTTAATTGTGCCCAGAATCGTGGAGAGGGAGTGAAGCATGATAAGAGTGGAGGATCTGAGTTTTAAATACACTGGAGCAAAGGAATACTCTCTCAAGGACATCAACTTTAAAGTTAAGAAAGGGGAGTTTTTGGGAATTTTAGGAGCGAGTGGAAGCGGCAAGTCTACTTTGTGCTTAACCTTTAACGGGATAATTCCCCATTCTATAAAAGGAGATTTTAATGGCAACGTCTTTGTAAAAGGATACAACACGAGAGAAGCCAGCGTAGCGGAACTTTCGAAGATTGTTGGATTGGTTCTCCAAAACCCTGACTCCCAGCTCTTTAACATGACCGTCGAAGAGGAAGTGGCATTTGCCCTTGAAAACCTTGGCTTGGATGTGGAGGAAATAAGGAGGAGGGTTTACTGGGCGTTGAAAATTACCGGCCTTGAAGGGCTTGAAAAAGAATTCCCCCCAAACCTAAGTGGTGGGCAGAAACAGAGGCTTGCGATAGCAAGTGTTTTAGCCCTTAAGCCAGAGGTTCTGGTGCTTGATGAGCCTACCTCTCAGCTTGATCCTTTGGGCAGGGAGCAGGTTTTAAGCTTGATAACCCTTTTGAACAAGGAGCAGGGTATTACAATAGTTCTGGTCGAACACAACACGGAG
The DNA here is from genome assembly GCF_001484685.1 of Thermococcus sp. 2319x1. Lineage (NCBI taxonomy): Archaea > Methanobacteriati > Methanobacteriota > Thermococci > Thermococcales > Thermococcaceae > Thermococcus > Thermococcus sp. 2319x1. Next base: position 1,391,981 of record NZ_CP012200.1, on the reverse strand, counting down.
TACCTCTTTGATTTTGCCGACAGGATAATAGTTTTGGATAGGGGAGAGCTGGTGATGGAGGGAAAGCCGAGAGAGATTTTTGAGGAAGCGGATTATCTAAGGGAGCTCGGCATCAGAATTCCTATTAGCGTAAAAATTGGGGCTGAATTGAAAAGGAAGGGGCTTCTCAAAAAAGCCGCCCTAAATGATAAAGAACTCATAAAGGCCCTCAAAGCCCTGTTGAAGAGCTGAGCTTTTCCATCAGCAGCTCGAGATAGGACTTTCTCTCAAACTTTTCAATCCCGAGGGCCTTCAGGATTTCCATGAGCTGTGGAACTTCCCTCTGCACCTCTTTTTCGTCTTTTACAAGTTTTTCTATCTCGACGAACTTTCCGAGACCTTCAACATCGTCTAACGTGATGGTAACGCCTTTCTCCACGTAATATTTTTCCCTGGTTTTTCTTACCGTGAGAACCTCCCTAAAGCCGAGAAGCCTTAAAAGTTCAAGATACGCATCAACATCCTCAATGCTTACCTCTATTTCCTTCCTTGTTTTTGAAAGCGTATCAATCTTGGGCCCTTTGTACGTGAGAAATGCCTCGAAATGACCATTAAAGCGTTTTATTCTTATCCTAAGTGCCTCATCCGTCTCTGCAAAATCCCTGCATGGGTGGTTGAAGTAGATGTCCTCGTGTATTTCTTTCCTCATAAAGGTAAAGGTTTCCCTAACCCTTTCGAATACTCTATCATCTGCATGTCCTTTGAGCTCAATCTCGATCATCCTATTCCCTCCAGGTTTCTTTTTAGCTTATTCAAGCATTTTTCGCAGTAGTCTTTTCCTTTATGATCAGTGTCGATTATTGAATTTGAAAAGTGCATTACGCATCCGGGGTTTTCGCAATGGCCAAGCCCAAACACATGGCCGAGTTCGTGCATTGCCTCCTTTATGGCCCTTTCTTTTAAAACTTCTCCATCTTTTTCGTTGTAAAATTCCGGTCTCAGCCTTGCCAGTGATATTATAGCGGCTCTCAAGTATGGGTTGGCAAGTCCAAAGATGAAGTTCATACCTTCCTCATAGAGATCCCCATCGGTTATCCCTAAAACCGCTGAAAAATCCCTTCTATGTTCGGCAACCTTTGTAAGGAAGAATCTTCCGAGGAATTGTCCCCTGATTGGGTTGTAGGAGAAGAAGAGGTCGTTTGTGGTTGTTGGGGGCAGGAGGTCTACTCTAAATCCGAATTTTGAGTAGAATCCTTCGACATAGTTTTTCACGGCCTCCAAAATGCTTTCTTCAACCTCTTTCACTACCAACGGGAGGATTCCTATCTTCACCCCTCACCCCCCAGAAAGGAAGTTGAGAATTTCAAGCCCTCTTCGAGGAACTGGAGGTACTCTTCCATGTTCTTGAACGCTATCAAGCTTTTCCTTAAGCTCATCATCAATAATCCTCTCCTCATGCAGGTTCTCAATTGTTCCCCGATAACTTACTGCTCCAAGCTTTAAGCCGGAGGAAATTTCACTGAGGGCATCGAGAAGATTTTGAATTGCAAATTCAAGTTGCTTATATATCCCGTCTTTAGTTATACCCATTTTTGAGAATCTTTCCTGAGTTTTTGGGAGTGAGGCTCTTATGAGCCGAATGCTCTTTTCTATGAGCTCTGCTTTATATCCAATCTCTTCTTTCTTCACACGTAACACCAAGAATAGTTAAGGAATAAGAAAAGATAAGGTTTTTCATGGAGTCAAGTCCATCGGTCTGAGCTCTTCCAGCAGATGTTTTGCAAGTTTTATGGTATTATCAACGTCCCTCGCATCGGCAAGCTCTACCTGTGAGTGCATGTATTTTATTGGAATCGAGAGGACTGCTGTTGCTACTCCTTCACGGTTTATCTGCATGATGTTTGCATCGGTTCCAGTTGGTCTTGGGCTTGGCTCTACCTGGAGGGGTATCTCGTATTTCTTGGCAACTTCATCCGCAAATGCCCTTATCTTTGGATTTATGTTTGGCCCAACGTCCATTACGGGGCCCTTTCCGAGCTCTGGGACTATTTTGCCCTTATCTCCCGGTTGCTTGGCAAAGGTAACGTCCATTGCTATTCCAATCTCTGGGTCAATTGCATAGCTCGTCACCTTGGCACCTCTCAGTCCAACCTCTTCTTGGACGCTTGCCACGAAGTATACGTCTGCTTGATGCCCCTCCAATGCTCTTGCTGTTTCAATCATTGCGTATAGGCAGATTCTATCGTCTAAATATGGAGTCGCAAAGCGGTTTTCGTTAAGCCTTGTAAAAGCGGGGGCAAACTCCATTATGGTTCCTACCTTTACGCCCATTTTCTCCGCTTCTTCCTTGGAGTCTGCTCCAATGTCAACAACTATCGTGTCCCAATCAGCCGCTTTGGTTCTCTCCTCGGGCTTGGTCAGATGAGGCGGAATGTGTCCAATGACACCATATATTTCTCCCTTTTCCCCGAAGATTCTAACCCTTTGTGCCACAAGAGTTCTTGGATCAACCCCGCCAACTGGAACAACATGTAGATAACCTTTTTCGTCTATGTGGTTCACCATAAGACCTATTTTGTCCATGTGGGCGGCTATCATAACTTTCGGTCCGTCTCCCTTCTTGTGGGCTATGACGTTTCCGAGCTTGTCGACTTTAACCTCATCGACGTAATCCTCAAGAGCTTCGATTACAACGTCTCTAATCCCCATGAACTCGTATCCAGAAACTCCCGGGGCTTCAATAACCTTCTGCATAAGTTCCCAGTTAACCATTTTATCACCCTCCGTTTAGATGCTTATCTTAATGAAGCTTTGGACCTTAAAAATTTTTCCGAAGAAAAGGGAAGATTCAGAGAATAACCTGCAAAAAGGCCTCTTCTCCGGGTTCAAGTTTGTCTATCTCCCATATTACTTTACCGTCCTCTATTGCTACCTTTCCTTTTGTTGCCCTTGCATCGATGGCGTTTATTGCTTTTTCATACCTGAAGTTGCTAAGTTCTCTCAGTCTCGGGGCCCTCACCTTTACGAAGTAGTATTTATCGAGCTGTTCTTCGAATTTAAGGGGCTTGAAAAGAGCTAAATAGGAGGTGCTCCCGAAGATTATTGCGGAGAGAACCAAAATTATGGGCAGGTTTCCATAGTCCTTCGGCTTCACTGGAGAGACCGGTGTTGTCTGGTTTATTGGGGTGGGAGTCGTTTGGGTTGGAGTCTCGGCTTCTGGCCTTTTTGGTTCCCTGACGGTTATTATTGCCTCAGCGCCAAGATACCTATCGCTTTCGGCTTTTAGAGAGATGCTTCCAAAGCCGGTCTCGTTTAGGTTTATCGCCGCTGTTCCGTTCTCATCGGTTACGGCGTAAGTTTTTCCAATTGGCCCTATAGCTTCTATGGTCACGTTCCCTATTCCTTTTCCTGCCGAGTCTTTAACGTAGACTAAAAGCGTCTCGTTTTTCTGTTCATAGGCCATGAAGAGCTTTTTAACCTCAACGAACGTCTCAACAATCTTACCATCGAGATTCAATGTGATGTGGTAAGTTCCGGGTTCCTTTGCCTCAACGAAAGCTATTCCATAAGAATTCGTCTTCAGCTTGGTGCCCTCTATTATTACCGGTAGTCCTTCCACTCCCTCTCCTTTTTCGTCTAAAATTCTCACGTATATTATGCCCTTTTCGAATTTTGTCTCATACTTCAGCTTTCTTTGATAGACTTCAAAGCTTTTTGTAATTGTTTTTGAGATTCCCCCAAAGCTGGTTCTCATAACAACTGTGTATTTTCCCACGTCTGGCTTGGGAAGAAATATCACATACTCCCACTTGTTTTCTGGATATTCGGGGTAAAGGAAGATGTTGTGAATTGCCTTTTCTGCAATTGAGGCGTTTTCCCTGTAGATCTCATAAGAAACATCTCCAAAGATTATCCCGTTGGAGGAAGAGGAAACCTTCAGTTTTATGGCAACGTCTTCCCCAAAGAGATACCTGTCCTTAACGTCTATATCAATTGAATAGCTCACTCTTGTGAGAACTCTCAGGGATACTGGAACTTCAATAAGCACCGCTCCTACTCTTGCCACCACTTTGAGGTCGTAAACTCCGGCTTTGGGGTTTTCAACATATATGGGTAGAGTTCTCTCCACTTTTTCTCCGGGTTCAAGCTTTTTTATGACATCTTGGTAGTAAAGGAGACCTTCAATGAGTGGCCCAGAGATGTAAAGGGTTATATTCTCTGCCGTTTCGTTACCAATATTGCTCAGCGTAACCGGGACTGAGATAGTTTCTCCGGGTTTTGCTTCGAAGCTTTTTTGAGTGACTTCAAGCAACAGAGAAGGCTGGGCACTTGTCTTTGGGATAGGGAGCAAAAATAGGAGTGTTATCAAAACAATGGCTCTTTTATTCACTTCCAATCACCTCGATTAAAGATTTTTGCTTACCAACTATTTCGTCAAAGGTTTTGGCTTTATGCTTTGCCGTTTGAAGGGTTATTCTATAATTTTTTCCGCTCTTTTTTAGCTTTTCAGCATCAAAAAAATACCATCCGTTGTTTGTGAATTTGACGGCAAGGATTCCTTTTCCTCCAAATCTGTTGGCAAAGCTTTTTATATTCTCAACCTCTTCCTCGCTTAAATAGAGTTTATCGCTCCTCGTGGTTTTAACCTCAATGCAGAGGTAAAGCCTACCATTCCCTGCAACTATATCAACTTTTTTGCTTCCTGCTGACCTAACAACGGCAAATCCCTCTTTTTCGAGCATTTTTATAAGCTCTCTCTCGGCACTGGCACCTTTTCGGTATCTCATTGGCGTTTCACCACATGTCTTTTAGGGTGTTAAAGTTTATAAGTTGTTTTATCCAGCCATTACTGGTGGTAATCATGGTGATTTACGAGCTAAATGGGAGGAAACCTAAAATTCACGAAACGGCTTTTGTGGATGAGAACGCTTACATAATTGGAGACGTCGTTTTAGAGGAGAAGACGAGCGTTTGGCCTTCAGCGGTTCTGAGGGGGGACATAGAGCAGATATACGTTGGAAGGGGCTCCAACATTCAGGATAACGTCAGCATCCACACCTCCCACGGGATGCCCACGATAATTGGGGAGTACGTTACAATAGGGCACAACGCAGTTGTCCACGGAGCGAAGATTGGAAACTACGTTATTGTAGGAATGGGGGCCGTGGTGTTGGATGGGGCAAAAATCGGAAACCATGTCATCATAGGGGCTGGGGCCTTAATACCTCCGGGCAAGGAGATTCCAGATTACAGCCTTGTTGTAGGCGTCCCGGGCAAAGTTGTGAGGCAGCTCAGTGAAGAGGAAATAGAGATGACAAAGAAAAACGCCGAAATTTATATTGAGCTTGCCGAAATGCACATGGCGAAGAGAAAGAAGATTGAGTGAAGGGATATGCTCTACAGGATTGTTTCCAAAATTCCCCATATTTTATTTAAACCCGCTTATGACTTGTATGAGTCTTACCTCCTTGAAAAAGTTAAGTCTCAGCCTGAGAAAATACCAAAGCATGTGGCCCTCATAATGGATGGCAATAGAAGGTGGGCAAGACTTTTGGACAAGCCCCCTTGGTACGGTCACCTTTTTGGTTCCAGAAAGCTGGAAGAAATTCTTGAATGGTGCAGGGAACTGGGGATAAGGACGCTGACTGTTTACGCTTTCTCAACTGAGAACTTTAAGAGAAGCAAGGAAGAGGTAAAGATGCTCATGGATCTCTTTGAAAAGAAGTTTAAGGAGCTTATTTACGATGAGAGAGTTCATAAATACGGCATAAGGGTTAACGTCCTTGGCAGGAAGGAGCTGTTGCCAAAGAACGTGAGAGAAGCGGCAGAAGAGGCTGAGAAAGCGACGAGGAAATACAACAACTATACCCTAAACATTGCCGTTGCCTACGGGGGGAGAAGCGAGATTGTCGATGCCGTGAAGAGGATTGTTGAAGACGTTCAAGCTGGAAAGCTGAGCAAAAACGAAATAAACGAGGAGCTCTTGAAGAGGTATCTTTATGTGCCCAACATGTCTGACCCGGATATAGTTATAAGAACGGGTGGAGAGATAAGGATAAGCAATTTCCTTCTTTATCAGATTGCCTATAGCGAGCTTTTCTTCGTTGATGTGTATTTCCCCGAATTCAGGAAGATTGACTTTTTGAGGATAATAAGAGAATATCAAAAACGTCACAGGAGGTTCGGGAAATAGTTATGGAAAGATTTATAACTGAACTTTTGAAGTGAATGATGAACTGACGATCAATGTTTTAGGTGGTGCGATATGGGAAAAAGGGAAGAGATGATTAAGGAAATCAAGCAGTTGATGACTCAACCGGAGAGAATTAGAAATATGGGTATTGCCGCTCACATTGACCACGGTAAGACGACACTTAGTGACAACCTGTTGGCCGGAGCGGGAATGATCAGCGAAGAACTTGCAGGAAAGCAGCTCGTGCTTGACTTCGATGAGCAAGAACAGGCAAGAGGTATTACAATTAACGCCGCCAACGTTTCAATGATTCACGAGTATGAGGGGCAGAAGTACCTTATCAACCTCATTGACACTCCAGGTCACGTTGACTTCGGTGGTGACGTTACAAGAGCAATGAGGGCCATAGATGGAGCAATAATCGTTGTGGATGCCGTTGAAGGTGTAATGCCCCAGACGGAGACGGTACTTAGACAGGCTTTGAGAGAGTACGTCAAGCCGGTTCTCTTCATCAACAAGGTTGACAGACTCATTAAAGAGCTCAAGCTTACCCCGCAACAGATGCAAGAGAGGTTTGTCAAGGTAATTACCGACGTAAACCGTTTGATTAGGAGGTACGCTCCTCCGGAGTTCAAGGACAAGTGGCTTGTTAAAGTTGAGGACGGTAGCGTTGCCTTCGGTTCAGCTTACTACAACTGGGCACTCAGCGTTCCCTACATGAGGAAGACCGGTGTCTCGTTCAAGGACATCATTGACTTAACAAACGCCGGTGATTTGAAGACCCTTAGAAAGAAGGCTCCACTTCACGTGGTTGTTCTGGACATGGTAGTTAGGCACCTTCCAAATCCATTGCAGGCTCAAAAGTACAGAATTCCGCACCTTTGGAGAGGGGACATCGAGAGCGAGATTGGTCAGGCGATGCTTAACTGTGATCCAAATGGAAAGATGGCCATGGTTGTTACAAAGATCATTATTGACAAGCACGCCGGTGAGGTTGCAACCGGTAGAGTATGGAGCGGTACCGTAAAGACGGGTCAAGAGGTTTACCTCATCACCGCTAAGAGAAAGGCAAGAATCCAGCAGGTTGGTATCTATATGGGACCAGAGAGAATCAACATGGAAGCCATCCCGGCAGGTAACATAGTTGCCGTAACAGGTTTGAAAGATGCAATGGCCGGTGAAACAGTTAGCGAGGAGCAAATCGAACCGTTTGAGGCACTTCACTACATAAGCGAGCCCGTCGTTACAGTGGCCGTTGAGGCCAAGAACGTCAAAGACTTACCAAGGCTTATCGAAGCTCTCAGACAGCTCGCCAAGGAAGATCCAACACTCCACGTCAAGATTGACGAGGAGACGGGACAACACTTGCTTAGCGGTATGGGTGAGCTCCACCTTGAGGTCAAGCTCGTGCACCTTAAGGATAAATGGGGCGTTGATGTTGATGTTTCAGAGCCAATCGTCGTTTACAGAGAAAGCATTACAAAGCAAAGCCCAATAGTCGAAGGAAAGTCACCAAACAAGCACAACAGGTTCTACATTGTTGTTGAACCAATGCCGGATGAGATTTACCAGGCAATTAAAGAGGGTGAAATACCGGAAGGAAGACCAAAAGATCCAAAGGCTGTTGCAAAGAAGCTCGCAGAGCTTGGGATGGACTATGAGATGGCCAAGGGTATAGTTGATGTTTACAATGGCAACATGTTCCTTGACAACACCAAGGGTATCCAGTACCTCAACGAAGTTATGGATCTCCTTGTAGATGGTTTCCACCAGGCAATGGACGAGGGACCACTTGCCAGAGAGCCTGTAATGAAGGTAATAGTTAGACTCATGGATGCAAAGATTCACGAGGATAACGTTCACAGAGGTCCAGCTCAGATTTACCCGGCAATTAGAACCGCTATCCACTGTGCAATGATGAAGGCAAACCCAGTTCTTTACGAGCCATACCAGAAGGTCATTATTAACGTTCCATACGAATACATGGGTGCTGTCAGCAGAGAGCTCAACCAGAGAAGAGGACAGCTTGTTGACATGAGGCAAGAAGGTGAGGTGATGATTATCATTGCAGAGGCTCCAGTGGCGGAGATGTTCGGATTTGCAGGGGCAATTAGGGGTGCAACGAGCGGTAGAGCGTTGTGGAGCACAGAGCACGCTGGCTTCAAGAGGGTTCCAAATGAACTCGCAATAAACATCATAAGACAGATAAGACAGAGAAAAGGCCTTGATCCCAATCCACCAACAGAGAAGGACGTCTGTCCACAGCAGTGAAGTCTTTTCCTTTCTTATCTTCTCTTCTTGTGACTTCTTATTGAGATTGAAGGTCCATAGTTGCGGTTTGTGAGAATTGTGTCAATGTTTTTTATAAACCTGTTGGATAAAATCTAAGATAATAGCCCTATTTCTTTGCAAATTTACCAATTTTTCAAAGTTTTTTGCACAAAGTACATATAGGACTTCGGGAATTCCTCATACTGGTGATGCTCATGAACGCTGTTCAACTTGTAAGCAGGGATATTGAAAAGGCGATGAGAGTGCAGACGAAAGTTATAGACTACATGACAGACTTCTTTGTGAAGAGGGGCTTTAAGTGGCTCTTGCCGGTTATGCTTAGCTCGATAACCGATCCCCTGTGGCCAGATCCGGCGGCGAGTAAAATGAGGGCCCCAGAAATTGAAGCTTACGGCACAAGGCTCAAGCTTATGCACAGCATGATTCTGCATAAGCAGTTTGCCATAGCGATGGGACTGGAAAAGATATTTGTTCTTTCACCAAACATCAGGCTTGAAGAGAGGGATAGAGACGATGGAAGGCATGCGTATGAATTTACCCAGCTCGACTTTGAGATAGCCTACGCCACCATGGACGATGTTATTGGGTTAATTGAGGAGCTTATTGCCGGGCTTTTTAAGGAGACAAGAAAGTGGGAAGAGCTTGAAGGAAGGGAGCTGCCCAGGGTTAAGTCGCCGTTTAAGCGCTTCACAATGGAGGAAGTTGAGGAAGAGTTTGGGGACGATGAGAAGGCAAGTAAGGCAATGAGCGAGCCTTTCTGGATAACGGACATCTCAAGGGAATTCTACGACAGGGAAGATCCAGAGAGGCCGGGGCACTTTAGAAACTATGATTTAATACTGCCCGAAGGTTACGGAGAAGTTTCAAGCGGTGGAGAAAGGGAGTGGCAGTACGATGTGATAGTTAGAAAGCTTAAGGAAAGCGGGTTAAGCTTGGAGGCCTTTAGGCCTTACCTTGAGGTTGCAAAAGCTGGAAAACTTAAGCCCTCTGCTGGAGCCGGCATTGGAGTGGAGAGGCTTGTTAGGTATATAGTTGGCGCAAAGCACATAGCTGAAGTACAGCCTTTCCCAAGAGTTCCCGGGATTCCTGCTGTTATTTAGCTTTTTTACTTCATTTTCCATGAGTTTCCAAACCTGTTCCGGTGAACTCTCCCCCACATTACTTCTTTTTCACTGTGGGACGGCTTTTCTTCTGCTGGGTAACCTATACCGATGATGCACAAAACTCTTATATGTTCTGGAATTCCTAGGAGTTCTCTCACGTAATCTTCAGCGCTCTTCTCTTTGTTGTGCATCCTCTCAAGCACATGACCCCAACATGTCCCTAATCCTAATGCCGTGGCAGCCAGCTGTATGTGCTCTGCCGCTATAGATGCATCAAACACCCAAGCGGAGCTTATTTCCTCATCTCCGCATACAACTATTGCTAAAGGTGCTGTTTCCAAAAACTCCAACGCCGGTCTTGTTTGAGCTAGCTTTTTGATAAGCCCTTCCTCGTCAACAACTACGAAGTGCCATGGTCTTCTGTTCCTTGAGCTTGGGGAATAAAATGCCGCCTCAAGAATCTTCTCCACATATTCCTCTGGAATCTTTTTCTTCTGATATTTTCTAATGCTTCTCCTCTTTTTGACAACCTCAAAGAACTCCATACTATCACCAAAAATAGAGGGTAGGGAGGTTTAGGCGTTTCCGCTTAAGTATTCGTGTATACTCTTTGCGGCTTTTCTTCCGTCACCCATTGCCAGAATCACCGTCGCTTCTCCCCTTATGGCATCCCCACCAGCAAAAACACCTGGAATGCTTGTCATTAGCCTATCGTCAACTACTATCCTTCCCCACCTGTCCACGAGAAGGTCTGGTACGCTTTGTATAAAAGTTTTATTTGGAGTCTGCCCTATCGCTATTATGGCGTTGTCAAATTCCATGATGAAGGTTTCGCCCGTTGGGACAGGCTTCCTCCTTCCGGTTTCGTCGGGTTCTCCAAGCTCCATCTTCTCAAGCTCTATTGCCTTAAGGTTTCCGTGTTCGTCTCCGATAAATCTTTTTGGAGATACAAGAAACATGAACTTAACTCCTTCTTCCTCTGCATGGTGTATCTCCTCTATCCTTGCTGTCATCTCCTTTTTTGTTCTTCTGTAGAGAACCCACACCTCGGCGCCAAGTCTCAACGCAGAACGGGCTGCGTCCATTGCGGTGTTTCCTCCCCCAATAACGGCCACTCTCTTGCCTACTTTAATCGGCGTATCGTACTCGGGGAACTGATATGCTTTCATGAGGTTAACCCTTGTGAGAAACTCATTTGCCGAGTAGATTCCGTTTAGGTTTATCCCTTCCCACTTCACAAATTTCGGCGTTCCAGCACCTGTTCCTATGAAAATGGCATCGTACTCTTGTTTCAGCTCTTCAAAGGTAATTGTTTTGCCCACAAGCGTGTCGGTCTCAATCTTCACGCCAAGCTTCCTCAAATTCTCAAGCTCCCTCCTGACTATCTCTTTGGGGAGCCTGAACTCGGGAATTCCGTAGATTGTGACTCCTCCCGGCTCGTGCAGGGCCTCAAATATCGTCACCTCGTATCCCATTTTTGCCAGCTCGGCGGCACATGTAAGCCCAGCCGGTCCGGCCCCAATAACGGCAACCTTCTTTCCATTCGGCTGTATCCCCTTTATCTGCTCTTGGAGAAGCTCCTCATCTATTCCATGCTTCCTCGCGTAATCCGCGACAAACCTTTCAAGCTTGCCTATGTTTATGGGATCGCCGATTTTACCCATTGTGCATACTCCTTCACACTGATCCTCCTGCGGGCAGACCCTTCCCGTAATTGCAGGGAGTGAGTTGTTCCTCCATATGACCTCAAGGGCACCTTTTATGTCTTCTTCAATTATCTTTGCAATAAAAGCGGGTATGTCAATATAAACGGGACATCCCTGTACGCATGGAGCGGGCTTGCATTGAAGGCACCTTTCAGCTTCTTTCTTTGCGAGCTCTAAGGTGTAACCCAGGTTTACCTCATTGAAGTCCTTGTTTCTCTCTTCGGGAGGCCTTTCTGGAGTTGGAACTCGTTCCTTTATAATCTTCCTTGACATTTAAACCATCCCCCTCTCGCGCTTCCATTTTTCAAATGAAAGCTTCTCCAAATCTTTATAATAATCCAGCCTTCTCATAAGCTCATCAAAATCAACTTCATGCCCATCGAACTCCGGCCCATCTACGCATGCAAATTTTACCTCTCCCCCTACCGTGACCCTGCATACACCGCACATGCCTGTTGCATCGACCATTATTGGGTTTAGACTAACCACAGTTTTGATTCCATAAGGTCTCGTCAGCTCTGCGACGAATTTCATCATAATAGTCGGTCCTACAGCATGCACGAGGTCTATTTTTCTTCCCTCATCAATCAGCTTTTGCAGTGCGTGGGTTGTAAATCCTTTCATCCCATAGCTCCCATCGTTGGTTGTTACTATCACCTCATCACTTACGGATCTTAGCTTATCCTCCCAAAAAACGAGTTCCTTGGTCCTAAAACCTAATATGGATATCACGTAGTTTCCCGCTTCTTTCATCGCCTTAGCTACGGGATACATCTCGGCCACTCCTACTCCACCACCTATCATAACCACTGTCCCAAAGTTGTCTATATGACTTGGCTGTCCCAAGGGCCCCAGAACGTCCAGAAGGTACTGCCCTGCCTCATACGTCCCTAACTCATAGGTAGTTTTCCCGACCTCTTGGGCAACTATCGTTATTGTACCCCTTTCGGGATTTGTATCCGCTATAGTTAGGGGGATTCTTTCTCCCCTTTCGTGGAGCCTTATGATGACAAATTGCCCCGGTTTCGCATGTTTAGCTATTCTGGGTGCTTCTATTTCAAAAAGATTAATATGTGGGGCTAATATTTCCTTGTGAACTATTCTGAACACGAGACATCACCACTATTAGTTTGGAGGTTTACTGATATAAACCTTTTCCAGAGAAGGACATTGATGCTCATTATTATACTCTCAGTTATAAAATATCATCAATCATCGTTAGTGTACTATAAAGTATATGTTTGTAACATTTGGTTGGCCACCTTCTGTTTAAAAAATCCTTAAATCGGTTCTTTACAAATATAAAATTGAATAATGAATTCGGGTGATTGTCTTGCGATATGTAAAGCTACCCCAGGAAAATTTTGAGGAGTTCTTCAACTCTTTGAAGAAGTGGGGCAAAGTGTATGCCCCGGTGAAAAAGGGGAACATCTATTCCTTCCAGCATGTCGAGAAACCTTCCGAGATAGCCTTTGATTACACCAGAACAATGCTTCCCCCGAAGAAGTTCTTTGTGAGGCCTAAGGATGAAATGCTTAGACTTAAAGGGGGTAGATGGGAAGAGAGCAATGGGGTCGAGCCAATAGTCCTCTTTGGGGTTCATTCATGCGATATTCACGGATTGGAAATACTTGACAAGGTTTACCTTGCCGAGCCAGTAGATCCCTACTACAAGAAAAGAAGGGAGAATTCGATAATAATCGGCATGAGCTGTATGCCAGATGAATACTGCTTCTGCAAAAGCCTTGGCACGGATTTCGCCATGCACGGCTTTGATCTATTTTTGCACGAGCTCCCCGATGGCTGGTTAGTGAGGGTTGGTAGTGTTAAAGGACACGAGATTGCATGGGAAAATGAGGAGCTCTTCGAGGAGCTGACTGAAGAGGATATGAAGAACTTCAGGGAGTTTGAGGAGAAGAGGGCAAACTCATTCAAAAAGCATCTCAACAAGGAGGGTCTTGAAGACATGCTCGATTTAGCCTACAACAGCCCGGTATGGAAGAAATATGAAAAAATATGCCTGGGCTGTGGCAACTGCAACATGGTTTGTCCGACGTGTAGATGCTATGAAGTGTGTGACCTGTGGATGAACGCCTATGAGGCAGTAAGGGTTAGGAGATACGATTCCTGCTTCATGGAAAGCCACGGTCTGGTTGCTGGAGGACATAACTTTAGACCAACCCGTTTAGATCGCTTCAGGCACCGCTATTACTGCAAGAGCTACTTTGATCCTTCAGCGGGCTTTAACTGTATTGGATGCGGAAGGTGTGACGAGTTCTGTCCGGCTAAGATAGAGCACGTCAAGGTTCTCGATGAGGTGAGGGAGGGATTACAATGACGTTTCAGACATACGAGGCGAGGATTTTGGAAGTGAAGGAGCTCACCTCAAGGGAAAAGCTTTTCACACTTCGATTTGTCGATCCAGAGCTCAACAGAAGCTTCAAATACAAGCCCGGACAGTTTGTTATAGTTGATATAAGGGGTTTTGGGGAATTTCCGATAAGCCTGTGCTCAACTCCTACTAGAGAAGGCTACTTTCAGCTTTGTGTTAGAAGGGTTGGGAGAATGACAAAATACATGCATAAGCTCAAAGAGGGTGACGTAGTTGGGATTAGAGGTCCTTATGGCAATGGCTTTCCAATGGAAAAGATGGAAGGATCGACTTTGGTTCTTGTGGCTGGCGGTTTGGGAATGGCACCTTTGAGGTCAGTGCTGTGGTATGCCTTGGATACGGGGAAATATGAGGAAATCTATCTTTTCTATGGAACCAAAGCCTACGAGGACATTCTCTTCAGGGATGAGATAATCCATCTACTGAAGCACGGGGAGGACATGAACTGTCATGTGAAGCTTGCCTACGAGGTGGAGACTCCATCGTGCATTTACTTGGAGAAGGGCTATTCACCGAGGGTATGCAAAGGTGTCGTTACTGATCTCTTTAGAGGAGAAACCTTTGACGTTGAAAACACCTATGCACTAATCTGCGGTCCGCCGGTGATGTACAAATACGTCATCAAGGAACTCTTAGATAGAAAGCTCTCTCCGGGAAGGATTTACATGACCCTCGAAAGAAGAATGCGCTGTGGGGTTGGGAAATGTGGCCACTGCATCGTGGGAACGAGCACTTCTATTAAATACGTCTGCAAAGACGGTCCTGTATTCACTTATTGGGATGCTCTATCCACAAGGGGGCTGATATGATGCTCAAGCTTGGTGTTTTTGAGCTGACCGATTGTGGGGGATGCGCCCTCAACATTCTCTTCCTCTACGAAAAGCTCTTTGATCTGCTTGAATTCTATGAGATAAAGGAGTTCCATATGGCCTCGAGTCTCAAAGAGCACGATAGCTTTGATGTTGCAATAGTGACGGGAACGGTTTCAACTCAGCGGGACCTTAATCTACTTCACTACGCAAGAAACCACTCAAGATATCTCATAGCCCTTGGAACATGTGCCACCCATGGGGATGTGCAGGCGAGCGTTGAAGGAAAAATTAGAGAAAAGCTTGAGAAGGTTTATGGAACGAAAGCAAACCCAATGAAGGCCTTGGATTCAACTCCGATTGTGCAGCATGTGGCCGTTGATTACGCCTTGCCGGGCTGTCCTTATGATAAGGACGAAATTTATCAGGTGCTCATGAGTTTGGCAAAAGGTGTTGAGCCACCTACAAAGGACTATCCGGTCTGTGTGGAGTGCAAGCTCAACGAATACGAGTGCGTTCTCGTTAAGAGGGGGATTCCTTGTTTGGGTCCAATAACGCTCGGCGGGTGCAATGCAGTCTGTATAAAATCTCAACTTGGGTGTATTGGATGCAGAGGGCCTCTGCCGAAGGAAGCCAATCCCGCAAGTGAGTTCGAGATTCTCAAAGAGCTTGGCTACGATGAGGAATACATTCGGAGAAAGTTCAAGACTTTTGCAAGGGGTGAGCTGAGATGGTGAGCATTGAAATTGAGGCATTTACAAGAGTTGAAGGAAACGGAGGGGCGGAGATAATCATCGAGAACGGAGAAGTGAAGGACGTTAAGGTGAAAATATTCGAAGGGCCAAGGTTCTTCGAGCTCCTAACCCTTGGAAGGCACTACTGGGACGTGCCAGACTTGGAGGCAAGGATATGTGCCATCTGCTACCTGTCTCACAGCGTTGCCTCCGTTCTTGCCATTGAGAGAGCCTTTGGGGTTGAGGTCCCAGAGGAGATAATGCTCCTAAGAGAACTCGGCCTTCTAGGAGAAGTTTTGGAAAGCCATGCTCTGCACCTCTACCTCTTAGTTGCTCCGGACCTTTTCGGGTATGCTGACGCAATAAGAATGGCGGGCAAACACGGCGAGATAGTAAAAGAAGGCCTTACAATCAAGGCGTTCGGCAACTATCTAAGGGAGGTTATCGGGGGGAGGGAAATACATGGCATCAACGTTAAGCCCGGCGGATTTGGGAGATATCCAACAGTAGAAGAGCTTGAAAGAATGGAAAGGCAAAGCGAGGCATTATTAAAGCTTGCAAGGAGAGCAGTGGGCATATTTTCAGGCCAAGAATATTTGGGGGCAAAGGCAGAGCATTACGTTACAGTTAACGGCTATCTCTATGGGGATAAGCTGATTGCTGATGATGGAGAGCACTTTGACTATTTCCAGCACATTGAAGAAAAAACTCTGCCCTACAGCTTTGCAAAGCAGAGCAGATACAAGGGAGAGGTGTTCATGGTTGGGGCCCTCTCAAGGCTAATGCTGAAGTACGAAATGCTTACCCCAATGGCGAAGCATCTATACGAAGAATATAAGGAGAAATTCGCTCAAGGATACGTCAGTTTAAATAACTTAGCCCAAGCCATAGAGCTTGTATATGCCCTCGAGAGGACGGGGGAGATAGCCAGAACTCTCCTTGATAAGGGCTTTGAGGGAGAAAACGTGCCGATTGAACCCAAAGAAGGGGAAGGAATAGGTTACGTTGAAGCACCGAGAGGAGTTTTGGTGCACCACTACAAGATTGATGAAAAAGGCAACATAGCTTATTCCAACATTATAACCCCTACAGCTTTCAACCACGCCATTATGGAGCTCAGCCTTTATGAAGAGGCCAAAAAGAGGTATGGAAGCTCGGACGAAATGACTTTCCTTCAGAAGATGGAGGAAACCGTTAGGGCGTTCGACCCATGCATCTCCTGTTCTGTGCACGTTGTTAGGCTCTGATTCTTTTTATTTTTAAATGCAAAAAAGTTATATCTGTAAAGGGCATTAATTAATTGTGGAGGTGAGAACTTGGAATCCTTGGAGGAGGTTTTTAAGCTCGTCGATAAAATAAAGTTTGGCGAGATCGTTCTCGTTGAATACTACCGATCGTTCATACCTGAGTTTATGACGCTTGGTCTTCTGTATTATGGGAAATCACGAGGATTGCCGGTTATAATTGATGATAACTTCGATTCTCTCCACGTTATCCAGAAGCATCTTGAATCCCTTGGCATTGGGGAGGACTTTAGAGATGCCCTTGTTGTTAAAACCGGTGGAAAAAGGAACGTTGGAAACGTTGTCACAAGGGTAAAGTTTGTCAGCGAGCCGGTTATATACATAAGAAACTATGAAGAAGCAGGTGTAGCAGTCTTTTCAAAGGTTGAAAAATCCATAAACATTGTCCTCGGCCTTGAAAGGCTCTTTTCGTTTGTTTCATCGGTATCAGAATTCTATACCTTTATCCTCGCGATTCAGTCTTTCCTTGGAAATGAGAAGCGGAAGGCCTTCTATTTGGTCAATAAGGATATTGCATCTTCAATTCAGTTTAACCCTCTCCCGGAACTTGAAAGAATGGCCACTACACTAATTGAAGCCGTCCCAACACCTACGAGCAGTATTTTTACCTTCAAAAAATCCACAAGCCCGGACCTGCTTGGAAAGGAAATCGAAATCCCAGCTGGGGTGATAGGATGGAAATGACGAAGGAGATGCTTTTTGAAATAATAGACAAAACGCCATTTGGCGATTTAGTCCTCATTGAGGATGAGACATCTTACGGCTCGGCTATTGCAACGTATGTCTTTGTAAGGTACGCCCGGGAGAAGGGATTGAAAATAATGATTGACGACAACTTGGACACTCTCTTCCTGATAAAAAAGCAGTTGGAGTTTCTTGGCGTTCAAGAAGATTTTTCAGACATCCTTGTAATCAAAACTGGGGGGAAGATGGACGTTGGAAGGGTTGTGGGGAGAATTCCCCTAGAAACAGAGCCGGTGATATATTTGAGCAGATATGAGTCCATGGCAAACGAAGTCTTCTCCAAAGGAAAGTACATGAACATAGTCCTTGGCCTTGAGAGGCTTTTTGCCTTTTTGCAGGAACCTATTGAGTTCTACACGGTAATAAGCTCCATTCAAGGCTTTTTAGGGAACAAGAGCAGAAAAGCGTTTTATATAATAGACAAAAACATTGTTTCAAATCTCAAGTTCAACCCAATTCCAGAGCTGGAGGAAATAGCGACGACTGTGGTACATATCAAAGGAAAATATGGGAGGGGAAAGATTATCTTCGAAAAGACTCCATTTATAGAGCTTTTGGGCAAAGGGTTTGAGGTTTCTCTTGAGAGAGTACTCCAGTGGTGAAAATGGGGCTCTTTGACATTTTCAAAAAGAAAGAGGTGGGGGTATTTTCAAAAAGACCCGCGGCCAAGTTTAAAGTAGAGAAGGTCTTTGAAATCTCTGGCAGGGAAGTTCTGGCTGGAGAGGTTGTTGAGGGAATTATTTACCCGGGCTACAAAGTGAAGGGAAAGGGAGCAGCACTCATAAGGGAGATACAGAAGGAGAAGCAAAAGGTTGATTTTGCGCTTGAGTATGATAAAGTGGCCCTTGTTTTGGAAGGGAAACCCAGCACCAAAGCCGGGGAGATACTTGAGGTTTATCAATCCTAAGGGCTTTTAAACTCCTTCACTTATGCTTTCTTGGTGATGGGAATGATAATATTTGACAATCACTTTCATGTTGACCCCTTTAAAGGGCTGTTCTTAGAGGCGGTTGAAGAATTCCATAAAGCTGGAGGGACGCATCTCAACGTGGTTTACAAGAGTGCCCACGATTACGGATTTAATGGAATTAGAGCCGAGGACTTCATGAAGGCCATGGACTTTCACATAAGCCTTGTGGAGAGGATAAATAAAGAGACCCCAGTTAAGGCCTTTGCCGTTGTTGGGGTACATCCCGCGGAATTCGCGTACTTGGCTGAGAAGAAGGGCGTTGAATACGCCAAGAATGAGGTTATGGAGGCTTTGGAATATGCCCAAAAGCTCTGCCTTGAAGGAAAGGCCATAGCCATAGGCGAGATAGGAAGGCCGCACTACGGGGTCAGCAAGGAAATATGGGAAGCGAGCATAGAGCTCATGAAATATGGGATGGAACTGGCCAGAGAGGCGGACTGTGCTGTTCAGCTTCACACGGAGGGCTTTGATGAGGGAAAGTTCAGAGAGCTCGGGGCGATCGTCAAAGAAGTGGGTATAAAGCCCTACAGAGTTGTCAAGCATTACTCTCCCCCCTTAGTTAGGGTGGCGGAAGAGGTTGGCGTTTTTCCTTCAATTCTGGCAAGCAAAAAAGCCCTTATGGAAGCCCTAATGCAGGGAAGCAGGTTCTTGATGGAGACCGATTACATAGACGATAAAAGAAGACCCGGGGCTGTTTTAGGCCCCAAAACCGTGCCCAAAAGGACGAAAGCATTTCTCCAGCAGGGCTTGATGAGTGAGGAAACAGCCTACAAAATCCACGTTGAGAATCCAAAAAAGGTTTATGGAGTGGAGATAGAGGAATAAGGGCAGTTAAACTCTTATACCTTTTAACGAATCATTTCCCCTTCTGAATTCCTCTGGAGAAATAATAATCGGGCTTGTGAGATCCCATACTCAAGAAGTACTTCAGTAGAAATATCTATGACATCTTCAAGTGGAACGTTTACCTATTTTCTTTTGAAAACCTGCCCTTTAAGGGGATGCGGTAATTGAAGGACAACCTTTAAAGAACCGAAACTTTTTTAAACTTTATAGAGTAATAAAGCCTTGAAGAGGCAAACTTAGAACCCGATGAGACGAGGGTTTCACGTCTTCAGCTTTTCGAGCTCGTCCTTAAGGCTCTCTATTTCCCCACGAAACTTCGCTCTGAGGAGAATGCCGAGAGTTCCCACAACTCTAAGCCCCAGAGCCCTCGCCACTTCCTGGCCATCGTAGTCGTCGATCAAAATAAGTCCGGCGTTTTTAATTGCCCTTGCATCTTCGCTCTCGCCACCTTCAAGGACACACTCCCGATAAACGGCTTCGGGGATAATTATTTCCCCAAAGAACTCTCGGAGAAGTTAAAGTCTGCCAATTTTGGCAAGGTGGATCAGAGGAGTTGAATCACTCACCACGGGCAAAGGCCACGTCCTCCTCAAGTTCCCTTTCCGTGTAATGCCCGGGACTTTCCTATTGGCCAGTTCCTCAAGGAACTCTCTCTTGGTTACTCCCGCAAGCTTGGCAGCTTTTCCAAGGAGGAAAATTTCCCGCTGATATAAAATTTGCCGTGATTATATCTTCTGGAATTACTATTTCCATTTTCCCACCGTTTGATGGTTGTAGTGGAAAATATTTAAAACCTTTGTTAGACCCCAACCTTTCTCACAACTTTCACTTTCCCGGGCTTTCCTACTTCACCTTTAACCTCAAAGACCTTTCCGAAAAACTGCTCCACGACCCAGACGTTGGTTATTAGGTGCCTTGTGATTTCACTCACCCATATTTCCCCTCCCGCAAAGGCTAAAAACGGTATGAGCTGATCTCCGAGGAACTTGTCCACTCCACATCCTGTCTTTAATTGCTCTAAAAGTTCAGTTGCGGCTTCTCTTCCCACGACCTCTGCTGGCTTGCCTCTCTCTCCAAGGGCGTCTCCTCCCAGGCGAAGAACCTCTGTATTTGCCCATACGACGATTCCACTTCCCGGCCCCAGGTGGGGGTCTTTAACGGGTTCATAGTACTCCTCCCTTATTTCAACCGGCACGGAAGGATAAACCCTCTCAAGGACTTCTCTTGCAGCCTTTGACTGTCTTATGGCAACGTGGGAAGGCAACCTTACAGCGTGGCTTATTCCTTCAAAGCTGTGAAGTCTTTTAAACTCTGTAGCAACCAGCGGCTTCTTTTCTTCCCAGGGATGAACTTTACCAACGACCAAGCCTCCGCCCTTTGGATAGTGTCCCCTTCTCCTTATCTCAATTTCCGCTTTAATCCCCATCTTTTTGAGAGCGTAGAGGGTTACGTATTTGAGATAATCAACCGGCGGGCTCCAGGGGACGTCAGTTCCCCCGGTTACCTCAAAAGTGACCTCGCTATCTGCAAAGACCATCGCTGGCAGAAGGGCTTGGAGAACAAGGGTTATGCTGCCGGCAGTTTCTATGGGAACCTTAATGTGTTTTGTCTTGATACCTTTGGGATAAAATTCCAGCTCGGTTGAACCTTCTTTAGCACCCTTAACTTCTCCATTTGAAAGCTCCTTGAGGGCTAAAACGCCGTATAGGTGCTGTGGCCTTAGTCCGGGTTTTGGTCTCTTAGCACGGATGTTTATTACCTTAACAGCTTCCCCCGTGATGACTGAAAGAGCCAGCGCAGTCCTTAATATCTGTCCACCGCCCTCTCCATAGCTTCCATCAATAACCCTCATTCCCTTCACCGAGAAATAATGCAAGAGTTTCCTTTAAAAGTTCTTCTGACTGTTTGTTGGGCTTTTTCTCTTTAAGCCTTTTGAGGAGCTTTGAGATGGTTAAGAGAGTTCTGAAAGTTCTTTTTTCTTTGGGTATTTTTTCCACAGCTTCATCCGACACTTTTACCCCGGTCTTTTCCTCCAGGAGTTCCTTGAATTCCTCTTGGCTTAGATATGGCAGCTTTATCTTCACGGGTAGGTCATACTTTTCTGTGTTTTTGCTTTCTACTATCAGCGTGAACTCCACGGGAACTTTGAAGCCCTTAATCTTTGCACTTCCTTTTTCCTTAATCCTCATGAGTTTCTCAACAAGTTTCTCGGGAGGCTCTCGGAGTATTAGAAATCCCCTATGGGCTTTTAAGAAAAGAGGAGCGTCATAACCCTCTCCTCTCTCTTTAACTTCAAAATCTTCCAGAGAATCAACGTAACTGTCCCAAACCACTATCGGGGGTTTTATTAGGAGCTCTTTTCCTCTCTTTATTACTTCGTGGAGCTCGCTATTAAAAAGCCGAAGTCTCAGCGAGCCAAGTTCGAGGACTTCTGGGATTTTAACGGCTCCCTTGATAGCTTCTTTCAAAACCTCAGGAATGGGAAGCTCCGCGTGGTTTATTATCAGTGTATCTTCCATGAGCTCCAGAGCTTTGAGCCTTTCGATAAATCTCGGCGGGAGGTTTAGGCTTTTGAGCTCAACTCTAACAGGTTCTTCTTTTAAGTCTTCTTTGGATTTTATCTCCCTTAAAAGATCTTTGCTGAGGGAGGTTATCTGGTATATCTCTTTTTTCCCTTGCAGATAGAGAACCCCGTTTGAGAGAAGCCTTAACCCAAGACGGCCAAGAAAAGAAGAAAGCTCGCTTTCGGTTCGCGTGCTTATTATCTCTTTCCCTTCAACATCCTCATACCCCTTATCCACCACAACGAAATCTGCGGGGTGGATTCCCTTTTCGTATAGAAATCTCTCCAGGATATCTTTGGCTAGTTCCTCATTTTCTGCATAGACTTTTATGAACTCTACCTCGCCGTTTTTTCTAACTCCAATAAAAACTACTCCACTGTATCTTTCTTTAGGTGTAAGCAGATCGGTCTCCATGATTCTTTCTTTGCCCCCCTAAAAGCTTTTTCAAAGGCTCATAAAGCCGAGCGGTTCTCCCGTGTCAAGGTTTACTATCCTTATTTCTCTCTTTCTCGTGTCCAAGAACGCCACACTCTTTACTCCGCTGACGTATCCGCAGACTTCACCGGGATTAAGAACTATGCTCCTCCCGGTTTCCCTTATCTCATATTTATGTGTATGCCCCCTTATCACAACATCGTAAAGCTGGCTCCTTATAAATGCCTCAACTACCTTTTCATTTGTGCCGTGAAGGAGAACTATCTTAAGCCCCTCCAGTTCGAGTTCCATTATTTCTTCCTCTATTCCAATTGCCCTTTTGAGACCTTCCCTCTCACCATCGTTGTTGCCAAAGACCCCTTTTAGGGGGGCATTTAGCTTTGAAAGTTCTTTTTTGACGAATGGTGCCACATAATCGCCTGCGTGAAGTACAAGATCAACGTTTTCCTTGTTGAAAAGCTCAACAGCCCTTGCTATGGCCGGAAGGTTGTCATGGGTGTCGCTCATTATCCCTATCAGCATACGACCACCTCTGTATAGTCAGGCTGGAGAGTTTATATTTTTATCTTCGGTGGGCTAAAGCTTAAGAACTTCAGTTCGTCAACAATCTATACGATGAGAGGGTGAAAGGTAATGCTGGTCGGGAGGGCGTTGATTCCGGTCAAGGTGTTAAAATCATTTGGAAGCTGGAAAGCGGGGGATACTCCCTTAGTTGAAGATTGGAAGGCCAAAGAACTTTGGGAAAGAGGTATAGTGGAGATTGTGGATGAGAGTGAGAAAATCATCCGCGAACTTGAGAAGGTTATAAACGAAGAAAAAAACAGCGAGCCGATAACGTCAATTCCAGAGGGACTGTATGAAAGGGCTGAGTTCTATATTTATTACCTTGAAAATTATGTAAAAGCAAAGACCGATGTGGATGTAGAAGTTTTAAATGCCAAAATGACCAAGCTCTCCAATCTAAAGAGGAAATACCAGTATCTCAAGCGTCTCCGCTTTAACAAGATAATCAACGCGATAATGTTCAGACCCGGGAGCTTGGAGATCCTGAGCAGGCTTTCATTGGAGGAAAAAAGGATATACCTTCAGATATCTCGAATTAGAAATGAGTGGTTGGGTGAGAAGTGATGGACAAAGGGGAGATGATAGAGAGATTTGTGAAGTTTCTCAGAGAATATACCGATGACAGCGGGAACAAGGTTTATTTAGATGAAATAAGGGATGTGCTGACAGTTGTTCCTAGGAGATATATTGCAATAAACTGGGAACATTTGAACGCCTTTGATCCCGAACTCGCTGGAGAGCTTATAGACAATCCCGAAGAAGTTATCCTTGCGGCTGAAGATGCTCTTCAAATAATCCTGCAGGAGGATTTCTTTAGGAAGGAACCTTTTCTGATTCATGCCCGTTTTCATGGTCTGCCAAAGAGCTACCTTGTGAAGGAGCTCGGGAGTGAGCATATAAACAAATTCATCCAAGTTGAGGGAATAATAACAAGGATGACCGAGGTAAAGCCCTTCGTTTCCAGGGCGGTTTACATCTGCAAAGATTGCGGACATGAGATGGTGAGACTTCAAAAACCGTATGCGAATTTAATCAGGCCCAACAAATGTGAAGCCTGTGGAAGCAGGAACGTTGAGCTTGACGTTGATAAGAGCACTTTTCTAAACTTTCAGAGTTTTAGACTCCAAGACAGGCCTGAGAGCCTTAAGGGTGGACAAATGCCCCGTTTTGTTGACGTGATTTTGCTTGACGATCTCGTGGATATTGCCCTTCCGGGAGATAGAGTGGTTATAACCGGAATTCTGAGAGTTGTTTTAGAGCAGAAGGATAAGAGACCAATATTCCGGAAGATAATAGAGGCAAACTATGTGGAACAGTTAAGCAAGGAAATAGAAGAGCTTGAAATAACTCCGGAGGATGAGCAGAAGATTAAGGAGCTTGCAAAAAGGAAGGACATCGTTGATGTAATAGTTGACTCAATTGCTCCCGCCATTTATGGAATGAAAAAGGAAAAACTCGGAATTGCCCTGGCATTATTTGGGGGGAACACGAAGCAACTTCCAGATGGGACAAGACTAAGAGGAGAGAGCCACGTTCTACTTGTAGGAGACCCTGGAGTAGCCAAATCTCAAATACTCCGTTATGTGGCGAATTTAGCGCCGAGGGCTATTTATACCAGTGGGAAGAGCTCGAGCGCCGCTGGTCTGTGTGTTGCCCCAGACTCCCTCATAATAACAGAAAACGGCACATGGGAGCTTGGAAAGCTCACTGAAGACTGGATTAAAGACGTAGGGGCAATTAAATACTCCGAGGGTATTTATTACGCCCCCTATCTCGGAGAGAGCTTTTCGTTCAGCGAAGGAAAAATCAAGAAATCGCCAATGAGCAAGGTGTGGAAACTAAAATCTCCGAGAGAGCTTATCATGTTAAAAACAAACACAGGAAAAGAGGTTATAACAACTCCCGAGACCCAATTGCTGGTGTTCAAAGATGGCAGCTTCAAGTGGAAGAAATCTGAAGATATTCAGCAAGGGGATTATGTGGTAACACTTAGAAAGATCGAAGTTGAAGAGAAACCGCTTTATGTTATCGAAATGCTCCAAGATCTTGATGAGCTCGTTTTGTATGGGATTAAGGAGGATGTAAAAAGGTTAATTGAGAAAATAAGAAAAGAAAAAGCCATAACAAAGAGAGAACTTGCAAAAATTTTTGGGGTAAACGAGAATAATCATAACTGGGTGAATGAGAGAGCAAGGGGCAATATTACCATGAAACACCTGAAGAAGCTCGTTGAGCTTGCAGAAGTGCCGCTTTCATCAATTCATCCCAGAGAGGTTGCTCTTCAAGATGGAAAAAGAATCAGAATACCCAAACTCCTTGATGAGAAGTTTGCTTATTTTGCTGGACTAATTGCGGGAGATGGGTACGTATCCCAAGCTGGGGGAGTTTCTGTGAGATTCTCTAACAGGAGCAGCGAAATGAGAAGAAAATTCAAGGAACTCGCTGAGTATCTTTTTGGAATAGAGGTTAAGGAGAATGCGCAAGGGGACGGAGTTTCGGCAGTACACTTTCATTCAAAGGTAGTTGCTCATCTTCTCAAAAAGCTGGGCGTTCCACTTTCACCAAAGTCTGAAAAGGTGGATATTCCCCCGGAACTCTTTGCAGCACCAAAAGAAGTCTTAGCTGCCTATCTTAGGGGAGTCTTCGATTGTAACGGAACGGTTGTTCTAAGAAATAAAGGGTCGTCATACATAGAATTCGATACCCCAAGTGAAAAGCTTGCTAAAAAGATTCAGCTGGCACTTCTTCGCTTTGGTGTAGTCTCCCACTTAAGGAAGAGAAACAGAAAGGGATATGTTAGTGAGATAAACGGAAGAAGAGTTGTTTCTAAACACGATAGATGGGAGCTCAGGATATATGGTGAAAACATCATTCACTTTGCGAGGGAAATTGGGTTTGAACATCCCGAGAAGAAAGCCCGCCTTGAAGAGCTGGTCAGAAAGCTAAGAGCCTCAAAAAGAGATACCAACATCGACGTTATTCCTGGTATCGGGGGCTTGCTCCGGAAGATAAGAACCTTCTATGGAATGGGCATTGAAGAAACCTACGGCACAAAATTTGGTTCTGCCATTGAGCATGGGCGTCCAATATCAAGAAGACTCCTCAAAAGGGTTCTTGAGAACCTTGAGAAAGCTGATATCGAAAGAGTTCCCGTTGAACTGCCCAATGAGCTCAGAGTTAGAATTGGCGAAGTTATGGAACCAAAAGAAATCGGGCTTAAGAGGGAGGAGTTCTACGAGCTGTTCAAGAGGAAGAGAAGTAGAAAAATAAATTACGCACTTCTTGTTAAAGTTGCAAGAGCTCTTGCAGAGAGAGATGAAAAAGTGTACAGAGAGCTTGTTTGGATTTTAAGCGACGTGACTGCAGAGGAAATTGAGATACGTGAGAAAATTGAGTTCCTCAGAAAGCTTGCCAACTCGGAGTTGCTCTTTGAGAGAGTCAGGGAGAGCAAGAGAATAAAAAGTCTTTACGAATACGTCTATGATATCACCGTTGAAGGTTCTCACAGCTTTATTGCCAACGGATTCGTAGTCCACAATACAGCCGCCGCAGTGCGCGATGAACTAACCGGCTCTTGGGTTTTGGAGGCTGGAGTTCTTGTTTTAGCCGATATGGGGATTGCACTCATTGACGAGATAGACAAGATGAGTGATAGAGATAGGAGTTCCATACACGAAGCCCTTGAGCAGCAAACTGTTAGCATATCAAAGGCTGGGATTACGGCAACACTGAATGCAAGAACTACGGTTATAGCTGCCGCCAATCCCAAATATGGGAGGTTTAACAGGATGAAATCCCTTCCGGAGCAGGTGGATTTGCCCCCAACACTCCTAAGCAGGTTTGACCTCATATTTGTTCTTCTCGATGAGCCCGATGAAAAACTTGACTCTGAGATAGCCGAGCACATACTTAAGGTCAGGAAGGGCGAGGCAGAGGCAGTTGCTCCAAAGATACCGCATGAGCTTCTCAAAAAGTACATAGCCTATGCAAGAAAGAACATCAAACCAGTGCTCAGTAAAGAGGCAATGGAAGAAATCAAGCGGTACTACGTTAAGATGAGAAGGACAATAGGGAGAGGAGGTAATGAAGAAGGCATCAAGCCTATTCCAATCACTGCAAGACAGCTTGAGGCCCTTATAAGGCTTAGCGAAGCCCATGCAAAAATGAGACTGAGCGAGATTGTCACAAAAGAAGACGCCAGAGCTGCAATTGAGCTTATGGAGTATACACTACGGAAAACGGCAATGGATGAAGAAGGAAACATTGACGTTAGCATCTTGGAGGTTGGAAAATCATCAAAGAAGATCAACAAGATGGACAGGATTCTCAGCATAATAAAAGAACTCCAGGAGTTAGAAGATTATGGGGCTCCAAAAGAGGAAATAATAAAAGAGGCTAGCAAATACGGGATAGGAAAGAGTGAGGTTGAGAAAATATTGGAAGAGCTTAAGGCCAACTCAATGATATACGAACCCCGCTCAGGCTATTACAAGGTTTTGTAAAAAGGTTAATAAGGCGAAGATAGAACCTATAGCGAGGTGAGAAAAATGGAGTACGATTATTATGATTATGAGAAGCTTTTGGAAAAAGCGTATGAAGAACTTCCGGAGAACGTTAAGCATCACGAATCAAGGTTTGAGGTTCCTGCTGCGGTGGTAACAATCGAGGGCAACAGAACTATGATCGAGAACTTCAGGGATATCGCTGAGGCGATGAACAGAGATCCAAATCATCTGCTTAAGTTTATCTTAAGGGAAATCGCCACTGCAGGTGTCTTGGAAGGAAGAAGAGCCGTCCTGCAGGGACGCTTTACACCGTATCTCATAGCAAACAAGATGAAGAAATACCTCAAGGAGTACGTCATATGCCCCGTGTGTGGCTCACCGGACACAAAGATCATAAAGAAAGACCGCTTCCACTTCTTGAAGTGTGAGGCCTGTGGTGCTGAAACCCCAATAGCCCATCTCTGAGCTTCTCTACATTTTTTGTTTGTGTACATGTACTCTTCTGGACATTTTATGGCTATGAAAATCCTTTTAAAGGGGTT
The DNA here is from genome assembly GCF_001484685.1 of Thermococcus sp. 2319x1. Lineage (NCBI taxonomy): Archaea > Methanobacteriati > Methanobacteriota > Thermococci > Thermococcales > Thermococcaceae > Thermococcus > Thermococcus sp. 2319x1. Next base: position 1,364,299 of record NZ_CP012200.1, on the reverse strand, counting down.
TACAAACTACAAATTAGTTAACAAATGGTTATGGGGGCAACTCTTATGAGCATGGAGGAAAAAGTGAAGGAACTCTATGAAAAGAAGGAGAAAATTCTGAAGATGGGTGGAGAAGAAAATGTGGCAAAGCAGCATGAAAAAGGAAAGCTCACGGCGAGAGAAAGAATCGAAAAACTCCTTGATCCGGGAAGTTTTGTGGAGATAGGGATGTTCGTTAAGCACAGAAACACAGAGTTTGACCTTGACAAGATGGAACTACCAGCAGATGGAGTTATCACCGGCTATGGGACGATCGACGGCAGATTGGTCTTCGTTTATGCTCAAGATTTCACCGTTATGGGCGGTTCCCTTGGAGAAATGCACGCGGCAAAGATAAAGCGCATCATGGAGCTGGCTTTAGAGGCAGGAGCGCCGGTGATAGGACTCAACGACTCCGGTGGGGCGAGAATTCAAGAGGGCGTTGATTCCCTCAAGGGCTACGGTGAGATATTCAAGATGAACACTGTTCTTAGTGGAGTAGTCCCCCAGATTACAGCCATTATGGGCCCGTGTGCAGGCGGAGCAGTTTACAGCCCGGCAATTGGAGACTTTATCCTCATGGTTGACAATCCCTCAAGCTTCATGTTCATCACCGGTCCCCAAGTAGTAAAGGCAGTCACCGGTGTGGAGGTTTCTCCAATTCAGCTTGGTGGTGCAATGGTCCATGCCCAAAAGAGTGGACAGGCTCATTTAATAGGAAAGAGTGACGAAGAAGTTTTAATGCTCATAAGAAGGTTGGTAAGCTACCTCCCATCAAACAACATGGAGAAGCCGCCCAGGTATCCAACCAACGACCCACCGTTTAGAAAAAGCGAGAAGCTCTATGAAATAGTTCCAGATGATCCCAACAAAGGTTACGATGTGAGGCAGGTCATCTATGAGATTGTTGATAGAGATGCCAACGGAAATCCGGACTTCCTTGAGATACTTCCCTACTTTGCTCCAAATGCCGTTGTAGGCTTTGGAAGAATGAACGGACAAACGGTTGGAATTGTGGCAAACAACCCAATTCACTTGGCGGGAGTTCTTGATATAGACAGCTCCGACAAAATTGCACGCTTTGTTAGAACCTGTGACGCCTTCAACATCCCGATAGTAACTTTGGTTGATGTTCCCGGTTACTTGCCGGGAGTTCAGCAAGAATACGGTGGAATCATAAGGCACGGTGCGAAGGTTCTTTACGCTTACTCGGAGGCAACAGTCCCAATGGTCACAGTAATCCTGAGAAAAGCTTACGGTGGGGCCTATCTGGCAATGGGTTCAAAACACCTTGGAGCTGATTTTGTCTTCGCTTGGCCAACGGCTGAGATAGCCGTTATGGGACCGGAAGGAGCGGCAAATATCATCTTTAGAAAGGAGATCGCCAAAGCGGAAAACCCGGAAGCAGTTAGACAAGAAAAGATAAGGGAATACAGAGAGAAGTTCGCTAACCCATATGTTGCCGCAAGCAGAGGCTACATAGATGATGTCATAGACCCGGCGGAAACAAGAGGAAAGATAATAATGGCTTTGGAAGCTTTGGAAAGCAAGCGCGTAAAGCTTCCACCAAAGAAGCACGGCAATATTCCTCTGTGAGGTGCGAAAAATGGTCACTTGGGAGTTTTTCCTTGAGGGCCTTTATATTACCATTTTGGGCGTTGCAGTGGTTTTCCTAGTGCTGGGCATATTAGCTTTGGCAATGTACGGTATAGGATACCTTGAAAGGGTGTTGATTGAGAGGGAAAAAGCGGAAGTTAAGCCCTTGCCTAAGGAAGAGAAGGTAGTTGCTGAAGAGAAGCCTTCAATTGAACCAAAGAAGCTCGCCATAATTACCGCCGCGATTTTGGCCTACATAGCAGAGAAGAACGCCCAACTTAGACCTTTGCCGTTTAAAAAGAAACCTTCCGATGTCTGGCGTTTGTACGGTATTCAATCCCAGATTGAGGAGGTTGAAAACTTTAACTACGAAATGGGGGCATGGTGAGGATGAAAGGTAAAGTTAAGGTCATTGTTGATGGTGTTCCTTATGAAGTTGAGGTTGAAGAGCTCGGTGGAGGAAAGTTCAAAGTTAGCTTTGAGGGAGAAAGTTACGAAGTTGAGGCCAAAGAGCTTGGAATTCCCATGGGAGCCCTTCAAGCTCCTTCAGCAGCTCCTGTTCAGGTCGGTGCTCCTGTCGCTACTCCTGCGCCAGCTCCGGTATCAGTTCCTTCGGCTTCGGTTGGGGTTCCTGCGGTGCCTGCTCCGGCGGCGGCTGGTGAGGAAGTGGTTTCTGCGCCTATGCCGGGTAAGGTTCTTAGGGTTTTGGTTGGGGAGGGTGATGAGGTTAGGGTTGGTCAGGGGTTGGTCATTTTAGAGGCTATGAAGATGGAGAATGAGATTCCTTCGCCGAGGGATGGTGTTGTGAAGAGGATTCTTGTCAAGGAAGGAGACACCGTCGACACAGGACAACCACTAATAGAACTCGGGTGATGGGGAATGGGAATTGAGCAGGCAATACTTGACTTCTTTGCCAACATAGGCCTCTTTCATCTAACAATAGGGAACGTGGTAATGATAATTGTTGGCTTCACCCTGATGTATTTGGCCATAAGGTATGAAATGGAACCATTGTTGTTGCTCCCGATTGGAATAAGTGCTGTGCTGGTGAACCTTCCACTAACCGGTATCTTAAGCGCCGATCCAGAGCATCCAGGGCTGTTCTTCCTAATTAAGCGCTATCTCATTGACACGGAGGTTGTGCCATTGCTAATCTTCTTTGGACTTGGAGCAATGACGGATTTTGGTCCAATGATCGCCGATCCAAAGACTGCACTGCTTGGTGCAGCGGCTCAGATTGGTGTCTTCATTGCAATGCTTACCGCAGTAGCCTTAGGCTTCAACCTCCAAGAGGCGGCATCTATCGGTATCATTGGCGGTGCCGACGGGCCAACGACAATTTATCTAACCACTAAGCTCGCTCCCCATTTACTTGGAGCAACTGCAGTGGCTGCTTATTCCTACATGAGCCTCGTCCCAATAATCCAGCCCCCAGTTATTAAAGCCTTAACAACTCCGGAAGAGAGAAAGATCAGAATGGAACAGCTAAGGCCGGTTTCAAAGAGGGAGAAGGTTATTTTCCCAATAGCTTCAATAATAATCATCGGCCTCCTTGTGCCCTCAGCGGCTCCTCTTGTTGGAATGCTCATGATTGGCAACCTTTTCAGGGAAAGCGGTGTTGTTGAAAGGCTTAGCAAAGCTGCAAGAGAAGAGCTAATGAACATCGTCACGATCTTCCTTGGACTTGGTATTGGGTCAACAATGCAGGCGGAGAGCTTTCTAACTTTGAGCACTATAAAAATCCTCTTCCTTGGTGTCATAGCGTTTGCAACGGCAACTGCCGGCGGGGTATTACTGGGTAAGGTCATGATGAAGCTCAGCGGTGGAAAGATAAACCCAATGATCGGTGCTGCCGGTGTTTCAGCTGTTCCAATGAGCGCGAGGGTTGTTCAAAAGCTTGCCACAAAGGAAGACCCCGGAAACTTCATACTAATGCATGCAATGGGGCCAAACGTTGCTGGAGTTATAGGAACTGCAGTCGTTGCTGGAGTTCTGCTCTCGGTACTCGGCTAATTCCTTTTTAGATTTTTTCTGTTCTCAGGTTGGTTTCAGTTGTATTTCTCTGAGAAAGGATTTTAAAGGAGAAAAGTAAAAACTAAGAAGAGAAATCACATCATGCCGGGCATTCCGCCCATTTCACCCGTTTCTCCCTCTCCACCTTTGCCTTTGCCCTTTGAAAGCTTTGCTGCGATAACGTCGTCGATTCTAAGTATCATTATTGCAACTTCACTTGCGCTCTTTATGGCTTGTCTCTTAACCCTGGCTGGCTCGATGACACCTTTCTCGAGCATATCGGCCGGTTCCCCGGCAAAGACATCAACACCAATTGCTTTTCCTTTGTTCTTGTGCTCGCTTATGGCCTTAACGAGGACGTCTATTGTGTCAAGTCCAGCATTTTCTGCGAGGGTTTTTGGAATGATTTTCAATGCCTCAGCGAAGGCCTCAACTGCAAGCTGCTCCTTTCCACCCACTTGCTTTGCAAACTCATCCAACCTTATGCTGAGCTCAATCTCTGTGGCTCCTCCTCCCGGCAAGATTGCACCGTCTTCCATGACGTCCTTGACGACTTTGATGGCATCTTCAAGGGCTCTCTCGACTTCATCTACAACGTGCTCTGTTCCACCCCTGATGAGTATTGTAACCGCCTTTGGATTCTTGCAGCCCTCAACGAATATCATGTTTTCGCCAGCGACTTTCCTTTCCTCAACAAGCTCGGCATAGCCGAGGTCTTCACTTGTCAGGTCTTTAACGTTTGTGACAATCTTAGCGCCCGTGGCTTTGGCAAGCTTCTCCATGTCGCTCTTCTTAACTCTCCTTACCGCTAAGATACCGTGCTTTGCAAGGTAGTGTTGTGCTAAGTCGTCAATTCCCTTCTGGCAGAAGAAGACGTTAGCCCCTGTTGTCGCTATTTGTTCCACCATCTCTTGGAGCATCCTTTCCTCCTGCTCGAGAAATGCATAGAGCTGGTCTGGGCTGGTGATGTTTATCTTTGCATCTGTTTCGGTCTTTTTAACCTCAAGAGCATCGTTTATGAGGGCTATTTTTGCGTTTTCAACTTTCTTTGGCATTCTTGGGTGGACTCTTTCCTTGTCAATAACTACACCCTTGATAAGCTGGGTGTCTCTTACACTTCCACCCTCCTTCTTCTCAAGCTTGATGTTGTCAATGTCCACCGCATATGCCCCGTTAATCTTTTCGGCAACCTGCTTAACTGCCTCAACGGCAAGCTTTGCCAAAAGTTCTTTGTGGCTCTCGGCATTCTTACCGGTTATTGAAGTTGAGGCTATTTTTGTGAGGATTTCCTCGTTGTCTGGTTCAACTGAGATTGCCATGCTGTCAATTATCTCTTGGGCCTTCTCGGCTGCAAGGGTGTAACCCTTAATAATTATGCTCGGGTGGATGTTTTGGTCTAAAAGTTCTTCAGCCTTTGCTAAGAGTTCTCCCGCAATTACAACGGCTGAAGTTGTTCCATCGCCAGCTTCTTTGTCTTGAGTTTTAGCGATTTCAATAATCATCTTGGCAGCTGGATGCTGGACATCAATTTGCTCCAAAATCGTTGCACCGTCGTTTGTAATTACTATGTCACCAAGGCTGTCGACAAGCATTTTATCCATACCCTTGGGACCAAGGGTGGTTCTTACTGTCTCTGCAATAACTCTAGCGGCCAAAATGTTCAATCTCTGAGCATCTCTTCCAACGTATCTCTGGGTTCCTTCGGGAAGAATAACAACAGGCTGTCCACCTTGTCCTACCATCATTTCAATTGCCTCCATCTATTAAACAAGAGCCTTTCGTTAGTGCTCTATAAAAAGATTTCTATTCAAAAGGCCAGATTTAGTGTGTATTATTGAATAATAGGCAATAAATATGCAAATTTTTGACTGAATCACAAAAATCTGGGCACAAAAGATTCTTAAAGAACGTTTTCTATTCCCTTTCATGGAGGGCTACAAGACAGTTAAAGGTTTCGGAAAGGTTGAAAAAGTCTACGTGGATTCTCTCTTTATCGGCTATGCTATGCCAGTGAAATCAGAGAAAGAGGCTAAAGAGTTCATTAGAAAGGTTAAGGAGGCCCACTCGGATGCAACGCACAATGTTTCTGCTTATAGGGTTAGGGAAGGCAATACTCTTATTGTTCACTATGATGACGATGGGGAGCCGAAGGGAAGTGCAGGAAAGCCGGTTTTTAAAGTTCTTGAGCACAAAGGTCTGGAAAACGTTGTGGTTGTTGTGACTAGGTACTTCGGCGGGACAAAACTCGGCTACGGAGGACTGATTAAAGCCTATAGTGAGACAGCAAGCGAGGCTCTTGAAAAAGCGGGAATAATAGAGGTCATCAAAAAAGAACCCATTGAAATCGTTTTTCCTTACAACCTCTACAACGCAGTTGAAAAGGCACTTGAAAAATTCGAGGCGGAAATCCTTGAGAGAGAATTCAACGTTGAAGTCAAATTTGTAGCTGGCGTCTTGCCGGAGAGAAAAGGGGAGCTTATAAACTATCTCATCGAGATCACCAAAGGAAAAGCAAAAATAAGGGAGTTCTTAGATTTTGAGAGAGGAATTGGGAAGAAAATGGACTAGTCATCTCTCCAAGGCATTTATCAGCTCCTTCTTGTCTAGTTTTTTAATGATTCCAAACTCCAAAGCGTGTTGAAGAATAAACTCTGGAATTTCATCGCCGAAAAACCCCCTTATCCCATTTTTCGGTATGTAGAAGGCGTAAATTCTCGTTGTTTTGTCCCCACACCTTCCCCTCGCAACCATAAAACCCTTTTCGGCGTTTACCCTGACAATCTCCCACGAAAAGGTCTCAGCTAAGGAAAAGAATGCCTCAAAAAGCTTGGCTTTAGCCTCTTTCAAAGCTTTGTTCACGGCTTGCCTCGAAATTCCAAGATTTTCTGCTATCTCTATTTCTCTCATCCCTCTGGCTCTCATAGTCCAGATTCTTTCCATGCTTTCCGGGAGCTTAATCATCGATTAAAACCCCCATAATTTCTTTGATGGCTTTTTCCACTTTATCTCTTGGGGCACTAGAAGTTAGGAGGTATTTCCCTTTCTTTGTTTTCAAAACGATATAATCTTCGGTGTCGAGATCATATACCATCCAAAGGCCCATCGTGGTCAATGCTACTATTCCCGGAATCAGCTCAGCTTCAGGAGTCTTAAGCGACAGAAAAAGTACACCAACAATGAAAATGAGGACTGTTACAAGGAGCTTATAACGGGTTTTCCCAATGGGAATTGTCATTGAAATCAGCATAGAGCTCGAGAATACAATTAGCCCCATTGCTCCTAGGTAATACCCTGGCAGAAGGTTCTCTGGAAGTGCAAAATAACGATATAATGCATATACAAGTACGCCCATGTAAGTGATTCCAATTCCATGAAAATGCCTTAGAAGGATGCCCTTTTCCAGTCTGTTTAGGACTAAAATCTCTTCGATATCCTCCCCTTTGAGCTTTATGGACAGCAGTCCGAAGACATATTTGAGAATTAGGGTTTTATTTTCAATTTTAGCCGATACTCCCCACGAAGCAAAAATAAGAATCCATCCAGCAATCCACATCCACCAATAGGAGAGCTCCATCGCTCCTAGTATTAGAACAAGGGAAAGAATGGCTATCATTAATGGAATTCCACCAAAGTTTGAGGGCCTGACTACTTCAAGCTTCATTTTTAACACCCATAAACAGTTTGATGGCTTTTTTCCCATCAGAGCATCCTATTACAATACTGCCTTTTCCCACAGTATTGACAATTATGTAGTCGAATCTTGTCCAGAAAACGATAAACACGAGAAATACAATCCCAAGAAATACTCCAAGAACTGGGTTTTCACCAACTAAGGCAGAGAATATGGGAAGTAGCACTAAAATGCCCAAAAGGATTTTCCCGAAGTTTTCCCAAATTTTATAGATTGGAACAAAGATATACAAGAAATAAGCAACATAAATGACAAAAATCCAGAGAAAAAGGAGAAGGGGTTCTCTCCATGGGACTTTAATGAGAGTTATAATAAAGAGCAACACTACAAGTCCTGCATCTTTCCAGTTGTATCTAAATAATTTGGCCTCTCTGAGCTCATTCGCAAGCATTACCTCTTTGATTTCCTCAAAAGGTATCTTAACCTTCCAGAAAAGATATTTTAAAACAGGCCCATCTTCTTTAATCTCTATACCCCTCTCCCCAGAGATTACAAGGAGGGTAACTCCGGCCCAGACAAGTTCTCCAACGTGGACTTGAAGAATTAAACTCGCAATCATTAGAGAATATCCCAATATTACAAAAATCCTTGAAACTCCCAGAGGGGTTATGGGCCATGCGCCCTCAACTTTCATTTACCCCACCATTGAATTCTTGTCAACTAATGTAAGTTGACATAGTATTTAAACCTTTTGCCAAATCTTTGAGAAGCTTTAATACACTTGCGAGACAAAGCACAGATGGTGCTGCGGGTATGGAAGAGCTTAGGGTATTATTTCAGACTACAAACTGTTGGACATTGAAATAGAAAACAGAGCATCCCTTCTAGATAAGATGAAAAGCTTAAATATGCCGTAAAAAAACTTGAGGAAAACGAGGTTGATGAGGCCAAAATAGTGCTCAAAGAGGGGAACGCTATGTTGGTGCTAAAAGTTGAAGACGTTATCTCTATCAGGCTTGTGTTTGAAGATGCTCATAGTGTTATTGAGATGAGCGGGTGAGGCACATGAAGCTGATAAAGCAGGGTGCAGAGGCGAAGATTTATCTGGCGGGCTTTGAAGAGCTTTACTTTCCGTTTAATGAGGAGAAGGTTACCATAAAACACCGCATCCCAAAGCGCTATCGCATAAAGGAGATAGATGAGAAGCTTAGAAAGGAGAGAACTGTGAGAGAAGCGAGGATTCTGCACAGGGCGAAGGAGTTTGACGTTAATGTTCCCTACGTTTACGAGGTTGATCTAAAGGACATGAAAATAGTCATGGAGTACATAGAAGGCGAGAGGCTGAAGGAATACCTTGAAGTCATTCCAATGGAAGAGCGTTTGAAGCTCTGCAGGGAAATCGGCAGACAGATAGGTAAGCTCCACGAAGCTGGAGTAGTTCATGGAGATTTAACAACCTCAAACATGATTCTGAGGGAAGGGAAAATTTACTTCATTGACTTCGGCCTTGCGGAGTTTGACTCATCTCTTGAGGCTCAGGGTGTTGATCTGCATCTCCTCAGGAGGGCCATGGAGAGCACGCATTACAAGTGGTTTGAGAAAGGTTTTGAAGAAGTTTTAAACGGTTACGAGGAGATTAGAGGTATGGAAAAGAGGAAGGAAGTTGAGGCAAAGCTGAATGAAATTGAGAGTAGAGGAAGATACAGGGAGAGGACATGGATTAGGGGTTAGCTTTGAAAGCCCTCCAAACCCTCTCGAAGATTTCCTTCTCCTTTCCGCGCTTTTTCTTTGCCAGCCTCTCCACAATAAGTTCGGGAGTGCTCTTTCCGAGTTTTCCAAACTTGGGCTGTCTATCGACTATCAAGTTGAGGTTCTCGTCCAAGCCTTCTGCCTCAATTCCGTCAACCCTCGCAAAGGGGAGCTCTCTCTTTAGGTCTTCTCCCAAGTGCGAGACGATAACGACATAAAATCCCTTCTCGTGGGCTACCTTAAGGAGCTCCCCAATAATCTTCACTGCAGCACCGGGTTCAGTTATGGCTTCAAACTCGTCTATGAGGATCAGCTTTTTGCCATCTTTTGTAAGAGCGCGGGCAAAAGCCTTTAAGGCAGTCTCAAAAGCGCCGGCTCCGTAGGAAGAGCGCTTCCTTCTGAAGAAGAAAAGCTCATCCAATGGCTCAACCCATGCTTTTTCCGCAGGAACTGGAAGCCCCATGTGGGTGAGAAGGATTATCTGGGTGATGAGCTCAAGCAGAGAGGTCTTTCCACCGCTGTTAGCTCCGGTTAAAATTACAATTCTCTCTCCACTTGTGCCGTCAAAGTTTACAATGCTTCCAACAACGTAGCTGACCGGCTGTGGGTTTTCTATAAAGAGGTGCCTTCCATTTATGAAAGCTACCCCTCCGCTGGCAATTTCTGGAAAGACAAAGCCTTTGGTGAATTCCTTCACAGCCCTCAAGAATTCCAGCTCATAAGCCATTTGTAGCTCTTCTTTCAGTTTCGGGAGTAGTGGCTTTATTTTCCTCAGGATTTCCCTGCTCACTAAATACATCTCAATCTTTGTCTCTTTTTCGAGCTCTCTCCTTAGGAGTTCAACGGTCTCTGCAGAAACTTCCGCTGGGTATAGGTTGTCTCTTGAAAACACCTCCACGTCAAGATTAAGCAGTTTGCTAAGTCTTTCTTCGCTTTTTCTTATCTCCCTCAAGATTTCGTTTTCAACCTGGGAGAAGTGGGAGAATATCGCCTGATAATTTCCGCTCTTTAGTTCTTTTAGGAACTCCAAAAGTTCCTTTCCGCTCAGGGTTAGGCTAAATTCCTTTAGCATCTCTTCAATTTTTGTGTTTAACCTCTGCTCTTCCCTTCGAAGTATTTCCTCTAAGTTTTCTAAAATCTCTCCCCTCTTCGCAACTCTTTCAAGTCCTCTTAGCTCTGCCAAAATTTCCTCTGCAACGGAAGGAGAGTTTAGAATTCTTCCCATGCTGGCAAGGGCTTTAAGCGTTTCCCGATTTTCCCACAGAGGCATTATATAGAGCTCGGGAGCTATTTCGCTGATGGAAAGTTCAACATCAATGCCATAGTCAGCTGTGCTCAGTATTAGGTCATAGCCTTCCTCTGGCTTTAGAGAGACGTCACATATGTGAAGGGCTTTTGCCTTCTCGAATTCCTCTTCACTGACTACAAGAAGCCTGTCGTGGAGATATTCTCTTCTAAACCTTATGGGTCTTATTTTTGAAAGGAGGGGTTTTAGCTCTTCGCTGATTTTCGGAAGATTTTCCTTCAGATACCTCTGTCTTCTCAATATTTCCTCTCTGTTGTTTGTTAGCGAAAATTTCTCAAGATACGCTAGACTTTCTCTGAGCTGGATTCTCCTCTTTATCTCATTTTTTATAGCCTTGTATATTTCCTTCGCTTCACTGTTGAGCTTCATCTCTCACTAAACCTCTGGTGGATTTTATAAACCCTACTCCTTCACTTTCTCCACTACTTTAATCTCTTCAATCTTTGTAAAGGGATACTGGCCGTTGGGGTCTTTTTCTGCAGCTTTGACCATGTCCCATATTGTTAGAAGGGCAACGCTGACACCAGTTAGTGCTTCCATTTCAACGCCCGTCTTGTAGTAAGCCCTCACCTCACAAGTTGCCTCGATGTAGTCTTCTCCGAACTCAAAGGATATATCCACTCCGGTTAGTGGAATTGGATGACAGAGGGGAATGAGTTCTGGAGTTTTCTTTACGGCCAAAATTCCCGCAAGCTGTGCAGCTGCTATCACGTTTCCCTTTTTTGTTTTTCCCTCTTGGATGAGCTTGATGGTCTCAGGCTTTAGTTTTATCCTCCCCTTTGCAACGGCTTTCCTGAAGACTACATCCTTATGCCCAACTTCAACCATTTTTACGCCCTTTTCATCGACATGCGTGAGCTCCATTTTCTCACCTCTCCTATTACTCCAGAAAAGTATTTAAGCTTTAGAATATAAAATTACCTCGAAGTTCGAAGTATCTGGGTGATAAATATGGAGGAACTTATTCTTGCTACAACGGAGAACGTCCCTGGGTATAGGGTAGTTAAAGTTCTTGGAATTGCAAGAGGGGCAACCGTTAGGGCAAAGCACCTTGGAAAAGACATACTTGCCAGTTTAAGGAATATCGCTGGTGGAGAAGTTAAGGAGTACACTGAAATGCTTGCAGAGGCGAGAGAGATAGCTCTTCAGAGGATGATTCAGCATGCAAAGGAAATGGGAGCAAACGGAGTTATCGGAGTTAGATTTATGACTTCAGCTGTTGCTGCTGGGGCAGCGGAGATTTTTGCCTACGGTACCGCTGTTATATTGGAAAAGGAGTGAAAGCTTTTTTCTTTTTTCATTTGATAATCCCCTCGATTGTTGAAATTTCTTTGCTCTTCCTTCCGCCTTGTATGCAAAATTCCTCAAAAATACCAGAGCTGGTAGCATGAAAGCCACAGAAGTTGAAGACCTCATCAATGCCATAAAAAAATTTAAATAGTATGGTAAAATTTAAATTCAATTAAGTAATCGCTAGACAATGAGGTGGGAAAATGTCATCAATTTTGAACGTTTCCATGAAAGAAATCTATGAGGGAATAAAGACAAAAAGATTGCTCATAGTGCTTGTCGTGTTTTTGACGGCTGGAGCAGGGTATGCGTACTGGATAAAGAGTACTTTAATGATAATGGGGGTTTTAGACGCTGATATGGCTTTAAACGTCGCTCAAAATGTCCAAATTTCCTCAATGACGCTTTTCCTTGCAGTACTTGGAGCAATCTTTGGGGCCGATGCTATAAACAGGGAAGTTGAGAGAGGAACTATTAAAGTCACTTTGAGTCATCCAATTTATAGGGATGAATACTTAATAGGAAAGTTCCTTGGCAGAATGGCGGTGATTATAATGGCATTTTTAATATTCGCAATAGGGAGCGTTGCATTCCTATTAATACTTGGTGTTCCTTTGAGCTCAGAATTCGTAGCAACTTTTGTGAAAATGTTGCCGTTTTTTGTAATATTCTCACTCGTTTACCTTTCTCTGGGAGTATTACTTTCGACATTCATAAAAAAGCCTTCAACAGCAATAATAGTGGCGGTAATTCTGCCGATATTCCTTGAAATTGTCTACCCAAGTGTTGCTTCAACTATTGTTGTGTTAATGAGCTTGAAGGAGGGGGTTACTCTTACTAATCCAATAATCTTACAGGAGACACTAAAAAAAGTTTATCTCCTGCTCTCACCAGTCCCCGGTTACCATATGGACAACATACTAAATACGATTAAGTATGGGGTTTCTACATCTGAATTCTCCGAGCTACTGGTTTCTGGAGGGCTTTCAATCACACTGCAGCCGTCAAACATTTCGTACTTAGAAGCGATTGGAATTGCATGGAAAAACATTGTGGCCTTGGTAATTATGTTTCTCTTACCTTTTGCGATAGCCTATGCAAAGTTTATGAAAATGGAGCTGAGGTGATAGCATGAAAGCCATAGAAGTTGAAAACCTAACTAAAAGCTATGGAAATCTCAAAGCCGTTGATGAATTGAGCTTTGAAGTTTACAAAGGGGAAATTTTCGGATTTTTGGGTCCGAATGGAGCGGGTAAAACGACCACTATCTTGAGCATGCTCGGACTTATAATCCCCGACAAAGGCACTGTGAGAATACTCGGAAATGACGTTTTCAGAGAACCTATAAAAGTCAAAGAGCGGATAGGCTTTCTTCCAGAAAATGCGACGCTTTATGAAGAATTGACAGCATGGGGGAATCTTGAGTTCTTTGCAAACTTTTACGGCTTCTCCAAATCAGAAAAAGAAAAACGCATAGAGGAACTTCTGAAACTCGTTGGGCTTTGGGATGTAAAGTACAGAAAGGTCAAAACTTTCTCGAAGGGGATGAAGCAACGGCTTTTGCTGGCTCAAGCACTCATAAACGATCCTGAGGTGTTGATACTGGATGAGCCAACGAGCGGTCTCGACCCGGAAGGAGCCTACCTTGTAAAGAGCATCATCAGGGAGGAGCGCAAAAACGGAAAAACGGTGTTTTTCTCATCCCATGTACTCAGTGAAGTAGAGGAGCTTAGCGATAGAGTTGGCATAATAGTCAAGGGGAAGCTTAGAGCATTAGGGGCACTTGAAGAGATAAAAAGGGAATTCATGGAACTTGAGGGATACGAGATAAAGGTTGAGACAAAGCAAGCGCTTCCGGAAATCGAGCTGTCCGAGATTATAAGGGTGGAAAGAGTGGGCGAAAATAAGGCGATTATATTTGCAAAGAATGACATAAGAGAACAGTTGTCTGAGCTTCTGACAAGGAGAGGGATAACCATTGTAAGCCTCGAGGTTGAGGAGCCGAGCTTGGAGGATGTTTTCCTAAGGACTATCTACAGGAGGGGAGCTGAATGAAAAGGAAAGCTTTTGTCATTGTTTTTCTCCTTCTACTCTCAAGCTTTTCCCTCATAAACGCCCAACCATGGATGACGGTGTTTGAAGATAAAGTGAAGATAGGGGAAACCCTAATTGTGGGGGGTTACAAAATAGAGGTAACGCTGGAAAAGAACGAAATGAAACCGTATGCGATAATCTATGAAAGCGGGGACATAAAAAAGGTCGTGGGTCAGGGAAATATCACCGAGATTGACAGCATAAGGATTGTACTTGGAAGCTATGATGCTGAGAATCAAGAGGTGTTCGTTGCCCTGCAGTATAAGCCCCCTCTGATGAAGGAGCTCAGCCCCGAAAAAGGTACCTCATTTGATGTTGATGGCTACTCCTTAGAGGTGATTGACTCGGGAAGTGACCGTGTGTTGCTCAACATAAACGGTGACAGGGTGGAGATAAAGGAAAATTCTGTCAGGGTTTATGATAAAATTGCCTTGGAATACACGGGCGGTGTTGTGAAAATTTACCATGCCAATGTTGAGGTGGTGAGAGAAGAGAAAAAAGATTACGAGATACACTATCCTTTTAGGGGATTGAAAGTTGAGGCCGGTGCTGAAGTTCAAATTCCCGTGGAAGTCATAAACAAGGGTAACGGTGAGCTAAAGCTCCAGCTGAAGGTAATTTCAAAACCCCCCGGATGGGACGTAAAAGTTCTTGATGAAAGCGGGAGGTATGAAGTGAGTGAACTCACTCTAAAGCCCTCGACTTCTGTAACTCTAACTCTTTTTGCGAAGATTCCCGAAGGAGTTAGCGGAGTAAAGAGAATTCGCTTTGCTGTTGGAGAAGAAACCGGGGAAATAAACCTAAATGTAATAAAAAGAGAAAGCGTTGACGTAGTGGTTTCTCTTCTCGGCATTGAAAGCGAAGCTGGCCAGAACATCACGTTTCCGATAACCCTAAAAAATCATGGAGGGGAGAAGGATGTAACATTGGAGGTAAGGGAAAAGCCTGCAGGATGGAATGCTTACTTCCTTATGGGCAACCAGAGAGTTAGGTCTTTTCTCTTAGAGGGGGAGCAAGAGATAACCCTTTTTGTGGAAGTCCCAAGAAATGCTGAACTCGGCGAGCATGAAATAAGGTTTTCAATAAACGGAATAGAGAGGAGTGTAAGCGTTTTTGTTTACAAAACTTACAAAGGGGAACCGGCAAAATTGCTTGTGACCGTTAAAGACGAGGAGGGCAGCTTTGTGCAAAAGGCAAAGATCGATGTTGGGAACAAAACCGTCCTTACTGACAGCTATGGAAAAGCCACCTTTGAACTCAAGCCCGGGGTATATAGACTTGTTGCAGAAAGAGAGGGGTACGAGAAGAGCGAGGAAGAGGTCACACTTGAAGACGGTGAGGAAAAAACCTTGGAGATAACCCTAACGAAACTTCCCTATTACTTCGAACTTGAGGGAGGTGGGGACACAATTGCCGTCACGGTGGGTTCAACAGGGGTCTATCGGTTTGGCATAAAGAACTTGGGGAAGGAAGAAGACACTTACTCGCTTTCCCTTTTAAGCATTCCCGAAGAGTGGTCTGGTGAATTCTACTATGCGGAAAGCCCTTTGAGGAGCATAAAGGTAAGTTCTGGGGAGTCCAAGGAGGTTGTTCTAAGGTTGGTTCCTCCCTTTAATGCTCAGCCGGGAGAATATAACCTAACAGCTGCCGTCAAAAGTTCCTCCGGGCTGGAGAAAAGGATAAACATAGTAGTAAAGCTCATCGGCGAGTACAAATTCGAGATGTATCCTGAGACCCCAATGATTAGCGTTAAAGCCGGTAGAGAGGGAGTGACATATGTTTCCCTTGAAAACATCGGGACAGCTCCAGTAACAAACATAAAATTTGAGGTGAGCGCTCCCCAGGGATGGGATGTTAGAGCTATCCCCCAGGTAATCCCGGAACTTAGACCTTCTTATTTTGAGGAGGGTAATGTTAGGGTAGGAACGACCGGAGTGGAGAGCCGCTTAACCGTTACTATAAAAGTCCCGGAGACTGCTCCGGCCGGAACATACCAGATAACAATCACCGGCAAGGGTGACCAAGCTCAGGCAAGTACCCAAATCACGGTTAGGGTAACACAGAGTTCAAGCACCGCATACATAGGGATGCTCATACTCGCCCTTACATTTGGGGCGGTTATATGGATGATGAGGAGGGTGGGTAGAAGATGAAGGCGTTAAACATTGCAGTAAAGGAGCTTTACGTAGCGGTAAAAAGCAAAAGATTTGCGGTACTCCTTGGTGTTTATGTTCTCCTTCTTCTTTTGCTCTCTTACTCCCTGAGGGACGAGCTAAGTGGGTTAACTTCTCCCTCTGTTGATAATCTATCACTGAATCTGTTTGGGGCAAGTGGAGATGTCTTTGTCACGCCTTTATCCACCATGCTTACCCTCAACTTTACGTTCTTCACGGTAATCGGTGCAATCCTTGGGGCTTCCCTTGGGGCAGATGCGATAAACAAAGAGATTGAGAGCGGAACTATAAAAACGCTCCTCGGACATCCAGTTTACAGGGATGAAGTTATAAACGGAAAGTTCATTGGTAATGCACTTGTTCTGCTCATCACGGTTCTTGCGGGGTATGTGTTTGCGATAGCTTTTCTCCTTATCAATGGGACGCCCCTTGATGGAGATTCAATTGCAAGAGGGTTTCTTGCATTCCTTTTGAGCCTCTTATACTCCCTGACCTTTTTGAGCATCTCCCTTCTCTTCTCAACCTTTTTCAAAAAGCCCGAGACGTCAATGCTCGTATCCATCGGGCTGGCAGTTTTCCTAACGATGGTATATGGGGCTTTGGTTTCCTTAATAGCCCAGCATATAGCAGGAGAGATACCACCCTATGGAACACCCGCTTTTGAACTATGGGAAGAAAACTTCAAGCTCTGGGAGCAGAGATTGCATTCCATAAATCCGGCTCACCACTATGCGGCTTTAGTTGTTGCGGTCTTTGCCGGGGATAGAATAGCTAACTATTATGCTCCCCTTGGAGATTCCCTAATTTTGATGCTCGACAATCTCTCAATGCTTTTGACCTTCCTACTCTTCCCATTTGCTCTTGCTTACGCTAGATTTATGACCAGCGACCTCAGATGAAAAATAGAAAAGAGCAAATTAACCCTTGGCAACTCCAATGGGCCTCATCCTTGCCACTAAGCTTGCTATTCCAGCTTCGTGAACAACGTTAACAACGTTATCGACGTTCTTGTAGGCTCCGGGGGCTTCCTCTGCAACAACCCTCATGCTCGCTGCCCTGATGTATATTCCTCTCTGCATGAGCTCATTTCTAAGCTTGTCCCCTCTAAATTGTCTTGTAGCATCATGTCTGCTCAAAACCCTTCCCGCACCGTGGCATGTGCTACCAAAGGTTTCTTTCATTGAACCCTCTGCACCAGCCAAAACATAGCTTGCAGTACCCATTGAACCCGGAATTAGAACAGGCTGTCCGACACTGCGGTAGGCCCTTGGAACCTCCGGATGACCGGCCGGAAATGCCCTTGTGGCACCTTTCCTGTGAACTACGACTTCGACTTTCCTTCCATCAACCTCGTGCTCCTCAACTTTCGCTATGTTGTGGGCAACATCATAAACTACATGCATTTCTAAGTCTTCTGCCTTTTGCTTGAACACTTCCTCAAAGCTCTCCCTTACCCAGTGGGTGATCATCTGCCTGTTAGCCCATGCAAAGTTTGCGGCCGCTTTCATGGCGCTGAAGTATCTTTGACCTTCCTCTGTTTGAAATGGAACGCTCACAAGCTCTCTGTCTGGCCATGGCACGTTGTACTTTCTATTTGCCTTCTCCATGATCTTTAGGTAATCGCTTGCTACCTGATGACCAAGCCCCCTTGACCCAGTGTGCACCATAACGACAACTTGCCCTTCGAAAAGGCCGTATACCTTGGCGATTTCCTCATTGAAGATTTTATCAACTACCTGCACTTCCAAGAAGTGGTTTCCACTTCCTAGAGAGCCCAATTGTGGGGCCCCTCTTTGCTTTGCTTGTTGGCTTACTGCATTTGGATCCGCTCCTTCCATTCTCCCGTTCTCTTCTAGATGCTCTAAATCTTCCTTCCAGCCATAGCTGTTATCCACAGCCCACTTTGCGCCATCTGCAAGAACGTCATCTAATTGCGTCCAGTGAAGCCTAATCCTTCCTTCGCTTCCAAGTCCGCTTGGCACGTTCTTGAATAGAGTATCGACGAGCTGTTTGATCTTTGGCCTAACTTCTTTCTCCGTTAAGTTCGTCCTAATAAGCCTGACGCCGCAGTTGTGGACGACGACGCCGTTGGCGATGAAGTTGTGGGCCTCGTGGTAAACGCCGATGTCGTAGAACTTTTCGTATTCTGGCTCGATGTGCTCCACCTTTACGACCTTCTCGGCAACGAAGCCGCCCGCGTAGCCCCTCTCCACTGCGAACTCCTCAAAGGTCGGGAAGTCCTTGGGAACCCTTGGCTCCCTCTCGCCCTCGTACACAGTTCTCTCGACAAAGCGCCGGTTCACGGTGTCTTTAACCTGTGCGTGGGCGAGCTCCACACTTCCGGTATCTTCGTAAACCTTTCTCACCCTTTCCATAGCCTCCTTCCTCTCTTCCTTCACGCGCTCCTTGAACTTCAGGTAGGCGTAGGCTATCAGGCCCTTCTCCTTCTTCTCTGGAGCGTATTCGTAGCCTATCCTTCCAAGGAAGTTCCTGATGCTCTCTTCTCCCACCAGGGCCAGCCTGAGGGTTACCCCTCTCCTGGACTTCACTTCGTAGACGGTGCTCCTAACTCCGAACTCCTCAAGAAGCGCCTGAATTTCGCCCATGAATTCCCCAAGGTTCTCCCTCAGCCTCTCATCCTTTGACTGGGTGAGGTTTATCGGGAGGGGCGTCACTCCTTTGAACTCCACGATGCTTCCGTCCGCTCCGAAGAGGCCCGCCAGGAAGTTTCTCTTTATCCACGCGGGAGCTTCCCCGATCCAGGTCGGAACGTGATAGGCATTCTCTGCCTTCTTGCCTCTGGGCATTCCGAGCTTTTCCAGGAGGAGCGCGAAGGCCCTTGACGAAACCCTGAGCTCGGCCGAGGTGCTCCTGCCTTCATAGCCCCCGCTGACGGTTTCTATGGAGTACTCCCTCTCGCGGACGTAGAGGTTTGAGCTTATCCCGAGCCTATCGAGGTCCTTCTTCAGCTCTCTGAGGGCTTTCTCGGTTCCGTAGAAGCTCAGGCTCAGCCTTCCGCCCATCTCGCCAAGGTGGCCGCCCCCGAAGGCGAATCCGAGGATCCTCGCGAGCGTTCCGAGCCTCGGGTCATCCCAGCGGAGCGGAATGAGCTTCCTCTCTTTAAGGAACTTGACCGCCTGGACATCGGCATCCCTGAAGTCCTCCTCGCTCAGCAGGATCCCCTCCCTTCTCTCGAATTCCATACCTTCGAATGGATAGACGAGCACGAAGTCTCCTTCCTTCACGTTCCCGAGGTAGACGTAGCCCTCGGGAGTCAATACCGGATGGTCCTCGCTTCCTTCGATTACCCTGCCCGTTTCGGTGGTTATCCTGACGGCTTTCTCGCCCTCTTCGACATCCCTCTCCGCAACGAACGCTATCTCCGAGGCGTCGTTGTGGCCCTCGTCGAGGTTATAAACTTTGAGCCCCTGGAGCTTGAAGAGCTTTGGCATCTCCTCCACTTTGAGCCAGTAGCCGTGCTCCGTCAGGACTCTGGAGTCCGGAGCAAGGCAGTTGATATCGTAGCCCACTCCTCCGGGGCTTATAACGCCTTCTTTCACGTCAAAAGCCGCTACACCGCCGATTGGGAAGCCGTAGCCCTGATGGCCATCGGGCATTACTATAGAATACTTATAAATCCCCGGAAGCATGGCCACATTTGCGGCCTGTTCAAGGGTTCTATCTTGTTTCATTTTTTTGAGTAGTGCATCATCTGCATAAACTCTTCCCGGCACTCTCATTCTTTTATCGAACTTCGGTATCTCCCACCTGATCTTATCTATTCTTTTTAATGGGATCTCCACCCACATCACCTCCAGATTAAATAGCTCTCAAAATTTTAAAAGATTGCGTTATTTGGGAATTATCCTTCTTTCTTTCGGCACGTAGTTTTTAATTATGCCGTCTTTTGCTTTTCCGCAGCCGAGATAGTAAAAGCCCCATTTTAGTATTACCCATCCCCTTGTCTCGGTTGAGGTTTTCAGGTCTTCTCCGCTTAGCCAGAGCTTCACCTCTTCCCCATCAATTTCAACGACGTTTTTTGTGGCTTTTGGGCCGACTAAAAAGCTTCCCTCTATAGTGAGCCTTATCCCATCACTTTCGATTTTTCCAAAATAAATTCCCCCCTCTGTGCGTGTCTTTGGATCAAACTCACAGGGCTTATAAGCGTAAACCTTTCTACTCCTTTTTATTTCAAAAATCAAATCCGGAGCATATCCGTATTGCTCAATCAGCATTTCCTTAACTTTTTTGCTCATGGTTTCCTTATCTTCGCTACAAAGAACGCCTCCGTGTTGTTGTCCTGTGGATGAATGCGAAGACATTTTTTCACCTCCTCGGAATACTTCTTTCCTTCAAACTCCAAAACGGGAGGTGTTGACTTTAGAGGTAGGTTGATTTTCTCAAGCTTGGCGTCAGTTTTGGAGAGGAGGTAGTCAACAACCTCTTCGTTTTCAAGGGGGTCTATTGTACAAGTGGAGTACACCAAAACTCCTCCGGGCTTTAGAGCTTTGTAAGCTGCCACTATTAGCTTTTTTTGAATGTTGGAGTATCGTATAACCTTCTTCATGCTCCAATCCGTCAGGAATTTGAAGCTTTTTCTTATCATTCCCACACTCGAGCAAGGTGCATCAAGGAGTATTTTGTCGAAGGTATCCTCAAATCGTGAAAAGTAAATGCCGTCTCTGACGGTAACCCTTGCGTTAAGCACTCCAAACCGGTTTAGGTTTGCTATCAAAACATTAGCACGCCATTTTTTTAAGTCATTGGCTATTATGCACCCTTCGTTTTTCATGTATTGGGCTATTTGAGTTGTTTTTGCTCCCGGGGCGGCCGCCATGTCAAGGACAAGTTCTCCGGGTTTGGGATCTAAGACAACGGGGGGTATCATTGAGGACGCCTCTTGAGGAAAGACAAGCCCAAGGGCGTACTCTACCATCTCCCCGAACTCCCTGGTGTTGATAAAGAACCCTTCCTTTACCCAAGGGATTGGTTCAAGCTCGTACCTTTCTTCCAGCCTTGCCTTTACGTACTCTATGGGAGCTTTGAGGGTGTTGATTCTTATGCTCTGCCTCAGGGGTGCCATCATAAGTTTCCAGAACTCTTCCCCATCGTCGAGCTTTTGGTA
The DNA here is from genome assembly GCF_001484685.1 of Thermococcus sp. 2319x1. Lineage (NCBI taxonomy): Archaea > Methanobacteriati > Methanobacteriota > Thermococci > Thermococcales > Thermococcaceae > Thermococcus > Thermococcus sp. 2319x1. The sequence continues at coordinate 1,343,303 of NZ_CP012200.1, read as the reverse complement.
CCTCTCGTAGAATGCCCTGTTCATCTTGGCAACTTCTTCCATCCGATCACCTCAGATATCCGGGACAAGCTGTGCCATCCATTCCCCGTTGGGGAGCTGTTTTATCTCCATGTCGTGGTAGGTTATGGCTTTAACTTCTTCCTTTGGCTCGTGCTTTTCGCTCAGCTTTTCTCCATAGGCTTTTGCCTTGAGCTTGTACCCCTCTTTGGTTTTCTCTATCTTGACCTCAAAGTCCCTAAAAACCAGTCCTTCCGTATCATGGAGGATAAGGAGCTCTTCAAGGAAGTTGTAAAGCAAGGAATACAAATCTTCTCCCTCAACTTCGATTTCTCTTACTTCTCTCTTCTCAACTTTCTCAACGTTAACCATTACATCAAAAAGAGCAATTGCAACGGCTTCAAAAGCCTCTTCAAGGGTTTTTCCATATCCCCTTATCCCAATATCAGCGGTGTGTTCATAGTGCTCCCACCTTTTCATTCTCTCACCCGATAGGTTAATATTTCCCCAAGTTTATTAGGCTTTAGGGAGATTGCCATGAGGGAGATAACACCGAAGAAGATTATGGAAATGAAGGGGAAGGAGAAAATTACGATGGTGACTGCATACGATTACCCATCGGCTCTTCTAGCGGATAAGGCCAAGATTGATATCATCTTTGTTGGAGATTCTCTCGGAATGGTGGTCTATGGAGAGCAGAACACTCTAAACGTAAGCATGGAGCAGATGGTTTATCACACGAGGGCAGTTGCGAAGGCCGTTAAAAGGGGATTGGTTCTCGCTGATATGCCATTTATGAGTTACGAAGTTAGTGTAGAGGATGGGATGAGAAATGCCGCCCGGTTAATTCAAGCAGGGGCTGATGCAGTGAAGATTGAAGGGGGCTACGATCACAGAAAACTTGTAAAGAAGCTCGTTAGGGCGGGTATACCTGTTATGGGGCATACCGGCCTAACTCCCCAAAGGTACCTCCGTTTGGGAGGCTACCGTATAACGGGAGAGACCGAGGAAGAGATCGAGGAAATACTTAGGGATGCGAAGGCACTGGAAAAGGCTGGAGCTTTTGCAGTTGTTTTGGAGTTCGTTCTGGCGGATGTTGCTAGGTTGGTAACTGAAGAAGTCAAGATACCAACGATAGGAATCGGGTCTGGGCCTTACGTGGATGGACAGGTTTTGGTATGGCACGACCTCCTTGGTGTCTATGAGCATGTGCCCCCATTTGTAAAGAAATATGCGGATTTGGGGAGTATAATTCAGCTGGCGCTTGAGAATTATAGGGAAGAGGTGAAAGGGGGCAAGTTCCCAAGCGGTGAATACTACTGGGAGTTCCTTGACAAGGACGACTTTGAGAAAAAAAGGAGAAAGGTCATAGAGCGCCTATTAGGGGAGAGTTCTGATGAAGAAGTTTAAAGTCCGCGAAGAGCTCCTCACTCTTGAGGTACCCGGAGGATACGCGGATAAAGTTGAACACGGAGAGGGCTTCCTTGACTGTTCCCTTGGCACAAATCCCTTTGGAACTTCCGAAAGGGTAAAAGAGAAATTGAAAAACTTAGAGGTAGACCTTTCTGCGTATCCGGATGTGAGGTACACCCTCCTTGGGGATGCCCTTGCCGATTATTGGGGTATAGATAGAGAAAGCATTTTCTTTGGTTATGGAACCATCGGATGCTTTGAAAAGGTGAACAAATTTGTAATAAGTCCGGGCTCCAAGGTGCTTGGAATTTCTCCACAGTATACAAGGTACATAAGCGATGTGCTTGCCATGGGTGGTGTGTATGATTCTGTTCCGTTAAAGAGAGAGAACCGGTTTAAAATCGATGTCAGTGAAGTTGTAAATGCCCTCAATCCGGATTATTCCCTTTTCTACCTTGATAATCCCCACAACCCCACTGGACAGGTGTTAAGGCTCAAAGAAGTTGAGGAAATCGTTCAAGATGCCGAGAAAAAGGGGGTTTTGGTTCTTGTAGATGAAGCTTACGGAGATTTTGTTGAAAAAGAAGAATCGGCAATAAACCTTGAATATGATAACCTTATCGTCCTCCGGTCTTTCTCAAAAGGCTTTGGACTGGCCTCTATGAGGGTAGGTTATGCTGTTATAAAAAACCGAAAGCTTGGGGAGCTTTACAGAAAGGTGGATTTGCCGTTTCCGATAAGTACAATTGGGGAGATTTTAGCAGTTGAGGCACTTAAGGATCAAAAATTCCTCGAGGAGAGCAGAAAAAAGATAGCCGCTGTAAAAAAAGAAGTCATCAATACCCTCAAGAAAAAGTTCCAAATAGCTGAAACCCACATGCAGACTCCAATAATGCTTCTGCGGGGAGAAGGGGACACTTATCACCATTTTCTTGAAAGAAAGATATTAACTGTAAGGGGCTCAGCGTTCAGGCCTTTGGATGATTCCTACGTGAGGCTTAGAATTCCAAGAGATGCCGATGAATTACTAAGCCGTCTTTAGCTCGCTTTTGATCCTGCTGACCATAAAGGTTCCAGCGGTTATGAGCGCAAACCCTATTAGGTGATATACTGTGAATTCTTCCCCAAGGAGGATTGCAGCTCCTATTGCTACTGCGGGGGCGGGTGTTATTATTGCCGTCGCCTTTGAGAGGTTTATCCGCTTTATTGCGAGGTACCATATCACTTGTCCAAATGAGAGTATTATGCCTTCAGCTACAGCGAGCCTTGAAAACTCAAGCCCAGAAGAGAGAGCAAGCAAAAAGAGCAGGATTCCTCCAAAGGTGTTCCTAAATGCCGCTATAAGGAATGGACTGTATGGGAGTTTTTTTGCTATCACATGTCCGCTCTGCCAGAAGAGAGGAACCAATAGAAGGAGCAAATCTCCCTCTCTTGGTATTAACGCCCTTCCCTGTGTTATCACTAAGAATAGACCTGCAAGTATTGAAAATGACCAGAAGACTTGGTGTTTAGTTATTTTTTCCCTTAGGAAAACATATGCAAGAACAAACGAGAAAAGGACTTCTGCCCTTGTGATAAGAGAGGCGTTTATAGCTGTGCTTAATCGAGCCCCATAAGAATAGGCTATATAGGCTAAGGCAGTTCCAAACACCCCTACCAAAAATGCTCTTGGAATATACTGGGGATTTTCTTTTACTTCTTTCCACCCGGATGTAAGTAAAACGATTGGCCAAAGGATTAGGGAAGCTATGAGGGCAGAAAATGCTGCAAAGCTTAGCGGATTGGTGGGGTTTGTCTTGATTACCACGGGTTCTATTCCATAGAGAAACATGCCAAGAAGGGCCAAGAGAGTCCCTTCGGTCTCTTTGTTCATTTCATCCACCCAAGAGAACGAGATTTCTCTTGTATAGCTCAAGGATAAAGGCTACAAGTCTTTCATACAACGGTTCGGCATTTTCCCCAAATCTTTCTTTCACTTTTTTCCCTATTTGTTCTATTGTCCTCGTGCCATCGCAAAGTTCCCACACAAAGACCCCGATTTCATCGAGTTCTATTCGCCTGTAGTCACCATGAAGCTTCCTTGCGAGAAAATCCAGTTTGGATGTCATGGGGATTAGAAGGTAATACTTTCCATCGATCTTTCTTAGTTTGATTTCTTCATTTCTTCTGGGGATGAGCTTGAGATAGTTCTCCATAGCTTTATTCACCAGCGGAGATGAGGAAAAGAGCTTTATAAGGGTGTTGGCGCCGGGGCGGGGATTTGAACCCCGGCGGGCTTAACGCCCACGGACTCTCCAGGCCCGCGCCTTCCCAGGCTAGGCTACCCCGGCGCTAAAAATAATGAGAATCATGAGATGAGCTCAATCTCGATTGTGACATCCTCGGGAACGCGAATCCTCATGATCTGCCTCATAGCTCTCTCATCAGCTTCAATGTCTATGAGTCTCTTGTGAACCCTAAGTTCGAATCTATCAAAAGTTGCGCTTCCTTCCCCATCGGGGCTCTTCCTTGTGGTTATCCTTATCCTTTTGGTTGGAAGTGGAATAGGCCCGCTCATTCTAACCCCTGTTCTCTCTGCAATCTGCTTGATCTGGTCTGTAACCTCATTAAGAGCACTTATGTTTGTGCTCGCAAGCTTAATTCTTGCTTTTTGCATTTTTGCCACCTCTCTAAGTTCTAATGGGAAAAGTAATAATTTTAAAGGAAAGGGCTAGAGAAGGGCTTCACTCGCCCTTCTGGATGGATATAACCATACCGGCAGCGACTGTTTGACCCATGTCTCTGATAGCGAATCTACCGAGCTGTGGTATCTCCTTAACTGGCTCGATGACCATTGGCTTGGTTGGTCTGAGGATTACGATAGCTGAGTCACCGGTCTTGATGAATTGTGGGTTCTCCTCCACGATGTTACCCGTTCTTGGGTCGAGCTTGGCAAGGATTTGCTCGAATCTAACCGCGACCTGGGTTGTGTGAGCGTGGAGAACTGGTGTGTAACCGATTGTAATAGCTGTTGGGTGGTTGAGGACGATAATTTGGGCCTTGAATGTGTCCCTTGGTCTGACAACTGTTGGTGGGTTGGTTGGATGTCCAGCGACGTCACCTCTCTTTATGTCGTTCTTACCGACACCTCTGACGTTGAAACCAATGTTGTCACCTGGAAGGGCCTCTTCAAGTGGCTCGTGGTGCATTTCAATGCTCTTGACTTCACCTTGTATTGGCTTGTGGAAGATTGTTGATGCTGGCTCGAAGATGACTACATCCCCAACCTTAAGTCTTCCGGTTTCAACTCTACCGACTGGGACTGTACCGACACCCTTAATTGAGTAGACGTCTTGGATTGGGATTCTAAGTGGCTTGTCAACTGGCTTCTCTGGTTCTGGGATCTGGTCAAGGGCCTCGATGAGTGTTGGACCGTTGTACCAGGGCATCTTGTCGCTCTTCTTAACTACGTTGTCACCGTTCCAAGCGCTTATTGGGATGACTGGGAAGTTCTTGTAACCGAGCATTTGCAAGAGCTTTGTAACTTGTGTTGCAACCTCTTTAAACTTCTTCTCGTCGTAGTTGACCATGTCCATCTTGTTAATCGCAACGATTATGTGGTTGATACCGAGTGTTCTTGCGAGGAATGCGTGCTCCTTTGTCTGTGGCATGACACCATCTGTGGCTGCAACGACAAGAACTGCAGCGTCAGCCTGTGAAGCACCGGTAATCATGTTTTTAACGAAGTCCCTGTGTCCTGGAGCGTCGATAATGGTAATGTACCTGTGTGGGGTCTCGAACTTGGTGTGGGCAACGTCGATTGTAATACCTCTTTCTCTCTCTTCCTTGAGTCTGTCCATGACCCAAGCGAACTTAAATGACTTACCCTTTTCACCCATTTCCTCGAACTTCTTGATGATGCTCTCCGGAATGGTGGCCGTGTCGAAGAGCAATCTACCGATTGTTGTACTCTTTCCGTGGTCTACGTGTCCGATAAACACTATATTAACGTGTGGCTTCTCCTTTGCCATCTTAATACACCTCCAAAGTTATGCCTAAGTCTATTCATCAAAGTGGGTTTTTAAAGCTTTCTCTAAACCTCAGCTCTCTCACGCGGGAAACCCGCATTTTTCTGAGAGAGCCTCATGAGTTCATGGTGGGATAAAAATTGGGGTTTAAAAAATTAACTAAAATTAGACGGCAAGCTTTGAGGTCTCATCTTAAATCTCCATATGAGAGCGCTCAACCATATGTTTAATAATGCCAAAACCCAATACCTTTTGGTGACGAGGAAATGGGCGTCTATATCTTTACGCCGGAGGATCTTTTGAGATACGAAACCATAACCAAACACCAGCTGGAAGTGATTAGAGAGTCCATATTAAAGAAAGAAGACATTCTCGTCGTTGGGACAAGTAGGGCCGGTAAAACAAAGCTGATCGAGGCAATGATTCATCTCATTCCAGAGGAATGGAAAATAGCCGTTGTCACGGCCTATGGGGAGTTTAAGCCCTTCAAGAAGAACGTCCACGTGATAGACACCGAGTTCAATGAGAAGAGCACCAAACAAAGAACTAAGGAGGTTATAGAGGAGATTAAGAAACTCAATCCCGATTACGTTGTTGTAGACACCCTCCATACAATTGACGTTCCATACCTGCTGGACAAAATAATCGATGATTATCCCTTTATAATTTCCTCACTTGTCCTCTCGAGGGACTTAGTGGGGGAGATAAAACACTGGCTTAGAATAGACGACAAAACCCTTGCAAGGTTTGAGCTTGTTATTGAACTTTATAGGGACATAAAGAGCGGCCTTAGAAGGGTGAACGCAATCTATCGGGTTGTTCAAAAAGAAGGAGAAATAAAGCTGGAGAAAGTTGCTTAGACCTTTGCCTTTAATTCTTCTATCACTTCTCTCAGATTCTGGAGCATCTCTTCAATGTCTTCAAACGTCATGTATCCCATGTTTCCAATTCTGAAGGTTTTCTCCTTTATGCCTTCACCGTAGCCCTTAGCAAGCTCAAAACCCCTCTCACGCATTGCGTTATAAACTTGATCTCCTTTAATGCCCTCCGGTGTAAGTACTGCCGTTATTGTGGGGCTCTCGTAGCCTTTTTCGGCAAGAATTTCTAAGCCAATCTCTCTTACTCCGTTCCTTATCATCTCGCTTCTCTTTTTATACATCTCAAGCCACTTCTCTTTTCCGCCCATCTTATCGATTATTCTAAGCACAACGTTTAGGCCAAACTCCTGGGGCATTGCCGGGGTTGAAGGTGGCCCCTGCTTTTCGTTCTGCACTTTGATGTACCTTGGAATGTCAAAGTACCAGCCTCTCTCTTCCATTTTGTGGGCTATTTCAATGAATTCTTCACTGAAAGCTCCAATAGCTAACCCGGGAGGAACTCCAAAAGCCTTTTGGGAACTTCCGAAGACAACATCGATTCCCCATTTGGTGAACCTTATGTCGGCCCCACCCATTGCACTCACGGCATCAACGAAAACAAGCTTGTCGTGCTCCTTTGCCACCTTGGCTAACTCCGGTAAAGGATTGAGAACACCGGTAGAAGTTTCGTTATAGGTTATTGTCACAGCCTCAACGTCCGGGTTTTTCTTTAGTGCCTCATCGAGATCTTCCGGTTTTACGGCCTTTCCGGGCTCATATTCTAAGGTTACGGCCTTTCTTCCATTGCTCTCTACAACCTGCTTGTACCTTTTTCCGAAAGCTCCGATTATTGTCACAAGAACCTTTCCGCCTTTGGAAACACCGTTCCTAATGCTTGCTTCCATCACTCCAGTACCGGAGCTCGGGAAGAGAAGAACTTCTCCTTTCTCAACTTCAAGGAACCTCTTGAGTCTCTCAACGGTATCGACGTGCATCTGCTTGTACTCCTTTGCTCTGTGACTAAACATCTGGACTTTCATTATCTCAAGAACTTCCGGAAAACATGCAACTGGGCCTGCGGTGAAGAGTTTGTATTTTGGCTTTACTATCTCGTAAACTTCCCTATAGGCATCCTCAAACTGCATAGTATCACCCAGTTGAAAGATGGCTCATAGATTATAAAAACCTTTATATATCCACCACCAAAAAGCTTTCAAGTCAAGAATCCAAAACTTTTATAAGCTAAGCAAAGTGCTTACCTTTAGATTACGCTCATTTGGGAGGTGAGAAGTATGGCTTTGAGACCGGCCAAGATTGACAGATACGTTGATAAGCCCGCTTACACGAGAAGGGAATACATTAGAGGTGCTCCAGGTCCAAAAATTACTATCTTCGACATGGGGAATCCCGCTGGAGACTTTGAGTTTGAGGTTAGCCTTCACACAGCTGAGCCAGTCCAAATCAGGCAAAACGCCCTTGAAGCTGCAAGAACTCAAATCAACAGATTCCTCACAAAGAACGTCGGTAGGAGCAACTTCCACTACAAGATTAGGGTTTACCCATTCCAAGTGCTTAGAGAAAACCCGATGGCTACCGGAAGAAAGGCCGACCGTTACGGAAACGGTATGAGAAGGCCCTTTGGAAAGCCAATTGGATTGGCTGCAAGACTTAAGAAAGATCAGAAGATCCTCACCGTTAGGGTTAACAGAGAGCACCTAAAGTTTGCAATTGCCGCAATGAAGAGAGCAAGCATGAAATTCCCATGCAAGTGCTACTACAGAATCTACGACAAGGAAGGAAACGACGTAACAACCAAAATACTGTCAACACTTTGAGGTAAAAGCTTATTAACCTTAACTTTTCCTTTTCTTTCATGATGGCATTTGTGCACCCTTTTAAGTCTCAAATGATTTCTCTCAGTAATGCACCCCATAACGGTGGAGTTTTCAGAGCTAACGGGTTCTTTTTCATGCAGGTTCACAAAAATTATAACGGAGATTACAAGAAGGATTGTCTTGAATTTGAAAGGGCAAATGGGCTGGAGAATTTTGTAGGTTTCATGACTGCTGCAGATATAAAAAAGGTCCTCTCTATTGCAGAGTATGGAAACGTTAGGGCCTACATCACAGCGGGAATGACTAATCCCGCAATAGCTGGGGATGAGCCTCCCCGATTTTTAAGCAAAACAATCAACATAGCTCTGGTTATTGAAGAAGGGCTCACTCTGGGAGCTATGGCAAATGCAATAATGACGGCCACAGAAGCAAAAACATACACACTATTGGATCTCGGTTATAATGCTACTGGAACTACAAGTGATGGAATTGGAGTGTTTGCCTTCGAGGGAGAAGGGGAATGGGCAGGAACCGCCACAAGGCTTGGAATAGACATAGGGAGGGCGGTTAGAAAAGCTCTAAAAGAAAGCTTGGAGAAGTGGGAAAAAACTAAGGACTCTTTGTGAGTTTTTCGTAGAGCTTTTCCACTCTCCCCTCGATATCTCTCTCAGTGAATCCCCTCTTTAGTGCCAGCCATGCAGCTCCTCCGGCTCCAACCCCCTCTTTCACGTAGCCCCTTTCGTAGTCTCTAAGACCTTTAAATCTGCTCTTTGAAAAGTCCAAGTTCGCATATTGGTACTCTACTCCCAGTTCCTCGGCCGTTTCTTTGAAAGTCGAGCTTCTGTCTTTTATTACCCACTTTGTTGTCACAATCGTGAACCTTTCGAGCTCTTCTCCCATAGCTCTTAACAAGGCTGCAACAGCCAGCATTTGTGTTCCACCGGCGAGTATTACTTTTCCTTTGAACTTCCGGGCGATCCCTATAACTGTGGCCATCATCGGGTCGCCAAACTCTTCCAAGGCTAGTAATGGTTTGTCCTTAAGCTCCCCTTCTTTTATACCCGCCCTTTTGAACCCCTCTGCTATTACCTTCTCTTTTAAGGGTTGAGGATTTTTTGGGGAAGCCGAGGAAGTCTTTGCATCGTATCCAAGAGCCCACAAAACCGCTTGAGCTGTTGTTGTTCCTCCCGGCGTTGACTCTCCAATAACGAGCTCTTCGGGATTTAATCTGTTTAGCTCTTTCCCAAGAATGATCGCCCTCTCCATTATTTCCCTCGCTTCTGGCAGAGCTTTTTCCTTTCTAAAGTCCCTCCCAACGTGGCTGCTTATATGGATGTGGGGCACAAGGGGTGCCATGTAAGTTCCTCCTCTGACTACCATAATGGGAAAACCTGCAAGCTCTTTTGCCGCTTTTGTAATTATTGCCGGAGTTGGATGTCCCTCTGGGGTTACGGGTATTGCATCTATTATCTTCGGCCTTTCGTAAAAAAGGTATTCCGCATCTGCCGGTGGAGTTAGTTTTGTTAGCTCCGGCGTTGCCCCTGCCATGCTTATTCCCGGTATTAAAGATACTTCGGTGTTTCCCAATACCACAAGCATCATAGATATCACCCTTGGACAAATTGTCCAATAGGTTTATATACCCTCCTTTTTTATTATCGCTGGACTAATTATCCAGGTGAGGAACATGAAGAAGATTGGCATCCTGCTTGCACTGCTTATGTTTGGAGTTGTTGTGGCGGGCTGTATCGGGCAAACCGCCAATACCACAACAGAAACCACTGAAAAAAAAGTGACACCCACGACAACCACGGCAAATACAGTAAGCGAAACCCAAACTCCCGCTCCTAAATATCCATTAGCTATAGTCGATTTTGCCGGAAGGAAGGTCACCATAGAGAAAGAGCCCCAGAGAATAGTTTCTTTAGCTCCAAGTATAACGGAAACCCTCTATTTCATAGGCGCTCTCGACAAAGTTGTTGGAGTGACAAAATTCGACAACTACCCAGAGAACGTTCAAGAAGGGAGAACCGTTGTCGGGGGATTTTCTGATCCCAGCATAGAGGTGATAGCATCTTTGAATCCAGACCTTATAGTTGGTACTTCAATGCATCTCAAATACTTAGAACAACTTGAAAAGATAGCCCCGGTCATAATCATTGATCCAAAAAGTATAGAGGAGATTTATAAAGCAGTTGAACTTTTGGGAAAAGTTACGAATAAAGAGGAGAAAGCAAATGAAGTCGTGAATAACATGCAAAGTAAGATTGAAGAAATAAGATCAAAAGTAAAGGATGCTCCAAGAGTAAAGGTCTTTTACATAGTCTGGAGCGACCCTCTGATGACCGCTGGTAACGCCACTTTCATTAACGATCTCATAATATTGGCAGGGGGAGAAAACATATTTGGAGATACTCAAGGGTGGCCGCAAGTGAGTGTTGAAGAAGTCTTGGCAAGGAATCCGGAGGTAATAATCCTTCCTCCACATGCGGGGATGAGTGCGGAAGACCTCTGCAACACTCAGCTTATTAACACAGATGCCGTAAAAAATGGGAGGGTTTACACTCTAAGCAGTGATGACATCGTTTCAAGGCCAAGTCCAAGGATAGTCGAGGGTTTGGAGGAAATCGCAAAGTTCTTACATCAAGATGTGTTTAACTTCACATATCAGCCTCTTGTATGTGAGGCTACGGCAGGCTGATTCTTTTTTTCTCTTTTTTGGTGGTGGTTATGGGTAGAGCTTTAATGATCCAGGGGACTTCCTCAGGGGCTGGAAAATCCTTATTGGCCCTTGCGTTATGCAGGATTCTTACAAACCTCGGCTACGATGTGGTTCCCTTCAAGAGCCAGAACATGAGCCTAAATTCTGCTCCAAGCATTGAAGGGGGAGAAATAAGCAGGGCTCAATATTTGCAGGCTTTGGCGTGTAAGAAGAAGCCCTCTGTGAGGTTCAATCCTATTCTTCTAAAACCTGAGGGGAACATGAGAAGTCAAGTAGTTTTTATGGGGAAGCCCATCGGGAGTGTCTCAGCCAGAGAATACATGCTTTCCACCAAGGAGGAGCTCTTTAAAAGGGCCATGAAGGTTCTGGATGAGCTTATGCATAGTCATGATATCGTAGTAATTGAGGGAGCGGGCTCCCCTGTGGAGATAAACTTGAAGGATTACGATATTGCAAACATGCGGGTTGCAAGGCATGCAAATGCCAAAGTTATTCTCGTTGCTGATATAGATAGGGGAGGTAGTTTTGCTTCAATAGTAGGCACGATGGAGCTTTTGAGCGAGGAGGAAAGGGAGCTAGTTATGGGATTTGTTTTTAACAAGTTTAGGGGAGATAAATCTCTCCTTGAACCCGGCTTTGGGTATCTGGAGCAGAAATATGGGAAGAGAGTCTTGGGGGTTATTCCCTATGTGGATCACAAACTGCCAGAGGAAGATTCCTTAGCAGAGTTTCCTAAAGTTAAAGGTGAGCTGCACATACAGATCATCAAGCTTCCACATATAAGCAACTTCACCGATTTCGAACCCCTTCATTGGGCCAACGGTGTTGATTATGTAACGAGGGCGGATGAGATAGAGGGTGACCTCATAATAATCCCGGGGAGCAAAAACACGGTGGAAGACTTGCTCTGGATGAGGGATAACGGGATTGAAGATGCCATAATAAACGCCCACAGTGAGGGTTCATTCGTTGTGGGAATCTGCGGTGGCTTTCAGATGCTTGGGAAGGAGATAATAGACAATGTCGAGTCAAAGAGAGGCAAGGTTAGGGGCATCGGTCTTCTGCCAGCTAAGACGGTCTTCACGATGGAGAAGAGAACCAACCACCTGAAATCGGAAATACTGTGGGAGCAAGCCATGGAAATGGAAGTTGAAGGCTACGAGATAAGGATGGGGCGCTCTACAAGTGAGAGACCGTTCTCAATAATAAAGGAGATAAACGGTGCCAAAGCCTTCGAGCCCGAGGGGGCTATAGGTGAGAGAACCTTTGGAACGTATCTCCACGGAATCTTCCACAACTTCGCATTCACAAAGCGGCTTTTAAACATGCTTCGCTTGGAAAAGGGTCTCGAGCCCTTAAGCCTCAAGGAATGGAGTCTGGAGGGGGAAATTGAAAGATTTTCCAGAGTTGTGGAAGAAAACTTAGACCTCAATCACATCCTGAGTGAACTTGATATATAGGAGCTTGGCAATTCTGTTTGCAAGTTCAAGCTCCCTTGGTGTGTTCACGTTTATGGCCAAAAGAGGATTTCTCAGCTCGACGAATTTTTCTCCCTCATAGGAAACTCCGTTAATTCCTACAATTGCGTATCCTCTGTAAGCTGTGACTCCAAGGTCTTTTGGGACTATGTTTAAAGGCAAAACTCCGGTGATGCTGGTTTTTTTCTTTTCAAGCTCTCTCCTTATAAGGGCAACATCACACGCCTTCACGAAAGGCAGGTCAGCTGAGACGCTTACAAATGGTCCAAACTCACTCAAGAGCCACTGAACGTCTTCAACGTATCCTCTTCCCGGCGTGTTAACGAAGGGAATCCCCTCCCGGAGGCATAGTTCCATTGTTTTTGGCGTGTTCTTCGAGAGGGCAACAAGGGTTTCATCTATCTTTGAGCTCTCATTGTAAACCCAGAGGAGCATTTCTTTATCTGCTATTTTCAACACTGGCTTTTCTTTTCCCATTCTGGTAGATTTTCCACCCGCTAAGATGATTATCATAGATACCACCAGACAAAAGCCGTAAGTAAAAGTGTTCCGGCTCTTGTTATCTCTGCTATTGCTCCAATGCAGTCCCCATTTAAACCTCCGAAATTGTCTATACTAACCTTCATGACGTATGCACTAACCAAAAGTCCAACAACTGAAAAAATGGCCTTTGGGTTATAAAATCCTATAGGGAAGATGAGGATCGAGTATAACAAGGTGCCAACAGCCAATTGCCTTTTGTTCATCTTTTCCATAAAATACCATCCTAATCCTGATCCAAGTGGTTTTTTGGTGGCTAAAGCAAGGAGCATTGCATACTTTGAGTTCAGCTCAGCCAGAAATATTGCATAAAATGGGAGGTAGTTTAGGGAGTATATCTGGACAAGAAGTACCATTGCAACGGCAAAAATTCCAGCTATACCCGTGTTCAGGTCTTTCATGGCTTCAATTTTCCTTTCTCTGTCTCCTTTAACCATAATTCCATCGGCCCAATCGGCTAGCCCGTCCAAGTGGAGTAGGCCTATTGTGGAGTAAAGCGAGAGAATTGCTAAGATGTTTTTCATAGGAAGGTCAAGGTATAAAATCAAAGTGGGCAGAGAGGAGGTAAGGGTAGCAAGCAGAGGAAAGGCCCATATTTCATTCCTGGCTTTTTCGAAGTCTCCCCTTATTGGGACTCTTGTCATAAACGGGATGATGTTTCTCATGCAACCACCTGGCTAATTAATCCAATTGCAAGAAAGCTTAAAAAGTCTGCCCCATGTACGAATACTGCCAGGATAAGCAGTAGGGGCGATTTAAATCACTAATACTACTTGAGAAAATCAGAAAAAGTTGAGGGGAATATAAAGGCTGAAATCATTGTTTACTAGGTGGGTTCAGTCTTAATCTTTTTTCATCTTTTTTATGGAATCTTAACTTAAGATAGTCTAACTCTAACGTCCTACTGATTATCCTGGACAATATTGAAGTATCAAAAGTAAAATTTATAATTTTTGTGTTTAAATATACTACTGGTGATTTGCGTGGCGGACGCCAAGCAAGAAGCGGAAATTTTGGAACTTGTTAAAAACATAGTCGAGACCAAGCCAGAATTCAACTACTCCCAAATCCCCCCATTGTGTGCAGGCAGACAGTGCAACTCAAGGGCATGGTCAATAAGTGGTTTTTGATCCCCTATTGTATTTTTAATTTTTGTGTATGAGTCAAAGGAGGGAGTAAAATGAACACTGAAGATTTGTATTTGAAGCTTCAGAGGCTTGTTGACTCAGGAGTTTTCTACTGGAGAAAAGAGGAAGGACGGGGATTAGTACTTCACAAGATTAGTAGCAAAAAGGATACAAAAGGTTTTGAAGTTTACACAGACCTTGGAACTATTGCACTACTTGAACTTGCTAAGTCACATGTACCTTATGAAAAAATTGTTTCAATGATGCAAAATGCTTTTGGAATGACTCGAGAAAATGCCGAGGCTATGCTCTACGAACGCCTAAGCAAATTGCTGGGATTTACTACAGAATTCCTTTCTCCATATCCCCAAGCACACCCATACTCATACTCTGCTCCTCATCTAGCAGCAGTAGAGATTACATCCTACTGTAATTTGGCTTGCAAATACTGTTATGCTAATTCTGGACCTCACACAAATCTGTACATGAGTTTTGATGAAGTTTTGCATGTGTTTGACGAACTTGAAACTCTTAGAATCCCAATTTTATGGGTTACTGGAGGAGAACCCCTTCTTCATCCAGAGATTGACAAAATACTAAGAGATGCTCAAGATCGTGGATTTTATGTGATAGTTGCCACTAATGGAACTCCATTGTATAAGAATCAAAAATTGTTGTCCATTGTTAAGGAGTATGTTGATGAAATCCAGATAGCATTGGATGGAGCAACACGAGACACTCACGAATTTTATCGGGGGTATGGGACTTATGATAAAGTAATTTGGGCTATCAAAAACCTTGCCAGAGATAAGAACCATCATAGAACAATGATCGTTGTTGGCACTACCATAGGTAAAAGAAACTTGCATGAATTGCCCGATATTATTAAACTCGTTGATTCATTAGGAGCGGATAGCTGGGTTTATGGAGCATTAATCCCTATTGGTAGAGGAAAATTCATAAAATCCGAAGGGCTCTCCCTTAACGAACTAGTAGAGGCATACCACTTGATACTTCAAGGATCAAAACAAGCAAAAAATGTAACTGTGTTGAAGTCTTTAGCGGGTGTGACACCCCTTAATCCGCCCCCTACAAAACCAACTGCCAGATGCGGCGCAGTTAATTTTCAAATACAAATACATACAAATGGGGATGTATATCCTTGCGTCTTTCTTAGGGATCAAAAGTTTAAATTAGGCAATATTTTTCAAAACTCTTTAAAAGACATATTGGCATCTCCCCTTGCAGAATACTTCAGGATCGGCATTGATGATCCTGAAAAGGATAAATTCAACTTGGTTGCTCCTGAATGCAGACAATGCGTTCTTTATAAGAAAGGATATTGCAACACGTTTTGCAAGGCCATACCCCGAGAACTGTATTGCACAAAAGATATTCCAGGCTCCCCATTAAACCAATTGTACACCTCCAAGTTGGAGGGGGAAGAATGGAAGCAATAGCAGTTGAAGATCTCACCAAGAGCTATGGAGAAATCAAAGCCCTCGATTCCTTAACTTTTTCAGTGCAGGAAGGGGGCATTCTCGGGATTATTGGGCCGAACGGTGCGGGAAAAACAACCTTAGTGAGAATTCTCAGTTTACTGCTTAAACCGGACAAGGGCAGAATACTCCTGTACGGTCATGAGGTTAATTCCCGCAAAAGCGAAATTAAAAACCTCTTTGCGCTCCTGCCTCAAGAGGCAAAGTCCCATTTTTACACCCTCACGCCTTTCGAGTACATTTACCACTACCTCAGGATGCGTGGATTTTCAAGGAAAGATGCCAAGATTCGGGCTGGAAAGGCTGTGGAGGAGTTTGGCATTGACTATGCCGATAAGATAATGTCAACGCTTTCGGGTGGCATGGTGAGGAAAACTCTGCTCGCCATGATTTTGTCGGCTGATGCTAAAATCTACTATCTGGATGAGCCTACTGTGGGGCTCGACGTTGAAAATCGCCTGAAGTTGTGGGAAATATTGAGAGAAAAAAGCAAGAACTCCACCGTAGTAATAACAAGCCACTATTTGAACGAAATTTCCAGCGTATGCGACAACGTGCTTCTCCTTAAAAAAGGAAGGGTGGTTGCTTTTGGTAAACCCGAGAAAATTGCACGGCAGTATCTATCACAGTTCCATTCGAAGATAGTTGTTTTTGGGGAGTTTACCAAGGAGGACTATACAACAAGGAGGGCAGGGAAGAACACTTTCGTCTATACCAAGTCAAAATCAGAGGAAAGAGAGGTGATTGAGGAGCTAAAAGATACTGGAATCCCTTTTAAAAGAGAGGAACTGACCATAGAAGATATATTCCTTGTGGGGGATTTGAGATGAACCTCTGGGCAATAATTGAGTATTATGGGAACGCATTAATGAAGAGCAAAAGCTCAATCTTAAGTTTTGCCATACAACCACTTTCGTTTATTTTTATCGTCTATGTGATTAGTGAGGGCAGATTTCTTTCATCTGCCATTGCAGGAGCCATCATCAGCTTCATCATTGGGGTTGGGATGGCAGATCTTCCAATAGAGCTGGTGGGGATGAAAGTTCGTTCAAAATTTTACGATATAATGATGTCTTTACCTGGGAATTCAGCAGAGAAGATGCTCGGAATATCGATAGGCATGAGTTTGCCGGCTACGCCTTACTTGGCGATACTCATCCTCACTCTCCTCGCAAAGTTTGGGCTTTCTCACATAAGATATGTAGCCTTCGGTGTGGTTTCTCTGTGGATATGGAGCACGACCATTGGAATGTACATCGGTGTCAAAATGAGGGAACCCCTTACGGTTATGAGGCTGTCAACGGTTTTAACAACCATACTAACGGTTTTTCTTCCGGTTTATTACCCCATAACTCTCGCACCCGAGAAACTACGCTATGTTCTCCTCCTGATACCCACCGTCAGTGCTTCCCACCTGATAGCATATGAGCATCCGCAATATGGGGGTTTGTCTATGGCATCATTAGTGTTCTGGCTAGTTTTGTGCTTGGTATTGATTCTTACCATCGAGTTCAGGGAAGATTAGATTGTTATTCCTCCCCCTTCGTTGGGAGTCCCGGATGAAGTGAGCTCGAAGAGCTTTGTCATGCATCCGGCAATGAATCCTCCTATGGCATCATCCAGGAAAGGAGGAAGCTCCTTTAAAATCCCCGGCTTTTTTGTGTCATAGTAAAAGAAGTTGAAGAGCGCCATTTTGCCCCCAATGTATTCAGCTATGTCAATTCCTATAAGCTCATCGGCAACCAAGCTGACGGGATCACCTTCAACTTTGAAGTTCTCTTCCAGGAGCAGAGCAGCTGTCAAAAGCGCTTGGACATTTATATCGTTTAGGTAATGGAGCATGATTTCCTTGAGTTTTTCTTTGACCTTTTCTCTCTCTTCTCCGATGTAGAGCTCCAGGGCAGTATCGAGCATTTTTTCAAGGGTTACCCCTTTGGAATTAAGCTTTTCGATCATCCCTCATCACCTTAAACCTTAACCACCAATACTTTTCGCTTTTCTCAATGGAAAGCTTTTCAAGCTTAAAACGCTCCCTAAAGAGTGGGCCGGAGAGTGTTACCGTGTGGAACTCTCCCCTTTCACCGAGCGGATCTACGGCGGGGTTCTTGTCTAAGAATACATCTAAATCTTCCAGGGAGGAAAACTTATATCCTAACCAGTCTTTTCCAAGTTTTTCCTTATTTACTGCAATTATTGCATATTCAAAGCCAGTATTAAGAATCTCTTCGGCTAGCTCAAGCGTATTTCGTCCCCACAGGGGTTCTAAGCTTCTAACACCGGCTTTTTCAGCAAGCCACTCCACCCACTTTAGGTGTTCTTCTATGAATACGTCCCCCGCTATGAGATAATCAACTTCAAGGGATGCTATGAATCTGGCTAAAGAATCTCCTCCTTCTGCCATGTCAAAGGTAAGGAGAGTTTTCCCCATGGCATTTGCAATGATCTTAAGGGCATCAAAATTTTCCCAGTGGGGAGATAGTCCAATTGAAGTCTTGAGGGCAAGTAAATAGGGAACTTTGATACCTCTCTTTTCGGCAAGATAGAGGGCGTATAATCCATCCTTTCCACCTGAGAAAAAAGTTACACCCCTCAAAGCCTTCCCTCCAGCTTTGCCTCTTCGTATTCCTCTTTGACTTTTTGAAGCTCTGCCTCCTCCACGTAAGGAATTATCGCACCACAGTTAAGGCATAGCCATGGATAAGCTCTTATAGCTCCGCTAATTGCTCCTTTAAATCCCCTTTTCCATGGAGCCTTCCAGAAGTGGAGGGCGCAGCTTTCTTGTGGGCTTTTTCCTTTTACAATTATTCCCTCACAAAATTTTGTCTCCATGCCACCACCAAAATTATAAATCTATTGGACATTTTATCCTTTATGCTGCTGAGGTTTGAGAGCCTTAAAAGGATTGGCGAAGTTTATATAAATCCAAAAAACTTCAAAACCATGCCGTTATTCTTAAAGACGTGGAGAGATCTCCTCTCTCTGGACGAGGAAGTCTATGGAGTCTATGCCAAAACAATCTACAACCCGGGGGAAAGATTTTTGGTTAAAAATAAGGCAGATGGGGAAAAAGCCCTTAAACTCTTGAAACTCTATCTTGAATTCCTTGGAGCCGTTCTGCCTACCCGTAAAGTGTGTGTAGAGTGTTAATTTCATAACGGGCAGGCTTCCACCCTCCCGTCTTCATTGGCTGGCTTTCGGGGGGAACGGTTACTCCCCACATCTTCAGGGCTTTCAGCAGTCCCCTTTCGGGCTTAGAACCCCACATATCGGGGACTGCTACATCATTAAAATTACAACTCAAAACTATTTAAAAATTTCGGAAAACAAAAGAATTCAAATGTTCCGTTTGTTGCTATCTATGAAACAGCCCATTGAGGTTCTGCAGTAAAGAGTATCATGAATACCAGATGAAAATAAAAGCCTTTGAGGGCTTGCCCTTTGCAAACGGCTGGGTCGGTTCCGGTGTTGCTTTGATAGGTGAAGCACCGGGCAGAAAGGGGTGCGGATTAACGGGGATATGCTTCTACAGAGATGCCTCGGGAATGCTTCTTAGGAAAACGTTTTTTCCCTCGGCATAAACCCGGATTTCGTGTACATTACTAATGTTGTTAAGTGCAATCCTCCGGAAAACAGGCTGAAAGGATTTGGAGAAAAGGAACTGGGGCTTTTGGAGAGGGAGCTCGATATCCTCAAGCCTAAAGCCATTTTTGCCATTGGAAAAACCGCCCGGAAAGCCCTGGAAAAGCTTGACCTTGATGCACTTTACCTTAAACATCCAGCCTGGTACGTTAGGAGAGGAATAAAAGAACCAAACGAGGAGATTCTTGAAGAGTATGAAGAAATAAGAAAGGCATTTGTCTCAATTCATGGCGGGACAGTTTAGGGCTTAGAAGATCGTCGTCAAATAAGGAGGGCTCCAGAAAGAGTTAAAAGGATAAAATGTCCAACACTGTTGATGCCAAAATGGAGCTGATAATCTTTCTCCTTGCTTTGGCGTTGGATTTAGCTATAGGAGAACCACCTACCTTAACTCACCCCGTAGTGTGGTTTGGCAAGCTCATTGAATTTTTTGATAGACACTACAGAAGGAGAAGTCCAGCTCTGGATTTTGCTATAGGGTCTTTGGGGACAATGGCTGTGATTGGCTTTGCCCTTTTCCTTTCAAAACTCCCGGATTTTTTGCCCAAATGGTTCGGCATTGGCTTGAGCGTTTACCTTTTAAAGAGCTCTTTTGCTGTAAAAAGCCTTGCCTGGCATGTAAAGGACACCATAAGAGAAGACATTGAAGAACAGCGAAAGTACGTTGGTTTGATTGTGAGCAGAGATGTGAAAAGCCTAGATAGGTATCATCTCAATTCAGCAGCAATCGAGAGCCTTGCCGAGAACATCGTGGATAGTGTGGTTGCTCCAATTTTCTATTTTCTCCTCTTTGGGCTAAGCGGGGCATTGGTGTATAGGGCCATAAACACCCTCGATGCCATGATTGGATACAGGAATGAGAGATACGAGTTTTTTGGGAAGCTTGCGGCGAGGATGGATGATATTGCGAACTTCATTCCCGCCCGTTTGACCGTTCTTTTGTTTCTTCCTTTGGGTCCTAGGAAAGTGCTGTCTCACTACAAAAAGGCCAAGTTTAAAATAAATGGTGATAAACCAATTGCAGCAATGAGTGCCGTTTTGGGAGTCTGGCTTGAGAAAAAGGGAGTTTATTATTTTGATGGCAGAGCTCCGGGACTTGAGGATATTAAGCGGGCTCTTAGAGTTTACTGGATCGTTGTGGGGGAGTGGATACTTACATCTGCTTTGGTTATGTGGAGGTGGTAGAATGCTTAAGCCTGTTAAATTTAAAGCTCATCACGGGGGTGCCAGAAGAGAGGGATTGTTGGACTTTTCAGCCTCATTGAACCCCTATCTTCCAGAATGGGTGGATGAGATGGTTGAGCGTGCTAAAGCCTTGAGCAACCGCTACCTTTACTGGGAAGGACTTGAGGAAGAGCTCTCAAACCTCATAGGAGAACCATTAACGGTCACGGCTGGGATAACCGAGGCTTTATACCTAGTTGGCATCCTCGCAATGAAAGAAAAAAGAAGAGTAATTATCCCGGAGCACACCTACGAAGAATACGAGAGGATTGCAAGAATCTTCGGGGCTGAGATCGTGAAGGCTCCAAATGATCCCGGAGCAATGGCTGAGAAGGTCGATAAAGGGAGTATTGTCTTTTTCTGCAATCCCAACAATCCTGATGGAAAATTCTATGGAGTGAAAGAGCTTAAGCCTCTAATACAAGCCGTAGAAGATCAAAATTCACTTCTCGTTTTAGATGAGGCTTTTATAGATTTTGTTAAAGATGCAAAAAGCCCTGAAAGTGAAAACATAGTAAAGCTGAGAACATTTACAAAGAGCTATGGCCTGCCCGGGATTAGGGTTGGCTACGTTGTTGGCTTTGAGGGGGCCTTCAAAAGTGTAAGGATGCCTTGGAGCATTGGATCCCTTGGCTATGCGTTTTTAGAGTTTGTCATAGCGGATGGATTTGAACACTTAAAGAGAACAATGCCACTAATCTGGAAAGAAAAAGAGCGGATGGAACATGAGCTAAAGGTGAAAAGCGATGCAAACTTTTTTATCAAATACGTTGGAGATGCAAAAAGTGTTGTTGAAAAGCTCGAAGAGAGGGCGATACTCGTTAGGGACTGCTCAAGTTTTGGATTGCCCGGCCACATAAGGTTCAGCATTCGGAAAAAAGAGGAAAATGACAAACTAATAGAGGCTCTAAAGCACCTCGACGGGCGAAGAGCATCCAATGTTGGCTGATTTTATACCTTTTTCCAAAACATTTTCTGTTTACTTTCTTTTTCTGGGAAACGGGAATGAGGAAAAGGGGCTAAGCTCCAAACTTTTCTGTCCTTCCCATTAGATCCATCATCATGGGCACTATGTACTTTCCTCTGACCCTTCCTATTCCTCCGCGCATGCACTCCCTTTCGCCAAAGCTTTCTGTGTAATCTGCTCTGACTCCTCCGCCGGCAATCAACAGAGGAACCGGATCGCCGCTGTGGTTTTTGACTTCACATGGCGTTGAGTGGTCTCCGGTGATAGCTATCACCGTGTTCTCAAGGTCCACATGTTCGAGTATATAACCAATCATCTCATCGGCCCTTTCAATCATTTCCACCTTTTTCATGGGGTTGTTATCGTGCCCGGCTGCATCGGTTGGTTTAAAGTGGAGAAACACAAAGTCGTAGTCCTTTAAAAGCTCAACGACTTTCTTTGCCTTGGCCATTGGATTTGTATTGTATTCACCCGTGGCTCCTTCGGGAGTGTAAACGTCGAAGCCTATGGCCCTTGCAACGCCTTTAACTAAGGCAGTTGCAACAACGGCGGCAGCCTTTACCTTCCACTCTTCGGTGAACTTCATTGGGATGTTTGGATAGGTTCCGGCGCCCCTAATGAGGAGATAATTTGCCACCGGCTTGCCTTCCTTTCTGCGCTTTTCGTTTATTGGATGCTTCTCAAGAACTTCATGCGCTTTCTGCACAAATTCTTCTAAAATTTCCGCAACTTTTTTGCTATCCTCATCGGCATACTCAAATTTGTGCAGTGGTTTTCCAGCTTCATGAGGGTCATTTTCTCCAACCTTGTATCCCTTGGCCATGCCTTTGAGCACGAGAACGGCTCTGTGGCCTGTTGCTCCAACAAATACGAACTCTACCGGTATTTTGACGTTCTCCTGAATGGCCTTTGCAAGCTCGTGAGCCTCTTCCGTGCTTATCCTACCAGCTCTCCTGTCGGTTATTATTCCGTTCTCGATTGTGGCGAAGTTAACTCTAAACGCCAAATCATCCTCGTCCAAGTTTAGCCCTACTCCCAGAGCCTCAAAGAAACCTCTCCCCCTGTATGTTTGATATGGATCGTAACCGAAAATTGCCAGATGCGCTGTATCGCTTCCGGCAGGTTTTCCCGGAGCTATGGGATCTTGCTGCCCGAGAATTCCAATCTTTGCGAGCCTATCCATGTTTGGTGTTCTTGCATACTCAAGAGGAGTCTTTCCACCAAGTTCTTTTACGGGTCTGTCTCCGAGTCCGTCAAGAATTATGAGAATGCCTTTCCTTTTCATGTTCTATCACCTAGGGTGAATACAGGGAGAGAATTAAAAACTTTATGAGAAACATTTTTAATCTCTGGACTCTCTCCCAATTGAGGTGAGAGCGTGAAGATACTCTGGGCACCTTGGAGAATCGAGTACATTCGTTCCCCAAAGCACAACGGCTGCATATTTTGCGATTTCCCCAAAGAAAACCGCGATGAAGAGAGATTAATCCTTTACAGAGGTAAGCATGCATTTGTTATCATGAACAATTATCCCTATAACCCCGGCCACGTGATGATCGCTCCTTACAGGCACGTTGGAAAATGGGAAGACCTCACCGATGAGGAGCTTTTGGAAATAATGAAGCTTTCCCAGCTAATGATAAAGGTTTTAAAGAGAGCTATGAATCCAGATGGCTTCAACATGGGCGTTAACCTTGGGAGAGTGGCCGGGGCCGGAATAGACGACCACGTTCACCTTCACATCGTGCCGAGGTGGAATGGAGATACCAACTTTATGCCCGTGATAGCGGACACGAAAGTTATTCCAGAGTCCCTTGAGGAGGCATATAGGGAGTTGAAAAAAGCGATAGAAGAGCTGGTTTAGCCTTCAAGCCTGTCAATGTCGCAGCTGAACATCTTCCCGTCTACCTCAGGCGTTATGGACTTGAGCACCTCCCGGGTATAAACCCTTCCCTTTTTCTCCACGTCAACGAGAGTAGTGGCCATGAACTCTATAATCGAGAGCACCACGGGATGGACGCCCTTCAGTATGTCCTTGTCCACGAAGTAGACGGCTATCCTCCTCTTATCCCCGAGGTGTACGGATATCCCGGCGAGGGTTCCCCTAAGTTCAACCCTGTCATCCGCGAAGAGGAGGGCCTTCTCGAGGCCCAGCACCGGGTTTATGAGGAATCCACCTTCAGGAACTGCACCCGCGTGTATCTCGAGCCCCCGCGCTTATCCTCCCAACGACCTTACCAACGTCGGATATTCCCCCTATCTTTATGACACCTCGTCGAAGAGGGAGACGTCAACCCCTGCCCGTTCCAGCTGGGTTTTGTATATGTGAAAGGTGTCCATGAAGTCGTCAATGAGCACTCTCCTGCCCCTCATTGAGGGCATCCCTTATGAGGGTATAGAGGACGTAGGAAGGAACAGCTGTGTCCGGTTTTTAACAATTAAAGAAGTGGAAAAGTCAATGTTTACCGCCCCACTAATCAGAAACCCTCTTCCACAACTCCCTCGTCTTCTTCCAGCAACCGGGTGGCATTAGCTCCCTCTCTGGGCAGTAACCTAAGGCTATGCACCTCGGACCAAGCTTTGCCCACTTTATTATTGGTTTCAGCTCTTCTCTCCTGGCTATCTCCTCAAGCATTTTCCACGCAACTTCTCTTATCTCCCACTGTGCCCTTTCACACGCTCTAAAACCGAGAAAATGCTTGAGCTCCCTCAAGTTCATTGTGACCACGATTTTGGTTCTCACTGCCTGTGGCAAGATGAAACGTGCATCCTCCTGGTGTATCCCTCTGGCATAGGTTTCTTCATAAAGCTCCATCGCCTCTTTCATCAACTTTCTCCACTTTTCATACAGCTCTGGCTTCTTTTTAATGCTCTCCGGAATAACAAAAGTTTCCTCTACATCTTCGGGATTTATCTTGATGTAGCGCATTGACTGCTGGGTATAGCTCGCTAGTCTATGTCTAACAAGTTGATGAGTGCAGATTCTTGAGCACCCTTCAATTGCAAAGGTAAAAACGGCATGCTCCAGAATTGATTCATGCCCATAGCCCAGAACCCTCGGCAAGTGCTTTTCAACATCCTCCATAGTTGTTCTTTCGAAGGCTTCACTTTCCCACTCATCCCAGTAGCTTATCAACGCAGCCCAAGTTACTGTTTCAAGGGGTTTTGGAGTGTAGTTTACTAGTTTGACCTTTAAGCCTTCCATCTCCCCCACCGGCAGTAAAAGGAGAACTTCCCTTATTAGCCTTGTTGAAAACTTCAGCAAGATATTGGCTTATGTTAGTTTACATTTATCCATTAGTTTTCAGAAATTTTTTGAAAATTTTCGCCGCTGAGTATTTTTTAACGACGAAATAGTTATTAAAGAAAACGCCAAGCTTTAAACGGTGATGCGCATGGTGGTAAGCTTAGCCGGAAGAGATATCCTCTGCCTTCAGGATTTTACAAGAGAAGAAATCGAGACTATTCTCAAAACGGCTGAAATGATGAAGATCTGGAACAAGATTGGAAAGCCGCACCGCGTTCTTGAGGGTAAGACTTTAGCCATGATCTTCCAAAAGCCCTCCACGAGAACAAGAATAAGCTTTGAGGTTGGAATCTACCAGCTCGGGGGCTATGCGCTCTACTTGAATGCCCAAGATTTGCAGTTGAGAAGGGGAGAGACGATAGCAGACACGGCAAGGGTTCTCAGCAGGTACGTTGATGGAATCATGGCGAGGGTCTTCGATCACAAGGACGTTGAGGATCTGGCAAAGTACGCGAGCGTCCCGGTAATAAACGGTCTCTCAGACTTCTCCCACCCGTGTCAGGCATTAGCTGACTACCAGACGATACTTGAGAAGAAGGGCAGGATTCAGGGGCTTAAGATAGTCTACGTTGGAGACGGAAACAACGTGGCCCACTCACTCATGATAGCCGGAACCAAGCTTGGAGCCAACGTGGTCGTTGCCACTCCAGAAGGCTATGAACCAGACAAGAGGGTCATCAAGTGGGCAGAGCAGAATGCTGCCGAAAGCGGTGGAAGCTTTGAACTCCTCCACGACCCGGTTAAGGCCGTTAAAGATGCCGATGTAATCTACACCGACGTATGGGCGAGCATGGGGCAGGAGGCCGAGGCGGAGCAAAGGAGAAAGATCTTCATGCCATTCCAGGTTAACAAAGAGCTCGTCAAGCACGCTAAGAAGGATTACATCTTCATGCACTGCCTCCCGGCCCACAGGGGAGAGGAAGTTACCGACGACGTCATAGACTCGCCAAACAGCGTTGTATGGGATCAGGCGGAGAACAGGTTACATGCCCAAAAGGCAGCCATGGCTCTTGTAATGGGCGGCATAAAGGTTTGAACCCTTTTCTACTTTTCTACTTTGATAGTTCAAAAATTGGAAAATCAAATCTGAGGAAGCACTTTTAGAAGGTCTTTTACGCTTTTAACAACAAAGCCTCTCTCATGAATTCTCTCGACTTTTTCTGCTTCTGGATTTACCCAGCATGCATACATTCCCACCTTTAAGGCCCCCTCAAAGTCTTCAGCCTTTGTGTCACCGATGTGGAGTGCTTCCTCTGGAGATACGTTAAAATACGCCAGCGGTGCTAAGAACGCCTCCCTCATGGGCTTATAGGCTTTGATCTCATCAGAATAGAACTGCTTGGTTATGTAATCGGCTAGACCAAATTTCTCTAAGATTAGCCTTGTGTAGGGGGAAGGCCAGAACATTACGTTGCCTGTTGTGGTGATTATATATTCTCTATGGAGTGCTTTTAGGGTTTCTTTTGTACCGGGAAGGACTATTTCCTCACCAACATTTAGGGTGGCCTTTGCTGCGGCCCTTTTCACTATTTCTACATCGACCCCTAAAGCCCTTGCGAGGAGTTCTTGACTCTCTTCCAGGGCTTTTTCCGGGCTGCCACTTTTTGATTTCCTTATCTTTTTGATTTCCTCCCTTGTTTTGAGGATGTTCTCCATAATTTCCTCTTCAGGAACTTCCAAAAGTTCTGATAGGGCTTTTACAAGGCTTTCGATCATGACGTTTATGTCCAGAAGGGTGTTCCAGACGTCGAAGGAGATTAGTTTGATCATCGCCACCACCCTTGAGATATTGGAGAAGGGATTAATAAATTTGCTACATTAAGTTAACTGAAGGTATTCGCAGCGTTCAGAGGAAAACTCCCTGCGATAATTGTTTTAAAAAGGATTTGGTCTGGAGCCCTGGATTTGGTAGCCCCGCGGGGATTCGAACCCCGGTCGCGGGATCCAAAGTCCCGCATGCTTGGCCGCTACACCACGGGGCTGCGCCCAATCACTACTTTATGGGTGCGTTTATAAATTTTACTGCAAGAGAACAGCTAGAAGATAATCTCCTCCTCTCCAATGCCCAATGAGAACCTTGATACTACCTTCTCGAACTCGCTTTCAGCCGTATATACAAATCCGCAGGTGTGGCATTTTAGATAGTTGTCTTCCACACTCAGCTCGGAAAAGCAGACTGGACAGCGGTATTCATTCCTCTCAAGCTCCTCGAATATCTCATTCACCATGACAAGCATCTTTAAGTCGTTTTCCCAATCCTCGTGCACCATTCCCCAGTAGGGGGCTGAGATTGGGTAGTAGTCCTCAAGGATTAATGGATTAATGCCCAGACTTCTTATTCCGGGAGGAAGCTTTTGCGCAGGCTCAATTGAAACAACGAACTGATCGTAGAACTCTATGTACTGCGCCCTTACGCTTATGCCGGAGGTTATTCTCTTTTTGAGGGGGTATATCTGAAGAAACAGCAGGTCGTTTGAGGGTTCAAAAAATGCAGAAATTCCCACGTCCTTTCTCTTAAAGAAATACGAGTACTCGTCTTCTCCAATTTCTTCTCCAACGAGGGAAAAACCAAGCTTTTTCAAAGCCCTATCAACAAAAGAAGGCTTTGGAAGAGACTTACGAATAATCAGATGCTCTCCTATCCATCCGGCTAATGCCATCGAATAACCTACATAAAACTGCCTCTGGATTCTGAGGTAAGCCACACTGGGCACTAATTTCATCTTTCCCAAGAGATATTGGAACTTGTAGTATTTATCTTTTTTGTTCGGCAACCCAAGGCTTAGCTACCGAAAAAATCCTCCAAGCTGATAACTTTTTTGGTCTTTTTCTTCTTTGGCTTGGGCTCATCTTTTTTCTCCTTTTGCTCCTTTTTGCTCTCTTTCTTTTCGGCTTTCTTTAGTTTTCCGTTTTCTTTTAACTCATCGAGGTATCCATTTTTCTTTGTTGCCTTCCCAGTTCTTTCCGCTGTCATTTTCTCACAAATGTCCGCTCCAAGGGTAAGGAGGGTTCTTTGGGTCTCTGGGAATACGTTTTGGAAAAGCGTTTTTATGTCCTTCTCCGTTAGGCAGATCCTCTGTCTTGTGTAATCTATAACGTTGTAACGGGTAACCAGCATCTTCGCAGTTGGGAGGTATTTCTCAATTGCTCCCTTTGACACCGTGAGCACTATTCTACCTCCACATTTTGGACATTTTCCGCTTAAAGGCGGTCTACGGTATTTGCTGTTGCATTTCGCACACCTAAACTCTTGCCTTGTAAAGCTCCTCAGGTTTCCTCTTAAATCCGGCACTATGTGGGAGTTTATTATAGTTTCAGCGACGTGGTGTTCGTTTACAGCTCTAATACGTTCCGCAAGCGCTAATTGCCTGCTAACCTTGTCTTCCATATCTCCCAACTGCTTGTAGAGGCTCATTTTTGGGCCTAAGGCGATGTCGTCAGTGTCATGGGTGAACTTCAATCCCTCGTACATTTCTGGCTTTCCCAGGCGATCTTCTACCCTCTCAATAACTCCAACGAGCTCTTTTGGAGATTTGAGCTCGTAAGTTGCCCTGTAAAATTCCAGAGGATAATATCTAGCAACATCCATGTTGTGGACTTCGCTATCAACTTCCCTTGGGTCTAAACGGGTTGTGACTACCAGCGGGGCGTCCATCTTTCCACCGCGCTTCTCTGGGAGATAATAGCGCGAGAAATTGAGCAGGGCATCGAGAAGGAGCATGACAGCATCTTCATCACCGTCACACTGGTGTGTAACAATATTTTCATTTATTATAACATTATGGTAGTTCTTGGCATTTAAAGAGAACACAAAGTCATCTTTTGGAGGAATATATTCAACGCGCCCAATACGGGAAGCTATCACCTTATTCCCCTCAACCACCGCTATTTGCTCGCCTTCCCTGACCTCGAAAGCCCTCTTCTCGATGAACCTTCCGTTCTCATAGACGAGCACCGGATGGTCAACGGTTGTCTCAAAGCTTCTGCCGAGCTCGAGCTCGAACCTTATCAAATGATCCGTTGACGGTGCCTTTATGACGTCCTCCACCTCAGTAAGGACGACCTTTCCGCTCTCAGGATCGAGGGAATAGACCTTGACCTCGACCTTCGGCCTCTTTCTCACGTAGACCATGTTCTCATACCGCTCGTCCTCAAAGAGCTCGTACAGCTCGCGGAGTGTTATTCTCCTTGGCTCCCCGTTAATCTGCACGAGTATCCTCGTGTCTCCGGGGAAGCAGTTTCTCCTCTTTGCAGCGTGGTAATACGGGTGAGCATAGCCTACAAGGGCGTCAACAAACCCAATAATCCTTCCAATAATTCCAGCAGAGGTGTGGGGGGCTAAACCAATCACGAGGTGCCCTATCAAATCTTCCATCTTCTCAACGTTGTAGAACCTTGGCAGCCCGTAGAACTTTTCAAGCAGATCATCTATAAACTTTGCAACCCTGACAAGGTATTTTCCAGCCTCCTTTGAAAGGATTACATCCTGAACTTTGAGCTCAACTATTTGTTCATCGCTTACAAGGGGCTCCCCTTCAAAGTCATGGGTATAGCCGAGCTCCCTCAGTTTTTCAACGCTTACACCTATTTCCTTGGGTTTGAAGTGTGTTATCGGAGCATCTGTGGCATCGAACCTTATTGTGCCATCTTTAAAGACGTAGACGTCATTCCTTGCCCTTAGTATTCCTTTTTCAAGGGGTTCTGCTATCTTATGGGCGGAGCTCATACCCATTACGCCTTTGAGTTTCTCAAGGCTGTAAACTCCAACGTTTTGCATAGCGTTGCTTAATAGTTCTGAGGGATTTATTCTTCTCTTGCGGTAGGCTTTCATTTCTATACCACATTTTGGGCATTCCGTGTCGATCGTTGACTCAAAGCCGCATTTGGGACAGTGGTAGAGTAGCTTAGCCTCGCCCCCGCATTTGGGACATGTTGGGTAGATATCCACATGACCACAGTCTGTGCATTTGAAGTGCGCTATCTCAACTTCCGCCGTTTTTCCTTCTTGGGCAGCTTTGTAAATATCTCTCGAACTTCCTCCTGCCAATCCTATTGGGAAGAGAACATGAACAGGAGGCTTCATTTTTCTTTCTTTCGCCTTTTCCGGTCTTCCCATTCTTGCCCCTATCCAGCTGATTCCCCTGTCTCTAAGCTTGACATCACTTACCTCATTTATCAGGTCTATGGGGGTGTGGAATTCTTTGAATTCAATTTTCTTCTCTAAATTGGCCAAAGGAGTTAGTAGCGCGGCGGACCATGGGTAATCAATTACAACAAGGTCTCCAGACACTCTATGCTCGACCCCAAGAAGCTCCAGATATCTTTTAGCTTTTCCTAGAGACTGGAGGGGAATTTCGACTTTCTTTGCGTATTTGAACCCTCTATACTCTCCCCACTCTATGTTGGCATTTACGAGGGCGTTTTGGAGAGAGATAAGCTCTTCAACCTCCAAGGTGTTCCAGTAGAGGGTGTAGTATGGATGGAGGGGTATCTTGAGAATGCGCGAGAGGTGTATGGCATCTTCAATTGAAGGCTTTACCTTGATCGGATCGTGAAGAAGCTTTGCAAGGAATTCTGGGTCTAAGTCGAGGTAATCTGCGGCTTCCTCTACAATTTCCCTCTCGTTTTCCTGGAAGGGCCTGAGGTCAAGTTCATAAACTTTGTTTACTGCCTCCACAAGCTCTTGAATCCACCACTCCTCAACATAGTTGGCAGGTAAAAGTGTTTGATTGTTCTCCACAAAGTCTCCAAATGCTATAAGGGCATCTCCAAGATATAGAATCTCCTCCACTTGGTCTTTCAGCTCGAGGGCTTTGTAGTAGTCATCAACCCTCACGACACTTCCGTCTTTTAACTTTACAATGGGGCCTTCTATAGTTGTCGCTGGAGTTACAATTGCACCCTTTCCTGGCCTTTCGGTCTTCATTTGGGTTCCTACAGCCAAGAATTCATCGACCATTATCATAACAGCTGGGTTTATGCTCCACGTTGCAAATCCGCTCACCCTGCTCCTTCCATAGCGAAGCCTGAAGCCACCGTTTCTTGATGGTTCAGCAAAGAGAGGCCTTCCACCTATTATCTCTTTTGTATACTTTGGATTTGGGGCTATATTTGCTCTGAACTTCTCATAGAGCTCGTAGTAGAAGCCTTTCTCAACTTTTACTGTGGTCTTTTCTTCTGTTTTCTCTTCTTTTTCTTCTTTCCCTTTCTCTTCCTCTTCGCCGCCTTTTTCCTTTGCCTCGACGAACTCCTTCAGCCATTCCCATCCCTCAATGCCCATTTTGTCTATATACTTTACAAGCTTCTTTGCCTTTTGAAGAACTCCTTCTGCCAAAACCAGGATTGCTCCTCCTCTCAGATGGTTTGTTTCAACTCCCGGAACGTTTCTGTGGCTTACCTCCACGTCATCGGTTGCTTCTCCAGTTATCTCTATTGGGATGTTCCTAACAGCTAAACGAACCTCATCTGGTGAGGGATGGTATTGCAGCCTTGTAACGGCCCTATGATAGAGGTCTACCTCTTCGACATATCTCTCCACGTGCTCTTCAGTTGGCTTAAACCTATCAAGGCCAAGCTTCCTTCTCACGTAATCCCCAACAAGAACACTCAAAGCCTGTGCCGTTCCTCCGCTACTTCTGATTGGTCCGGCATAATAAATTGCAAGGTAATCAGTCCCATCTGAATTTTTCTTTATTTTAACATCGGCTATTCCTTCGAGCGGAGCAGAAACGATACCTTCGGTTAGAATTGCCAAGGCGGTTCTTACAGATTGATCGGCAAGCTTCTCTTTGCTCTCAAACTTTCCGAATTTTCCCTCTATTATTTCATCAACAACTTTGAGGGCGGCCAGTTCTTTTCCATGTTCCTCTACAAGCTCCCTTATTCTCTCGGCAACCCCCTTTGGACCCACAAGACTCTCAACCCTTCCAGCCATATCGGTTGCTTGGGGAACTTCGATGTCTCTCACGGGATCCTTTCCTTGAGCTCTGGCTTGTTTGGCTATTTCATAAGCCTTGTCAATCTCCCTTTGGAGGGATTCGAAGTATTTTTTCATATCCTCACTGTAGAGCTCCATGTTATTTCACCTCAAACGTCACACCACTTACTAAAGTCGACTATCATTCTTAGCTTGGCGGTCTCCACATCTATGATTGGAACTCTAGCTGGGGTTGGGACGATATTGACCATCTTCTGGAACTCCGTTTGTGCCTGCCATGTTGCGGAGTTTATAAGGAAGACCCCCCTGTATGTCTGATAGTCCAAAACGTGAACATGACCCATCTGAACTAAATCTGGGACACTCTCTATGACGAGCAAATCCTCTGGGTCTGGGGCGATGGGCACTTTTCCTCCAAAAGTTGGAGCTACGTGCCTTAATTTCAAAAGCTGCACCATGGGTTTCACGGGCTGGTGGTGGCTCATAGTCGGAACATAACTAACAACGTCCTCTATTCCTCTTCCATGAACAATGAGAAACTCCCTTCCGTGTAAATCTATGACGGCAGGGTTGCTTATTATGACAGCATTCTTGAGGTCATAGAGGGGCTTTGCGTATTCTCTATAAAATTCCGGCTGCGGCAAAGCAGTTCTTGCGGCATCGTGGTTTCCGGGGCCTATGAACATGGTTATATGATCGGGGACGTTGGAGAGCAAATTGGCGAGAGCCTCGTATTGATCAAAAATATCAGGTATGCTTAGTTCGTTGTACTGGCCCGGATATATGCCAATTCCATCAACTACATCGCCGGCTATTATCATGTATTTTATCCTGCTGACAATCTCCTCTTCAGCTTTTGTGTTTACATTGCCGTTTAGCCATTCCAAAAACTTCATGAATGCCTTTTCACAGAACTTGTTGCTTCCCACGTGTGTGTCACTTATCAGAACAGCATACACCTTTTCCTCCAGAGGCGGTTTCTCCTTTTTGTACAGCGGGACATCTGGGAGGTAGATGTTTTCCGCAAAAAATATCCCTCTTTTTGAGTACCTTCCCTTGAACGCCACCACGCTGTCGGGCATTATTTCAAAGGCTTTTTTGTAATCTTCTTTGTCTCTCCCTATGAAGACCTTTACTATCCCGGTTAAGTCCTCAACCTCGAACATATATCCGTTTCTTGTCTCTCTTTTTGAATTTACAAGCCCTATGATCGTTACGTCCCCTTCGGGGTTTATGTAGCTTAGCTTTCCTATATCAATAACACCAGAAACTTCGGGATTTTCACGAAGTATTCTTCTCATCTTTTTCAGCCTGCTCTTGAAGTAGTTCTCGTAAACCTTAACAATGATCTCTCCTTCCTTAGTTGTTCCGTTTTTAGCCTTTGGTGGCTGGAGCTTAACGTTTCTAACATCGAATTTAATCTTAAAGTCCGGTTCTATCTTCTCGGCGATAAATTCAAATCCCTCTCTCAGAGAGACCTTAAAATCGGCATAAACAGAATAAGTCTTCTTTTCCTCTTCGGGCAGCTCTTCTTCAGCTACGAGTGGAATTCCATATTCTTCGAAGATAACCCTCCTTTTAACCTCCCCATTTTCTCCATTCTCTTCTCCATTGGTCTCAAAAGGTTCTTCTGTCTCTTCCTCCCCTCCAAATTCTTCTACAGCTTCTTTGTCCTCTTCGATTATCTCTAATTCTTCCACGAATTGGCCCACGGCTTCTTCACTCGTCTCCTCTATTTCCCCCATTGAGGGTTCTTCGGGAATTTCAGAGGTTAAATGCTCTTGGCTTTCTGGAATTTCGAGCTTCTCAGCTTTTTCAACCACTTCACTTACAAAGGCTGGAGCTTCTTCAGCTTCCGAGATTTCTAGCGTTTGTCCTTTTTCAGACTCTCCCAAGCTTTGTTCTTCTGGTTTTTTACCTGTCATAAATCTCTCCAGGTGTTTTGGTTTCGTTATAATTCCCTTAGCTTCCAAAAACTCCTCTGCGATGATCTCATCTATTATGAAGGTCCCTTTTGCCTTTGCAAATTTTATGAGCTCTGGGAGGGTAAAATCTTTGTTGTAGTGTTCAGACAAAAGAAAATATGCGGGAGGAGTTATTAGATAGTTGTTTGACATCAAGCCCCTCACGAGTTCATCCATAGAACAACCTCCTCTGCTTGAGCATGCTTACCGATATTAATGGCCTCAATGTCTCTTCAGAGCGGTAGATGTTTTTAACTTTATAGGGTGTTATGTTGAGCCTTATCTCTTTTGTTCTTCCGTATCTGCCCTTGCTGACGACCTTAGCATTGATGATGCCGAGCATATCCAGCTCGTTTATCAAATCGCTTATTCTCCTTTGGGTTAGAGGTTCAAGGTCAAGGTAATCACAGAGATCTTTATAGACGGAGTAGACATCACCCGTATTTGCCGGTAACTCCCCGTTTTCGTCGAGGAGGACTATTGCATAGAGCAGGATTTTTGAATGAAGAGGAAGGGTTTTAATCACCTCCTCCATGGTGTCCTGCTCTATCTTTTCTTGGGCCTTCCATACGTGCTTTTCAGTAACCTTTGGTGCCATTTCTCTCTCAGCTATTTCCCCACTCACTCTCAGCAGATCAAGGGCCCTTCTTGCATCTCCATGTTCCCTCGCTGCCAAAGCAGCACAGAGAGGAACGACTGCCTCATCTAAAACACCGTCATAAAAAGCTTCTTGAGCTCTCTGCATAAGTATATCCCTTAGTTGGTTGGCATCATACGGCGGAAAAACGACTTCCTCTTCGCTTAAACTTGAGAGAACTCTTGGATCGAGGTATTCCTTGAACCTCAGGTCGTTTGAGATGCCTATTATGCTCACCTTTGCTTTCTTAAGCTCCGTGTTTATTCTTGTTAGAGAATACAGAATGTCATCGCCGCTCTTCTTGACAAGTTTGTCTACCTCATCTAAGACTATTATCACAAAGCGCTCCCTCATGTCCAGCACTTTTTTTAACTGCGCATAGACCTCATCAGTAGGCCATCCCACAAGGGGAATCTCTATACCGCTTTCTTCTTTGAAATGGTTAACTATGTTTGCCAGGACTCTATACTGGGTATCAACAATCTCACAGTTGAGATAAATAACATCTACTGGGACATTGTACTTTTGGGATATCCTCATCAAATCCTCAGTTACGTACCTAACGGTGACCGTTTTTCCAGTTCCGGTCTTCCCATACACAAAGATGTTTGAAGGTGTCTCCCCCCTTAAGACGGGAACTAAGATGTGAACGAGAGTTTCTATCTGTTCTCTTCTGTGTGGAAGTTCTCGGGGGGTGTAACTGTGTCTCAAAACATCCTTGTTTTTGAAGATTCGCTGTGTGTGGAGGTATTTTTCAAAAAGTGACCTTAGGTTGGTCTGTCCTTCCTGTAACATTCCTCGTCCCTCCATTGGAACTCCATCCAATTCTTGACAATTTGACCAATTTCTTGGTTTTAGTTAGTTATTATAATACAAAGCTGTGCTCATTTTTTGCATTCTTTTATAGCTCCAACACCTTTTAAAAGATTTCCACTGGAAGCAGACGATCCAGAGGAAAGCGTTTCATAGATTGTAATTAGGTGGTATATATGCTTTGTTGAGCAAATTTATGACTAAAATCTGCGGGGTCTTTAAAAGCATTTAGACTTAAAGGTAAAGTTATAAATAAAAAAGCTTAGCGGAGCATTCCTTCAAGATTTTGGACGTATTCTGTGCTTCTCTTTATATCGGCAAAATATTCCCTTGCTTTCTCAATGTGATCTTTTTCCACCCTCCTACCACCAGCCAAGATGCTTGCAGGGGCTAAAAGCTGAACTGCATATCTTAAACTTGTCTTTTCTCCAAGTTCTGCCAGATACTCCAGAGCTTCCTCTGAAATTTCTATGCCTTCTTCTCTGGCTCTTATCTTTACGATTTCCTTGACTTCCTCCTTCTTGTAGGGTTCGGTGTTGATTATCAGCAGTCTGTCGAGCATATCTATTGGTATTCCATGGGGCGATTCCAGATCAGTTCCCCTTATCTTCGTGATGCCCCTGTTGGTTGCCAGGATTAGAATGGGTGCCAGCTCATTTTCCATGGCTCTGGCTAAGAAGGAAAATGCCTCTATGTCGAGCATGTGGCATTCGTCTATAAAGAGCACTCCCGGCACCAGAATTGCCTTCCCTTCCTCTATCCACTGCTTCACCGTTTCATCAACTTTTTCTCTTATCTCGTCTGTAATCTCAAGACCTCCTCCGAAGAAGAGGCTGAATATCCCGCCAGCACGACTGTTT